>NZ_LJFZ01000001.1:0-378712 GCF_001420875.1 Frankia sp. AvcI1 | reverse complement strand
ACGTCGTGTCCTGGTCCGCCCCAACGCGAGGACCTTCGTCCGCAGCGCGCCCAGCGGTATGCGGTCGGCGGTGGCCATCCTGGTCAGGCGTACCACTGCGCCGAGGTAGAGCAGGACATCCAGGCTACTCACGGGGTGCCTCGGGCTCCTGCCCGCTGCGGATGAACCNCAGGTACCCGGCCGCAGCGGCGGCTACCTCTTCCCACGGGGGCGGCGGCTGGTCGGGGTCGGNCAGGTCCACCCTGGCCAGGTTCAGGCAGTAGGCCCGTATCTGCTCCTCGGGCGTGAGCGCGGTGAGGTCTTTCCAGGACAGATCGGGCGGGCCGGGGTGCGCGGCGGTCACCAGGTCGCCCTGGTCGGGGGCCAAGGGAGTTGTCACCGTTCCAGCATTCCCTCACCGGTCCCCTTGGGGTAGGTGACCAGGGGTAGGTCCCCGTTACTCAGGGACGGTGCTGCGGTGCCCAGCCCGTCCCGTGGACGGCAGGGCCGTGGTCACGGCTGGAGCTCGTGCGGGATGAGGCGCCCCAGAGGGCCGCAGGAGCTGCAGTGGCCGGTCTGGTGGACGGTGAGGATGNCGCCCGCCTCCACGGCGACCTCCAGGTGCCGGCGATCGGACGGCAACTGCGGGGTGTCCAGGTTGTCCACCCGTACCTCGGCGATGCCCCCACGGAAGGCGGCGTAGGGGGTTCCCCCATGGACTCCGTAGACGGCGACGGTGCTGGNGTCGGTGACGACCACCTTCGCGGGATGGATGGTGNGCCCGTCAGGCAGGACCGCGCGGGCCGGGTACAGCACACGGTTCATGCGCTCAGACTGCCACTGCGTGAGGCTGCGGAGGGGCTGGCCGGTGTCGGCACCGGCCGGAACCCCGTGCCGACACCCGCGGTCACCACCTGCTCGGGGGCGCAGCCGCGCCGAGTGAGGACAGGTAGCGCACCGCAAACAACACTCGTGTAAAGTTACCTACGTCAACAAAGAATGGCCCTCGATTGAATGCCACGGAAAGGGTGATGCCATGCCGGGCGCCGCATGGTGCGGGCTGCTACGGACGGCCAACGAACAAGCGGTCGCGTTGGGGCGCTATCCCGATGCGCAGACAGCACAGGAGAAGGCCAGGGTGATCGCCCAGCAGCAAGCGGGCCGCCTGGTGGCGGCGCTGCCCCGCTTCACCGTGCTCCANGCAGATGCGCAGCTGACGAGCCCGCACAGGCTAGGCGATCAGCCTCCCCTGCCCGCGCGGCTCCCCCCAGCGTTGCAGGACTCCCAGGCCAAGCTGGCCGCGGTGGTCATCGGCGCCGGGGGCCAGCNGCTGGCGGTCACCGGATTCGCTGGCCCGGAAGCCTTGGCCCAGTGGACCGCCGGCACTCTCCGCAGCCGTGGCGGCCGGCTGCTGGGCAGCGCGCCCATCTACAAGGAGTACGACGGGACGCAGGCGATGCGGCAGGCGTTCTGGGCCGAGGTCGACCGACGCCTGTCCGCCTGGGCGTTGCTGGTGAACACGCAGGATGATCTGCTGATCGACAGTGGTGCGGCAGCCGCGCTGACTGGGCTGTCCGCGAAGACGATCCGGGAGAACGCCGGTTCCCCGCGCTCGAAGCTGCCCCCCGCGCGCAGCCGCACGGGCCGGACGCCGCTGTGGTCGGCGCTGGAGATATTGATCTATGCGGAGCGGGCCGGAGCAGCGCGCGATCGGATGCTGCCAGCCGAACAGCCGCCGGCCATGGCGCAACTGTCCAAGATCGGAATCAAGGGTATCGGTGGCGGCGGNGACCAGCGGTACGTCAGCGCCGCGGAGTTCGNGCAACGGCTGACGGCCGACCCGGAGGACTTCCAGGTGGCTCTGACGGCCGCGCGGAACGGGTGGACCCGCCGGCCGGGCAGCCTGGTGGTGCCGCCTGCCGATCTCCATCTGGGCCNCACGCCCCTGTGGACTCAGGCCACCGTCGACGCGGCAGTCGAAGCCTGGCTCGGCCGCGCCTAGCAGCACGGAGAAGGAGAGGTGCGCGCCGGGGCCATCGGACGGGCTTATACCGGGATTCCGGCTGTCAACAAAGAACGTACGAAAGGAGCCGGCGCGCAGAGGCAGCCTACAGCAGGACAGCGACCGGGAGAACCAACCCCCCGCGAGCTGTCCCTGCTCCGGTCAGCCTGCCGCTACGGCAGGAACCGCGGACAGTCTGCGGCCGGGGTCCGGGGCGTCAGTGAACCAGGGGCCGCGATGGATGGNCGGACCGCCTGGCCGTGCGGCGTAGACGGTGCGGTGGGTCTGGAACAGCCGCCGGTCGCAATGGGCACAGACCGCGGTATACAGGGTGATCAGGCCCGCNGGTTGCGGTTCGCCGTCCAGCGTGTATTCGGTCGGGGCGACGGCAATACGCGACGCGGCGCGCAGGGCTCCCGACGTTGTCTCATGGTCGCAGTGCTTACTCATCTCCCCTCCCCCGCGTGCGTAGCGTGATTGTGCACCGGGGTGGACCGCGTGAAGCACCGGGGTGTCGCTCCTACGTGCGGGCATGGGGGAAGACCTCCTCCGACAAGATCGGTAACTACTTTACGTCCGATGTTCCCGGAATGCCCGCGGCACGACGATAGTCACGTTTGCGCCGTGCGNCCTCCACCCGTGGCAGAGGCAGTGCGACGGGTCCACAGCATGCTCATGGCCGTGAACCTGCGCTGTTCGGCCGTGCGGTGGTGTGCGGTCTGGGCTGCACAGCACCGAGACCTCCGCCGGCATCCGCATGGCCGTGCAGGTGACGTTTCGCCTGGAGCATCCTGCGGGTGAGCGATGACGGGGTGTAAGCGCGCTCTGCCCTTACGGGGTTCGGCGTCGCGGATCGCGCGGTGGGCTGTGTGGTCGCGGCCGGCGGGTACGTGCAGGTCGTCGGTCAGGTCGTGGAGGCCGGCGCCGTGGGCCGGACTGGACTCCGCCGATCGGCGCTCACGACCGTGCACTCGTTCAGGTCGCTGTCCGCAAGGGGGTCCCCGGCTCGATGGCGCCGCCGGAGACCCGCCGGGGCCCTCACGAGCGTGCAGGCCCTGCCGAAGGGGCACCAGGCCGTCCCCGTTGTTGGCGGCGATTCACGCAGATCAGGCGGCATACATCGTCTACCAGCACACGCTCACGGCTGCGCTTCCGGGCCGATCAGCGTCGATGTGGCCGTAGCCCAGATGACGGCACTGGTGTTCGCGGGCCAGCCTGCAGTAGACCGACTCCTGCAGGTCGAAAGTCTCCAGCGTCGCGTGGCAGAAGCCGGCCACCAGCAAGCGCGGTGGGGCTGCACCCGACCACACGATCCAGTGGCCCACCTCACCGGTGGCCTCCATTCCCAGACTCCAGTGCTCACCCGGGTGTTCGGCCGGTAGNCAACACCGGTACGGGTTGGTCACCTTGTGCAGGCCGTCCACGACCGCGCCCAGCTCGATCAGCAGCCGTCCCGGAAGCCACATGTGNGCCTCGCACGCCTCGACATCGTCCCGAAAATTCACGCGCGTCACATCACGATGATCGGCCTGCTTCCCCGGCCGGTGCCGGCCGGGGAAGGACGTCGGCCGTCCGGAGGCTCCGGCATGGCACTCAGCCTCGCCGGCCGCCAGCTGCTCGGGGCTAGCTCCTGTCAGGGGGGTGAATCAGGGGCAGTCGAACGGCTGTCCAGGCAGCCATCACGCTCGTGCGGGGCCCCTCACGGCCGGCATCCCGCGTGCTGCACAGTCACACGACCGTCAGCGGATCGTGAGCGGTGACCGCACACCAGTGCGGTGTGCGATCACGGTCGCAGGTACCGCACACGCTCGACCGGCCCTGCCGGATCACCCTGTCGCGACCGTGGCAGCGTCGGCGGCCTTCCGGCGATGCTTGTATGCCCATCCCTCACGCATGCCGGCACCGGGTACCCAGGAAAGAATTTCGGCCGCGGGGATGTTCAGCGGGGAGCGGCGATGGCGTTCCCATTCCTGCCGGAATCGGTCGGCGGCGATCTCCCGGGCCTTCGCGGCCCGTGCGACGTCGTCGGCCGGCCACGTCGGCACCTCGGGGTCCTGTGCCGGCACATCATCCGGCTGACCTTTGCCATCCTCAGCCGGCGGCGGTTCAGAGTGGACCCGCGCGGCGTCCGGTTGCACGCCGACGTGCAGCTGCTGCCTGGGTTCGTCGGGCTGCGATGTCGGGCTGCCGTTCTCCGGGGCGACCGCGGCGTGTCCAGGCGAGGCTGCGTCGAGGAGAGGATGCGCTGGGGCCGGCCGGACCGCGACCGAGCCAGCCGCGCGGCTGCGCCAAGGCTGCCATCTACGAGCTGGCGACCCGAACACCTCGACCTCGGTCGGGCTTGTCTCGCCTGCGGCTGCCTCCGCCGCGGCGGCAGGGTCAGTCAGAAGCGGGGCCGAGCGACGAGCGATCCGATCCGCGAGGACCGCCGCGCGCACGGCCACCAGGTCCAGCCCGGCGGGGAACATCCAGGCGAAGTGGTGGTCGAGCCCGATGATCAGGCCGATCTGCCACAGGGTCTCGAACGACAACGCGAACGACAACGCGAATACCGCGCCGGTCAGCGCCCAGTCGCCGTACCGCTGGCCCGAGGAACCGGGCTGGCCGAACGGGGACAGCTGCATGTGAAGCGAGCCCAGAACCGCGACCGGCGGGGNCGCCGACAGCAGCACTGATGCCCACGCGGACAGCTGCGCCCGGTGATAGATCAGGGCGTGCTCGCCGTTCGCGAACACGCTCATACCCAGACTGAAGATCAGCATGGTGAGCGGTAGTCGAAGTGGTCGGCTCCGCTGCCACCACCCCTTCATGCCGCGCCGGTCCCCCTGGACCGGGCCTTCGGTGAGGTGGGGTTGTCTGCGGCCCGCTTCCTGGCAGCCGAAGGGACGGTCAGAATGCGTACGGGCACGTGCGTCTCCATGGGGCGTCGCGTGTCTGACCCCCGGTGCATCCCCGACGTCACCAGCGTCGGGTCCGGGGGCCTCCAACAGCCCCGAGGCTACCCCTACCCCCTACCGCCGCATCACCGGTGCTCCGTCGCGGACTGGGCTTGGTCGTCCGAGCGGGGCGGGGTGGTGGATCGGACCCACCCCGCCCGGGCCATGGCGTCGGCATCGGCTTCGCGGAGTGAACCCCCCGACTCCAGAATGATCACCTGTCCGTCTGGGACCTGCTCATGGAGAAGGCTAGCCAAACGGCTCAGCACGTCCGCGCTGGTGTCCCCCCAGGACGTCAAAGAAAGAATCAGAGCGACCGTGGAGGAGGACACATTGAGAGCCTCGATACTGAACCCGGAGGTGACGTGCATCTTCTGCCACAGCGCGTAGGCAGCGCGGGCATCCCCCAATGCAGTGTGGCGGCTTTCTGGATTGTCCGGGACGTCGAAGTAGCGGAACAGGACGTCGGTGTTGTAGGGCATGCCCAGCTGCCGAAGGGCAGCGGCGGCGCGCGGGTAGAGGCCGGTGGCCGCCTGGCCGATCAGGACCCCGGCGGCTAGGTCCTCCACGTCGTAGGGCTGGTAATGCCAGGGAGCACTCTCCCAGGTGTAGCTGCTGCCCAGCTGGGCGCGGAGCCACAGTTCCAGCCGCAACGCGTCGAAGCTGGGGACGACCCCGAACAGGTGGGTGTCGCGCAGGGCGGTGGCGATCACCTCGGCCGCTTCGGCCTCTGCCAGCGGGACGACCATCCTTCCGGCCTCCGGGTGCATCAGGGCGGCGTCGACCCCGTCGGGCAGCGCGAAGCGTTCACCGAAGCGGCAGATCTCCAAGGAGCTGGGATCGGCCATGNTCATGTCCGGCCTGATCTGCACCAGCATTTCTCTGACCAACCCCCCGACGTCCATGACGAAGCCCGCCTCCCATATGACGCGGGCGCCGGAACGCAGGCTGATGCACTCGGTATCACCGAACGTGAGGGGGTCGCCGCTGGCAGGCCAGGACATGGAGATCGCCCTTTCTTAACGATGGGTTCGGCCGCCGGGCCGTTCCCTCCACAGCGGGACAGCGTCCTCCCGGCGGGACGCTGTCCCGCTCGGGACAGCCGGGGCCGTCCGTACAGATCCGGACCGGACGGTCCACCGGTCCCGGCGACCGAATGACCCCAACCCTACCTACCTCACCCCGCACGCAGCCATATCTACCGCTACCGTTACCCCATAGAGTTGATCGCAGGAAGGGGTGACGTGATCATGATGCGTAGGTGGTGGGTGGCGGTGAGCGTGGTGACGGCCGCGGCTGTGACGGTGGTGGGCTGCTCGGCCGGGTCCGACGCGGGGCTGATGGCCCAGNCAGGTCCGACCGCCATCCCCCATGGGGTGATCCGCTGCCATGCATGGGCAGGCGGTCAGCTGCCGGATCCGGGGTGCTCGCCGGGCAGCCGGAATGCCGCGGTCAGTGCCGCCACCGTGCGCCGGACCGTGTGCGCGCCGGGATGGGTGGACGCGCGTCGGCTGCCCGCAGCGATGGTAAACGATCAGCTTAAGTCGCTGATGACGGCCTACGGGTACGGGGGGATGCCGCTGGACCGATTCGCCGTCGCGTACGTGGTTCCCCTGGAAGTGGGCGGATCCCCTGGCACGGCGGGAGATCTGAGCAATCTGTGGCCGGTGCCGGCCGGCAGCAAAATGCCGACCACGGTGGCTCTGGTACGGGGGCGGGTGTGTGCCGGGACGATGCAGCTCACCGCCGCGCAGAACCAGTTCCGCCGGGACTGGCGGGCGCTGGGCCGCACGGTGGGGGCCCTGTGATGCGGGAGTACCGGATCATCCTGGTCGCCGCTGCCGTCTTGATCGTGATCACGCTGGTGGCGGTGTGGGGCTATCGGCATCTCCCACCGCCGCCGTCCCACCGGCCCCTGGTGGTGCCCCGCAGCACCGACAGGCCTCCGTCTACCCCCTCCCGGCCCGCCGCCACTCGCGCAGGTAGCCCTTCGCGGAGGTGAGGTAGCTACCCTGGACCTCACCGGCTGGGAGGACACGGACCCCGAGCCTGCCGGACGTCCCGCGCCTCGCGCGGGGAGGGGTCCGCATGCCACCGGTCCTGGCCACCACCGCCCCCAGCCAGCCGCCGGCCGAGCCGGCGCAGCAGCTCACCGAGACCAGCGCAGCCACGGGAGCAGAGCCGGGCGGGCCGCCCGCGCCTGCTGAGACCCCCGCGGCGGACCGGGCCGATGCCAGCCTCGCGCAGGAGACCGACGACGGTGAGGACAGCCCGGAGCCGGAGACCACCGGGCCACTGATCGGTTTTGCGATCCCCGTCGGGATCGTGGAGGGAGTCGATACCTCCGACGGCCGATACATCACCCCCAACGCGCTGACCTGGCGCGACGCCCCGTTGACGCTCATGGCCACCGACCGGGCCCCGCATGGCAACCTGCCCACCACGGACGCCGTGCACGTCGGGCGGATCACCAGCTTGGCCCGCCGGGACGTGGCCGGCGAACCAGACGGCCGCGGTGACGTGTACCCCGACGGAGCGCAGGNCCTCTATGCCGCCGGGGAGTTCGACACTCGGGAAGAAGCGCAGAGCTTCGCCCGGCGGATCTATGNCGGGCAGCTCAACGGGGTCTCCGGGGACCTCGGTGCCTGCGTGGCGCAGTGGGAGGTCCTGGAGGAGGACGAGGACGGCTACCCCATCGCCGAGCGGCTGGTCGTCACGGCCGGTGAAGTCATGGGCTTCACGGTGGTACCGCATCCCGCGTTCGCCGGTGCCTACATCGTCGGCCTGGACGACGACGGGCAGCCGCTGCCCTCCCCGGCCCAGGCCCTGGCCGACCAGACCGACGACAGCGAAGCGATGGCGGCCTCGGCCTGGCCGGCGTGGACCATCCACCCGCCGGAGCCGGCCCNCATCGTCGCCTCGGCCTACCCGGCACGACCCCCCGCTGCCTGGTTCGCCGATCCCCACCTGACCGAACTCACCCCGGTGACGATCGAGGACTCCGNCCAGATCTGGGGACACCTGGCCGACTGGATGACCGACCACATCGGTGCCGGCGGCGCGCGACTACGCGCTCCCAGGATGGGCCCGGGCTACACCTACCCCTACTACCGGACGGGGGCAGTGTCCTGCGAGGACGGGCAGCTGATCCCGACCGGTCCGATCACCATGAACACCGGACACGCCTCCACCCGGCCGGACATCAGCGCCGCGCAGGCCATCGCGCACTACGACAACACGGCTACGGGCNTGGCGGACGTGGTGGCCGGTGAGGACGCGTGGGGTATCTGGGTCGCCGGGGCGATGCGGCCCGGGGTGAGTGAGGAGCAGGTCCGGGCACTGCGCGGGTCTGCCCTGTCCGGGGACTGGCGGCGCATCGGCGGCCGTCTGCACCTGGTGGCCGCGCTCGCGGTCAACACCCCGGCCTTTCCGGTTCCACGGCTGGCCGTGGCCGCCTCCGGGGAGCCGCTGGCGCTGGTGGCGGCCGGCGGCCCGACCCTGGCCGCGCTGGGCCGCCGGCGCCGCGCGGGCCTGGACCCCGCCGCGCAGGCACATCTCGCGGAAAGCCGGCGGATCGCGGAGCAGGCCGCCCTCGGCAGCCAGGTGGCGTTGGAACTGGCCGCGCGGAGCCTGCGCGACGCCGTGCACCAGCGCACCGCTGCCTGAGTTACCCCTACCCCACATGCCACCCCTGGTGGTAGCGTCGGCAGGGTACGAGCTGGAGGGCCGGCATAGCCGCCTCGACACACCCCAGGGCGCATGGCGACCGGGACCGCTCAGGTCATCCGTCGCCNCCCCGAAGGGGTAGTAGTCGTGCACCTNCAGGCTCTTCTCGATCTGATTGCCGCGCTGGACAGCGCCGACGATCCAGCCGCCTCCCTGGCCACCGTCCACCAGGAGATCGTCGGGCTGTCCGCCNCTGACCTCGCTCGCGTGGAGACGGCGCTGGTCGCCGCCTTCGACGCGATCTACGGGGAGGACGACGCACCGCGCACCCCGGAACAGGTCAGCGTGCTCGCGGGGATCGGCGAGGCCACCAGTGCGGTACGGACCCGGATCGCTGCCCTGGGGGCAGCCGAAGAGCAGGCCGCCCGGCTCCGGGACGCGGTCCACCCCACCCCGCCACCCCCGCAACCCGTCCCTCCTCCCCCGGCCGGCGCGGCAACCGGCGTAGAGGACACCGGCCCGGACGCCGGCGGGGACGCTGGCCCCCCCGAACCCGCTGACCCGGCCACGACCTCCGGGGCCGGCTCGACGTCGCCGGCCGTGCGGGCCCCGGTGGGAGCCATGTCCGCGCATCGGCCGCCGGCCGCGGATCCCGCCCGCCGCCCGCAGACAGCGGTGGCTGGCCGAGCGCGCATGGGTGCCTACATGTCCGCGACCGGATCCCCGCACGTGCGGGTCGGCGACGCGATCGACAGCTGGGACACGATGGGCCGGCTGATCTCCGACAAGCTGGGCCGTTTCGGCACCCGGGCGTTCCCCCGTGAGCATGTCGCTCGGTGGAAGGTCGACGCCTACCCGGAAGAGCGGACGCTCACCGGGGATCCGGTCCGCGACCAGGAGAAGATCGACGAGGTCTGTTCGTCGTCGGCGATCGTCGCGTCGGGCGGGATCTGCACCCCGGTGGAGGTCGACTACGCCATACCGACCTGGGGGGACGACAGCCGGCCGTTGGAGAACGCNCTGCCGTCGTTCAACGCCACCCGCGGCGGTCTGCGCTGGGTGTCCAGCCCGAAGATCACCGACACGGTGGCCACCGCCTCCACCAGCCTGTGGACGGAGGCCACGGATGNCAACCCGGGGGGTGCCACCAAACCCCACGGGGTGATCACCTGTGGGACGGAGCAGGAAGTCCTGGTCGACGCCATCCCGACGATCGTGCAGGTCGGCAACATGATGGCCCGGTACAGCCCGGAACAGGTGGNCGCTGCCACGAAGGTCGTGATGACCTACGCAGCCCGATTCACCGAGCTCTACCTCCTGGGAAAGATCACCACGGCGTCCACGACCGTGCTGGCCAACCGGCTGCTCGGTGTGCATCGCGACGTGTTGGCCACCCTCGACCTGTACCTGGCACGGGCCCGCTACCGTGCCCGTCTGCCCCTGGGCCAGCGGTGGCGCGTGCTGATGCCGGAGTTCGCGCGGGATCTGATCCGCGTGGACGTGTTGCGCGAGCAGGCCCACGACGACGCCGGCACCAACATCCGCGCGATCTCCGACGCGCAGATCGAGTCCTGGTTCACCGCCCGCAACTGCAACATCACCTGGCTGAAGGAATCGGAACCGGCCGACGGCGCCGCGGTGTGGTCCGGTGGCCCGACCCCGGTCTCCCAGCAGCTCGACGGCGCGCAGACCGTGGCCTACCTCAACGGCTGGCCCACCGAGCTGCACTGGTGGATTTTCCCGGAGGGGACGTTTCTGCGCCTGGACGGCGGATCGCTGAACCTCGGTGTTGTCCGCGACCACACCCTGAATGGCACGAACGACTATCAGACGTTCACAGAGCAGTTTGAGAACGTGGCATTCCGAGGCCTGGAATCACACCGGGTGATCTCCACGGTCTTGCCGACTGGTGGTAGTTCACTTCCGATCGCCACCAGCGCGGCCCCGTCCGTTCTGGTCGGGGCCGCATCGGCTGCGCACGGAGCGGGCGGCTCCTTCTAAGACGTGGATGGTCTGCCGGGAGTGTCCTGGTCCGTCCTCCCGGCAGACCATCCCGACCCCTGATCGCCTTTTTCTCATGTCCTGGGAGGTGCAGGCCGGTGGCCATCACGGTCAGCTCCGCTATTCCCTCGATGGNGATTCCGGTTGCTCCACCAGCTCTCTCTCCACCCGCGCTGTCGTTGCTGCGCGCGGCGGTCACCGCCGACCCGGAAGACGACAAGGTCGCGGCCTCCTGGCCCCGGGGCTTTGCGTTCCTGCCCTACGGGGCAACGCAGCCGGAGAGCATCGACGTCTGCGACCGCACGACTGCCAACAGCCTGTATCCCGGTGGCGGCGGGGCAGAGGTGGTGCTGCNGGCGCGCGTGGACTACGTCCCGTTCGTCGTGTCCCACCAGGAGCCCCGGTCGACGTTCGGCCTGGACGCGGCCCAGTGGCAGGATCGGGCGCTTCGCAGCCTGGTCGCCGGTACCTCCTCCGCGGTGGAGTACGAGCTGTNGACGGGCACGATTGCCCAGGCCAAAGGCTATCCGCAGCGGTGGCTGGCCATGCCCGTCATCGNCGACGGCGGTCCCGTGGTGGACCTGACCCCGGCAAGCGGCCCGGTGGCCCCGCTGCGCGCGCTGGGCCTGCTGGAGCAGGCCTTGGCCAACGCCGGCGCGGCGGCCCCCTCCGGGGCGCAGGACGCGGTGAACGTCTCCACCGGCCAGCCCATCGGCCCCGGCCGCCGCGGCATGATCCACTGCCTTCCCGAAATGCTACCGCTGTGGCAGGCAAACGGATTGATCCGCCGTGAGGGCAAATACCTGCTCACCTTGATGGACAGCATTGTCGTCCCCGGATCGGGATACCCGGGAACCGGTCCCGGCGGCAGCACACCGAACGTCGGGGCCNCCTGGCTGTATGCAACGTCGATGATCCACGTACGACTGGAAGATCCCTACATCGTCGATGGGGAGTGGCTGGCCGACCTGGACAGGTCGGTGAACACGGTGGCGGTGACCGCTCAGCGTGCCGCGGCGGCCTACTGGGACTACAGCGTGCATTTCGCGGTGCAGACGGACTTGGAGGTCTGACAGATGCCTATCGTCGTCGGTGCCGCGACATCACCGGCCGTCTCCCCCACCGGCAACGACGGTGCGGCCTCCATACTGTCGGTCGCGATGCGGGTGTGCCGGCTGGATTCGATGGGGCACATCGCGCAGGGTCCGAACAACATGGTCGTCACCNACCAGTACGCGAAGATTGACTTCGCGCAGGATATGGAGAACGGCCAGGACACCAGCGCCCGCAACGCGGCCGGGAACCTGGCGGTCACCTGGCGCACCCCGGACCTGCCCAAGCGGCTGACGGTGTCCGTCGACCTGACCGCGCCGGACCCGGAGTTGGAGGAGCTGCTGACCGGCGGCACCGTGCTTACCAGCAACGATCCGCCNCTGACCGCCCCGGTGGCCACCGCTACCCCCTCCTCGACCGGCGGGTCGATGCCCTCCGGCACCTACAGCCACATGATCACGGTGATGAACTATCGGGGGGAGACCACCCCGGCCAGCCCGCTCAGCACCACGGTCATCGGGCCGAACGGCAGCGTCAGCATCAGCATCCCGCTCACCCCGGGGGCGACCATGGCCGGGATCTACCGGCAGGTCGGTGCCTCCTACGCGCAGATCGCCGTGGTCCCGCTGGAGACGGCCGGGGCCACCACGTTCGTGGACACCGGCACCACCCCGATGGGCTGCGTGCCGGGCCCCCCGGCCACCAACTCCACCGGCGGCTACGGCACGGAAGGGTATGCCTACCCCGACCTGCAGACAGACCCCAACCCGTGCGGGGTGAGCATCGAAGCCTGGTCCCGCGCGGTGATCGACGGAGGTCCGGCGAACCCGCCCTACATCCACTGGGTGTGGCCGCGGGTGATGTTGTGGAACAAGGGCAGCCGCACNCTGGACACCTCCCCGCTCGCCTCGAGCTTCAGCGGCTTCGGGTTCACGAACCTGTACTGGGGTCGAGGGCCGGACGGCGGCTGGCAGCAGGACAGCTCTCGGGTGAGTTTCCGCCGCCGCGAGGCCCGCTACCCCCTACCCACGGTCGGCTACCAGCCCACCCCTGCCCTGCCCTACTGACCGCTGCCTGTCCTGCTCACCCCTGCGCGAAGGGCATCCGGATGACCTACACCTATGCCGGCCGGTATGAGGAGGCCGCGTTCACCAGCGACGGGGGCCTGCTCAAGGGCGGGGCGATCGCGGTCTATCTGCCGAGCACCACGACCCTGGCCACCCTCTACGCCGACCGGACCAAGAGCACGACGGCGGCGAATCCGGTCACCAGCGATGCGGTCTCCGGGGTGCTGGGGTTCTGGGCCGACCCTGGGCTGTACGACCTTGCCGGCCCGGGCCTTACCGTGTCCGGTGTCGCGGTGGTCCCCGACGCCGCAGAGTTCCAGGACGCCAACCAGCGGGACACAGCTTCCGGCTACCCGGGCCTGGATCCCAGCAAGCGCCTGGTGTCCGGCGCCCCTGCGGTCACCGCCGCAGCCGGTGCGGCGGCAGGCACCTCCCCGCCTGCACCGGTCGTCGGCCCCAGCAATGATCAGTCGGGGACTNTGACGTTCGGGTCGGGGAGCGGCTCGCCGGCGGCCGGCGCGCAGGTGATTGTCAGCTTCTCGACGGCGTGGGCCAGCGCACCCCGCGCGGTCATCATCAGCCCGAACAACGACGCCACCCAACAGTTGGGGCTGTTCGCGGGNCGGCCGAGCACCACCGGGTTCACGGTGTCCGCGCACACGGCGCCGGCCGCCAGCCAGGCCGCCGGCACCTTCTCCTTCTCCTACCTGGTCCTCTGACCACGGCATCCGATGGCGACGTACGCGGGCCGGTACGCGGAGGCCCTGCTGCTGGAAGACGGGACGCTGGCGAAGGGCGTCCTGGTCACAGTCCATGTGGCAGGCACCAGCACGCTGGCCACCCTGTATGCCGATCACACCCGCACCATCCTGATCTCCAACCCGGTGATGACCGACCCGGCAAGCGGCATGCTCGACTTCTACGCCGNCCCCGGTCTGTACGNCCTCACCGCCGCGACCGAAGTCGTCTACGCGGTGCCGGTGGTGCCCGACGCGCGGGAGTATGCCGACCTCGACGCGTCCGGACGCGTGCCCTATGCCCGGCTGCCGGTGGGTACCGGGCCGGGCACGGTCGCCGCGGCCGACGATCCGCGGATCATCGGCGCCGCCGGCTACACCGTGTCCGGGGGGACCTGGGCCTGGCGGGCGGAGACCATGCACCGGCTGTGGGCCGGCTCCTACCTGACCTTGTCCCCGGGCAGCGTGCTGGTCGGCATGTTCACCGCGGACGTCACCCTGTCGACGGGCCTGCTCACCACCTTCCTGGTGGGCGGGGCATCGGCCGGGGTGACGACCGCGCGGATGGGGCTCTACCTGGTGGACAGCGCCGGGTCGAACCTAGTGTGCATCGGCCGGACCGCGGCCGACCCCACTCTGTGGGGGGGCACCGAGGAGATCTGCTCCCGGCGGATCGTCGACAACGGTGCGTCCAGCCCCACCTCGATCAGCACGGTCAGCCTCATCCGCGGCAGCCGGTACGGCTTCGCCGTCTTCGTGGACACGCTGGCCGAGGCCGGGCCGACGCTGGCCGGNACCTGGCTGGGGGCGAATTTCCTGTCCGGGATGCCGCCCGTGCTGGCCTACAGCGGGCCAGCCGGGGACATGGACCTGCGCCCCTCCTATGCCATCGGCGCGTTGACGTTCACCGGCGCCGTCGTCTATGGGGCGGCCACCCCATGAGCATGATCCACGCNGGCCGGTATGCGGAGGTCGCGTTGCGCACCGATGGCACCCTGGNCAAGGGCGCGGCCGTGACCGTGTTCCACGCGGGTTCCGCAGTACCCNCGGAGCTGTACGTGGATCGGCAGCGATCCGCGGCCGCCGACAACCCCGTCACGGTCGACCCCATCACCGGTCTGCTGGCCTTCTGGGCCGAGCCCGGGGTGTANGACCTAGTCGGCGACCGGGTCGTGGTCTTCGCCGCACCGGTGGTGCTGGACCCGGCCGACGTACCCGCCCTCGACCAGACCGGCACGGTGCCCGCAGGCCAGCTACCCGTCGGGGTGCTGGCCGACACGATCGCCGCAGGCAACGACCCACGGCTGGTCGATGCCGAGCAGTCCAGCCGCAAAGGCGCGCCGGGCGGCTACGCGCCACTGGACGCCGCCGGGCACGTGCCCCTCGGCTACCTGCCGCTCGGCACCAGCTCGGGCACCGTGCCTGCCGGGGACGACCCGCGGATCGTCGATGCGGAGCAGACTGCCCGCCGCGGCCACGCCGGCGGCTACGCCCCGCTGGACGCGGCCGCGCTGCTGCCGGCCGCCAACCTGCCGACCATGCCGATCCTGCCCCGCCAGTTGGTGTTCTACGGGCACAGCGTGTTCCACCGGATCGCAGGGGCGGTGGAGTCCGCCGGGTTCCGGGCCGACCGGCTGGTCCAAGCCCTGTGCGGACTCCCGGACAGCCGAGTGACCAACCGGGCCGTCGACGACGCGCTGCTGCTGGCCGAAGGGGCCGGCGCAGGCGGCTATCCGCAGGTCCTGCAAGGCGAACCGAAGACGGTCCGGGGAGCGCCGTACATCGGCCGGGACGGCACCGCCATCCTGTGCTGGGGAATCTACGACCTCGGCGCGCTCGGGCCGTCGACCCACATCCGCGACGCCTTCATCCACGCACTGCGGGCGNCGATCTCCCGGCATCGGGCGGCGACCGTACGGGAGCACACCGACAGCACCGTCACCCTGACCGGCGGCACTGCGGTCACCACCACCAGCTACAACAGCGGCGGCGGCTACTGGAGCTGGACCTCCACCGGCGGCACCGTCACGATCACCCTGCCGGCTGACTTCCCCGGCGNCACGGTGACCATCGGCCTGATCGGCGCGGCCGGCACCACCGGCGGCACGATCAGCTGGTCCGGGACCGCCTCCACCGGCACCAGCGGCACCACCAACACCTCGGCGATCATGCCGGCGGGGGGCGCCCACGGCCACGTGGCCGTGCGCATCCCCGGACTGGTCGCCGCCGACGCCGGCAAGACCATCGTCGGAACGGTCACCGCCCTCGACGCAGGCGGGGACGTCGGCCTGGACTACTGGCAGGCCGACGCCCCGGTGCCCCCGCTCACCGTGGTGTGCGGGATCCCCCGGCTGCGAGACGCCAGCGCCTACGCAGCGTTCCCCACCAGCGTCACCGACACCGATGTCCTCGCGTGGAACACGGCCATCCAAGGCCTGTGCGCCGAGTTCGTCAACAGTGTGGTCTACGCCGATGTGGATGCTCTCGTCGGAAAAGCACCCGGCCTGTACGCGGCGGACGGCATCAACCTGAACGAGCTCGGGGCACGTNCCTGCGCCACCGCGATCATCAACGCCGCCGCCGGGGCCGGCCGGATNCTGTCCCCGTTCCAGCTCACCACCGACTGGAGCTGAGATGACCGCGATGTACGCCGGCCGGTATGCGGAGGTCGCGTTGCGCACCGACGGGCAGATCGCCCGCGGGGTGCCGGTCACGATCTACCCGACCGGCAGCGGGATGCCGGCCATGCTCTACACCGATCGGGACCGCAGCGCGCTGGCGGACAACCCTGTGATCGTCAACCCGATCACAGGGCAGCTGGACTTCTGGACGGAACCCGGTCTCTACGATCTCGTCGGCCCTGGGGTGGAGCTGCGCGCGGTGCCGGTGGGCGGGGATGNCGCCGACTATGCCCCTGCCGACCCGAACGGACGGGTGCCGTTCGAGGCGCTGCCGATCGGCAGCACGGCAGGCACGATCCCTGCCGGGGATGACCCGCGGCTCGTCGGGGCCGAGCAGACCAGTCGTCGCGGACAGCCGGGCGGCTACGCGGCGCTGGACGCGGCCGGCCTGCTGCTGACCTCCCAGATTCCCGGCTCGGGAGCCCCGGTGACAACGGTGGCTGGACGCACCGGGGCGGTGGTGCTGACCGAGGCGGACATCGCCGGACTGGTCGAGGATCTCGGGGCACGTCAGGTGATCTCCGCGTTGGGCCAGCCAGGCGGCTATGCGGCGTTGGATGCCGCCGGGACGGTGCCCGTGGGACAACTGCCGGTCGGCAGCGGCCCGGATACGGTCGCCGCCGGCAATGATCCTCGGCTCACCGGGGTGGAGCTGGCGGCGCACAAGGGCCAGCCAGGCGGCTATGCGGCGCTTGGGCCCGATGGGCGGGTACNGGTCAGCCAGCTTCCCGTCACCGCGGTGACCTCCGTGGCAGGGCGGACTGGGGACATTGCCCTGGTCGAGGCCGACGTGGCCGGGCTGCCGGCGGATCTGGCCGCCAGGCAGAACGTCGCCGCGAAAGGAGCCCCGAACGGGTACGCGGCGCTCGGGGCCGACGGGCTGGTGCCCTCCAGCCAGCTCCCAGCCATCCCCGTCTCATCCGTGGCAGGGCGGACCGGGGCGGTGACGCTGGTCGAGGCCGACGTGGCCGGGCTGCCGGCGGATCTGGCCGCCAGGCAGAACGTCGCCGCGAAAGGAGCCCCGAACGGGTACGCGGCGCTCGGGGCCGACGGGCTGGTGCCCTCCAGCCAGCTCCCAGCCATCCCCGTCTCATCCGTGGCAGGGCGGACCGGGGCGGTGACGCTGGTCGAGGCCGACGTGGCCGGGCTGCCGGCGGATCTGGCCGGCAAGCAGAACGTCGCCGCGAAGGGGACCCCGGGCGGGTACGCCGGGCTGGACAGCAATGCTCGGGTACCTGTTTCCCAGCTCCCCATCGGCACCGGTGCCGGCACGGTCGCCGCCGGCACCGTGGACGCCCCGGCCTCGACCGGTTCGCTGCGCACTCTGGGGATCGGAGCGGCGCAGGCCGCGGTCGGCTCCCAAGCCGTCACCAGCCCCCAGCTCGCCGCGTGGCGCGGCGGGCTGGGGAACCGGCTGTACGGCCCGGTGTCCGCGGTATGCATCGGCTCCTCCACCACCGCCGGGTACAACGCCACCGACCGCACCCGCCGCTACACCGACCAGGTAGGGGTGGACCTGCACGCCCGGTACAACCCCCCGGGGGTGACCGGCGGGGTGCATATCCTGGCCACCGACGCCGGGTGGACCATCTCCGGCAGCCACGGCACGGACGGCAACGGGCTGGGCTTGGCCTCGGTCACGTTGACCGCCTCCGCCAGCATGAGCCGTACCGAGGTCGGCACCGGCTTCGACGTCCACTTCGTGCAGGGCCCCAACAGCGGCGCGTTCACCGTCGCCGTAGACGGCGGTAGTGGCGTCACCATCACCCCAGACACCGCCGGGACCGCCGACCGGCACGACGGCATCTACATCTCCCCCGTGGTGAGCGTCGGTCCGCACAGCATCACGATCACCGCCAGCGCGGCCACCGTGATCAACGGAATCTACGTCCGCGGCGGGGATGAGACCAGCGGAATCCGTATCTACACCTCCGGCGCTGCCGGCACCACCGCGGCCTCCTGGGCCGGGGCGTCGCCCAGCCTGTTCCAGCGGTTGGCAGCTCTGTCCCCCCGCCTCGTCACGATCATGCTGGGTGCCAATGACTTCGCCGGCGGGGTCAGCCCGACGGCGTTCCAGGCCAACCTGCAGACCCTGGTCAACGCTGTGGCCGGCGCGGTCACCCCGACTCCGTCGATTCTGGTGATCGGCAGCTACCTCCGGCTGGATGTGTCCAGCCCTGCCTNCCCCTGGTCGGCCTACACCGCCGCGATGGCCGCCGTAGCCGCCGGCAACCCGGGGCTGGTCGACTACCTGGACATCTCCGGTATCTATCCCACCAGCCAGGCCGCCGACCAGGCTTCCCTGCTGATCGATCCCGCGGATTACGTCCACCAGACGGACCGCGGACATCGCGCGATGGCCGACCAGATCATCACGGCGCTGGCCGCGCCCCCTCCCCCGGTCCTGTCCCTCCCCCCGTTCGACCCCCGGCAGATCGCAGGGCTGATGAGCTGGGTGGATGCCGGCACGCTGACCCTGGCGGACAACACGGCGGTGGGATCGTGGGCGCCAAGCGCGGGGGTGGAAACCGCGGCGCTCACCCAGGCCACGGCCGGGCAGCGGCCGGTCCTGCGGACGAACAGAGTCGCCGGCCGGCCGGCGCTGGTGTTCGCCAGCGCGTCCAACCACAACCTCGACTCCGGCGTGTGGGCCGCCCGGCGACCAGTACCCCTCACCGTGATCNCCATCGCGAAGATCTATACGGGGAACGTGGGGAACCTCTACACCGGGCGCAACGGTGTCTACTGNTACGCGGGGATCTCCACAGGAACCACCCTGTCCGCCGGCGCCGGCGCGGCCGGTGAGATCAACCAGGGCATCACGCTGGATACCTGGCATGTGATCGCGGTGCTGTACAACGGCGCCGCCAGCGCGATCTATCTGGACAGTCGAACTGCCACCGTGACCGGTACCACCGGCACCGGCGCCTCTGNCGCCCTGCCGGGGCTGCGGTTGGGCACCAACAGCGGCGCGAACTCGAACTGGTACGACGGCGAACTGGCCGAGCTCGCCGTGTACGGCAGAACGCTGAGCGGCGGGGAGCTGGCCGCGCTGATGAGCTGGTANGGCACCCGCTACGGCATCACGATCTCATGAGCAATCCGCCCGTTTTCCAGGTCGGCCAGGGGGACACCCAGCCGACGCTCACCGACACCCTNCTCAACCCGATCAGCCGCAGCCCGCAGGACCTGACCGGGGCCGCGGTCCGATTCGTGGCCCGTCCCACCGTGGGCGGCGGGGTGGTCATCAACGCGCCCGCGCAGGTGGTGTACGCGGCAGGCGGCCTGGTCCAGTACCCCTGGACGCTCCAGGACACTGCCGCCCCGGGGGATCTGGCCGGGGAATGGCACGTCACGCTGCCCGGGGGGGCCAGCGAGACCTGGCCGCTGCACACCTGGTCCCNGATCCGCGTGGTGGCGGCGCTNGCCAACTCCAGTGCCAGCCCGGATCCGGCCCCGCTGCTGCCGATCCCGTGGATCAGCGCCGACGACGTCGCGGCCCGACCGCGCATGGCCCGTGTCGACCGCCGGGTGCTCCAGCAGTGTGCCGAGGCGGCCAGCGAGGTCCTCTACCTGCGGTCCGGGCGGCTCTACCCCGGGCTGCTCACCGCGACGATGCGCCCGAGCGCCGACCCGCTGCCTGGCCGGATCGGCACGGGCCTCGGCACGTTCGCCGGCTGCTACGGCTATGCCAGCGGGGACGTGTGGACGGCGCTCACCCCGGACCGGGTGTACGACCGCCGCGATGCCGGCGGCGACCCGCCGGCCGTCGACCTCGGGGTGTACCCGCTGCGCAGCATCGTCCAGGTGCTGCTGGACGGGCAGATCATCCCCCCGGCTGAGTACCGCATCGACGAGCAACGGTGGCTGGTGCGCGTGCGGCCCACCGCCGCCGCAGTCCCCACCGGCCGCTACGGCTGGCCCTCCCACCAGCAGCTCGACCTTCCCCCCACCGAACCGGGCACGTTCGCCGTGACCTGCACCTACGGCACCGCACCCCCGGCGATGGGCAAGCTGGCCGCGGCCGCGCTGGCTGCCTCCATCGCTCAGCTACTGGGCTACCCGGCGACCGGCGCGACCCTGCCGGCCCGCACCACGGCCGTGAAGCGTGCCGGCGTCACCGTCGAGCTGGCGAACCAGGCGTTGGACGCCGAGGGCGGGGTCGGGGTCCCTGAGGCAGAGCTGTTCCTCGGCACGGTCAACCCGGACAGGCTGNGACGGATGCCCACCGTGTGGACACCGGACCTCGGCAGCACCCGCAGATCAGGAGGCTGACATGCCCACCACCCTGCAGATCCTCGGCCCCGTGCTGTACGGCCGGCTGGAACGTGCCGGGGCCAGCGCGGACGAAATCGACCAGCTGGCCGCCGAGCATCGCCACCCGCAGCAGGCCGCGGACCTGGCAGCGGAAGTGGCCCGCATCGGGGACCAGGCACTGGCCGCCTACCTGCAACGGCGCCGCGATGCCGTGCCCCGTCCGAGTGGCCATGTCCCGCGCGGCGGGCAGGCCCGCTCCCCCCGGCACGCGAATCCCGCCCAGCCAGCCCCCAGCGACCCACCCCCACCGTCTACCGCCGAGGGCGACCTACCCCCGGTGGACGGCGGTGACCGCTAGGCTGGACAGCGAGGGACACGGACCCCCTCCCGCACGTCGCCCACCGCCTGGCGGTGGGCTGACCGTCACCGGTGTGGGGTCCGATGCTGTCCACCCTGGAACGCCAGCAGATCATCACCGCGGTCCGCGGCGACCCGGACCGGGCTGCTCGCACACTCACCTCCCTGCAACACCGAGGCATCGCCTCCGACGACCCTGAGCTGGTCGCGACGCTGAGCGCCGTCGCGCAGGCCCCCGACCCGTCAGCGACCAGCACCTCCAGCGCGGCTCACCGCCCGGCCGAGCAGATCCCGGCCGAACCCACTCCCCTCCCGTCCGACACCACGGGGCGGGCCGACACCGGGCTGCCCGGCCGCCGCGAGCCGCCCGGGCGGCGCGGTCGCGCTCCGACCGGGCGGCGAGGCTGATATGGCCCTGGCCGCATCCGCGCTGGCCGCCCAGGGCCGTCGCGTCCTCGCCGTCGTCGAGGCCGGCTTCCAGCAGGCCGGGGTGCCCCTGCCGGACCGCCGGTACACCGCCCCCGGCCAGGTGGCCCCGGCTGACGACGAACAGCTGGTGGTGCACCTGGTAGGGCTGGCTGCCGGGCATCCCGGCGAGCAGGTCGCTCTGTGGCAGCGGCCCCCGGCAGCGTTCCGCACGGCCACCTGGCAGGTCAGCATCCTGCGGGCCGTTCACGTCCAAGGCCAGGACGGCGCGTACGCCCCCGACCCGCTCGACGTCGCCGCCGACGCGGACGCGGCGTGGATCGATGTGGCCGTGCTCCAGGACCTGCTGGAGCACGCCCGCCGCGGACATCTTCTGGTCGGCCCCGGGGTGCCGATCGTCATCTCCCCCATCACGCCGATCGGCCCGCAGGGCGGGCTGGCCGGGGTGCAGGCCCAGGTGGGCCTGGCGCTCGAGCAGGCCCCGGTCCGGTGAGCGCCCGGTGGGTGCCGAACCCGGCCGGACAGGCCGAGTTCTTCGTCAGCCTGACTGGTCCGGTGGGTCGGGAGGTCTACCGGCGCGGGACGGTGCTGCTGGTCGCGGCCCGCAGGCAGGTGGGCGTTGCCGTGCCCGACCCGCTGGGCCGGGCCCGTGACCGGCGTGTCGGGCAACTGCGGGACAGCCTGACCATCCAGCCGATCGCGAGCCCTCTGGGCCCGTCGGTGCGGGTGGGGTCCGCGGATCCGATCGCGCTGCTCCACCACGAGGGCAGCCGACCCCACACGATCTTCCCTCGCCGCCGGGACGGCGTTCTGCATTTCTACTGGCCGCAGAAAAACACCGGGGTGTTTCTCCNCAAAGTGAACCATCCGGGGACCGCGCCGAACCGATATCTGTCGGACAACCTGCACCTCACCATCACATAGAACGGACGGACATGCCCGAGCTGAGGATCGATGTTCACCCGGCAGAGACGGCAGACCCGGTCATCATCCGGATCGCGATGCACCGCAAGGATCTCACCGANCCGGAGATCCACACCTTCCACGGGGTGGACTCGGCGCCTTTTCTTCACATGCTGCGGTTCGGTCTGGCCGAGCACACCGGAGATGAGGCACTGGGCGCGGCCGCGATGGTCGATTTCGTCCGCGGAGTTGTCGTGGAGGAGGAGCAGGAACGTTTTCAGCGGCTGCTGATGACGACTTCGGGTGGCGTAACAGTCGATGACCNCTATTTCGAGAAGCTGTTCCGAGGACTGATGGAAATGTATTCACGGCGCCCTACCCGGCGCTCGCTCGACTCCTCGCCAACGGGGCCGCCTACTGGGGTGACTACGGACCCCGCCTGGAACGGTCCGGTGTTGACCCCGCAACCACCGCTGCTCACCGGGTAGTCGCGCATCTGTATGCGCTGATCGTCGATGACATGACCTCTGCGTGGGCCAGCCGGGCAGAGGTCCGTCAATCCCTGGACGACCAGTTGGCGAAGCCGCTACCGGGCCGCAGCGGCGCGCAGGCCACACCCCACCCGGATGACCCACACGATGCGGAACGGATCCGCAAATACGGGCCGAATCCCTGGGCGCAGGACGAGGCCGCGTTGCAGCGGGCCTGGGCGATGACCGGCGGCTGACCCGACATTCCCCGTGCGACGGGCGGGAAGGAGGTGCAAGGCGATGCAGAGCGTCGTCGGTGAGGCATGGGCGATGGTCAATGCCAATACCAAACCGGCGCTCACGCAGATCAATGCTTTCTTTGACAAGGCGATGAGCCGCGAGCTGGTCATCAAAACCCGGGCCGACATCTCCCAGGTGCGGGCCAGCTACGACCAGGTCAAGGTGATGGCCCGCGACCTCAAGCCCGTCGTCCGCCTGGACGTCGACGGCCGGCAGGTCATGCGCGGCCTGGACCGGGTTGAGGTGATGGCCCGCGACATGCGGCCCACCGTCCGACTGGACGTCGACGGCCGGCAGGTCATCCGCGGCCTGGACCGGGTGGATGCCATGGCCCGCGACATGNGCCCCACGGTGCGGGTCAACGCCGATACGGCCGCGGCCCAACGGCAGATCCAGCAACTACGCGCCGAGATCGCCGGGGCGGAGGCGGCCGGCTCTGCCGGGGCAGCAGCCGTGCAGGGCAGCAGTTTCCTCGGCGGCGGGCTGCTCGGCCAGTTGAAAGACGTCGCGGCCATCCTTGGCGTTCTGGAAGGCGTTCACGGGCTTGCCACGGCCGCGCATCAGACGCAGGATTTCGAATTCCGCCTGAAGGACCTGGCCACCGGGGCCGGTGAGGCCACCGGAAATCTCGGGATGATCGCCGACGGGCTGAAATCGATGTCCACCCAGGTCGGCGTCACCGCAATCGAGCTGGAAAAAGGGATCTACTCGATCGAGTCGGACGGGTATCACGGGGCCGCGGCACTCCAGGTCCTGCACGCCGNAGCCGAAGGGGCCCGCACCGGAATGGCGGACATGGAGACGGTCTCCACGTCCCTGATGACCGTGATGCGCTCCTATGAGATTCCGGTCGGCCAGGCCAACCGGGCCATGTCCATCATGGTGGAGACCGTTGCACACGGCGGTGTCCGCATGCAGGACATGGCGTTGGGCATGAAAACAATCGCGCCGGTCNCAAATTCACTTCATGTGCCATTGGCTGAGGTCACCGGGGCGATGGCCACCATCACCTCGGTCACCCATGACGCCGCGTCGGCCGGCACCGGGATGCGATTCATGCTCCAAAGCATGGCCGCGCCGTCGCGAGAGGCGGCCGCGGCCATGGCCGAGGTGGGGCTGGAAGCCACGCAGGTCCAGCACTCCCTGGCAGAGAAAGGTCTGGTCGCCACTCTCCAACTGATCGAGCAGCACATCGGGACGACGTTCCCGAACGATGCTGCCCGCCAGGTCTCAGCGTTGCATNCCATCGTCGGCGGCACCCGGGGATTCACCGCGGCAGTGCAGCTCACCGGCCCTCACATGCAGGAGCTGATCGCCAACACGCGGGATATCAGTGAGGCAGCGAACCGGGCGGGTAAGAACGTGGCCGGCTGGAGCACGGTCACCTCCACGCTGCGGTTCCAAGTCGACCGGGCCAAAGCCGGGCTGAGCACGTTCGGCATCGAAGCGGGNACCGTCGTTCTGCCGATGGTCACCCTGCTGCTCAAGGGGCTGCTGGACCTGGCCGGGGCGGTCGGCGGGACGCTAGCCGCGGCGATCCGCACGGTCAGCCCGCTGTGGCGTGCCCTGATCGAGGGGTTTCGGGCCGGGCCTGGGGCCGATCCCGGCTCCGGGGTGCTGGGGTTCCTGCGTCGNCTGGGCGCGTTCGCCCACAGCACGCTGCACACCGTCCGGGCCGACTGGGATGCGCTGGTCGGCGCGATGCGCGGGCAGGCGCTGTCCCCGCAGGTCCGTTCCGGCTGGCTGGGCAGCCTCACCGGGGACATCGCAACCGCGCGGGGGCTGTGGACCGGGTTCGCCGGCGGGCTGCGCGGCCAGTTCCAGCCCCCCACCCGGGACCCGGCCGGGACGCTGACGCTGCGCCCGGGACGGCCCGCGCCGCAGGGGGCAGCCGGGGCGGCGGCCGCGGCCGGGTCGGCGGTGCGCGCGGTGGGCCGGCAGGTCACTCCGGCGCTCACCCTCGCGCGGGGCGGCTTCGAGGGGCAGCTGAATCCCGGGGAGATGCTGGGCTGGCAGTCGGTTGCCGTCCGGGCCGGACGCCTGGCCCGTGAGGCGTTCGACGGGGCCGGTGAGGCGATCCGAGGGATGACCTCGGCGGTGCGCCTGGCGGTCGGCTGGGGTGAGCGGCACCAGGCGTTGGTCCGGAGCTGGGCCGTCGGTATCGGGCTGGTGGTGGGGGCCATCGGCGCGTGGCGCCTGGCGACCGGTGCGCTGGCCGCCGCGCAGACGCTGCTCAACGCGGTGATGGTCGCCAACCCGATCAGCTTGCTCGTGATCGGGATCGGGCTGCTGGTCGGGTCCCTGATCTATGNCTACCGGCATGTGTCGTGGTTCCACGACGGTGTCAGAGCCGCGTTTTCCGGTATCGAGACCGCCGGCCGGGAAGTCTGGTCCGTTGTCTCGGAGGCAATCAGCGCCTTCATCGCCGGACCGCTGAGCTGGATACGCGGAGAAATCGGCGTCTTCGTCGATTTCTGGCATAACAACGGTGAGCAGATAAAAGCATTGTGGCGGGAAACATGGGCGATCGTCGAAACCGATTTCCGTGTTTCCTGGGCCGTCATCTCCGGTGCGATTCAGTTCGCCCTGAACTCCCTGCTGATTTACTGGCGGATTACCTGGGATCTGGTCAAGGGGTCCGTGGTCCTCTCGTGGACGCTGATACACGACGCGATCAAGACCGCGCTCGATCTGATCCTTGGCATTGCCNCCATTTTCATCGACATTTTCACAGGGCGCTGGGGGAAGCTCTGGGGTGACGTGAAAAGTCTGGTCAGCACCGCCTTCCACGATGTCACCAGGTTCTTCTCCGACTTCGGATCGGGCGCCCTCACCCTGCTCTATACCGCCGGCAAAGACATCATCGACGGGATGATCAACGGCCTGAAGGATGCCGGGAAGACGGTGTGGACCACCATCAAGGATATCGGCACCTCGATCATCGACGGGGTCAAACACTTTTTCGGGATCAAGAGCCCGTCCACCGTCATGGCCGATATCGGCGGTCACATCGTCGGCGGACTGATCAAGGGCATCGTATCAAGTGGGGCCGGCATGGGAGGCATCTTCGACAAAATCTTCTCCGGTGCGTTGCAGGACCCCTGGGGCTGGGTCGTTCAGCACCTGGACGACCTGGGCTCGATCCTGGAGAAAGTCCCCGGGCTGGCCACNGGCCTAGCCAAGAAGGCGGNCAGCGGGGCTCTCTCCGGCCTTGAACACCTGGGCTCCTCTGCCCTGCATGCCATATTCGGTGGTGGGGCAGAGAAGGGCCTTTCCGCGGACCTGACCGCGCTCATCACGCAGTCCCTGGCCATCAACGGGCTGCCGGCCAGTTGGGCCCCGGACATGGCCCGGCTGGTCCAACTGGAATCGGGCGNCAACGCTCGGGCAGTCAACCCAACCGCGGTTCTGGGGCAACACGCCACCGGCCTGGTGCAGATGCTGCCGTCCACCTTCCGCGCGCACATGCTGAGCGGATTCGGGGACATCTTCAACCCGCTGGACAACCTGATCAGCAGCGAGCGGTACATCAAGGACACCTACGGCAGCCCCGACCGCATCAAAAACCTGTACTCCGGCTCCTACCTGGGCTACGACTCCGGTGNCATTCTGCCCCCCGGCCACAGCCTGGTCCTCAATGCCACCGGGGCAGGGGAGCCTGCGGCCGTGTTCACCCCCGGCCAGTGGCAGACCCTGCAGAACCTGGCCTCCGGCCGGTCCGGGGGAGCTGCCGGACCGGTGCAGCTCGGAGACATTCACGTCTACCTGGGCGACCGGGAGATCACCGACATCATCGACGTCCGCATCGACGACCGCGACCGCAAAACCGCGGCCGCGTTCCGCGGCGGTATCAAGAGAGGCTGACAGGGAGCCAAAATGGGATTCAGCGCGGCAGCAAAGAATTACATGCTCGATCAGTTGGGGGCCAACAGGGCCCTCTATTTCTCCCTGCACGCAGCCGACCCGGGCGCGGCCGGGGACAGTGAGTTGGCCGGTGGCAGCCCGGCCTATGCCCGTAAGCCAGCGTCCTGGTCGCCGGCCGCGGCCGGCGCGAAGAACCTGGCGAACTCGGTAACGTTCGACGTCCCCGGCGGGGCGACGGTGGCGTTCGTCGGCACGTGGGACTCCGCCAGCGGCGGGGTGTTCCAGGGCGGCGCCCCGCTGGGGACCCCCCAGCCCTACAGCTCCCAGGGCACCTACACGCTGACCAACCCCTCATCCGGCGGCCTGGCCAGCATCGGCGGGTAGCGGATGCTCGCGGTCGACTCCTCCACCCCGCCGCCGGTCCTGGTCCCGGAGTTCACCGGCGGCGGGCCGGCCACCACCGCCCCGTTCACCGCCCCGACCGGGGCGCTGCTGCTGGTGGCCGCGCAGGTGGGCTCCACCTACGCCGGCGGCAGCGTGGGTCCCTGGATCACTGACACCGGCGGCCTGTCCTGGCAGCTTGCCGGCCGGGCAGGGGGGACCAGTGCCTACGACGAGGCGGTGCTGTGGTGGGCCGTGACCACCACAGCAATCCCCCGCACCGTCACCGTGGTCGGGGCCTCAGACAACAGCTATGCCAAGTATGCGCAGGTCATCGTGTTCACCGGGCAGGATCCCGGCAGCCCGATCGGCACCGTCGCGCAGGGCACCGCGACCGGTCTGCTGTCCGTGCAGGTCCCCTGCAGCCGCACCGGCTCCTGGCTGTGGGGGATCTACGCGGACTGGTCCAACGGCGCCGCCCCCACCCCCGGCAGCGGGGTGACCCGATACAGCGCGGCCACCCCGCTGACCGCGGCCACCCTGTACTGCACCGCGGCGGGGGCCGAAGGACAGCCGATGATGCTGTCGACCACCGCGCCGTCCGGGCCGCTGTCCTGGGTGGCCGTCGAAATCCTGCCCGTGGCCGCCTCCGGCACCGGAACCGGCACGGTCAGCGGCCTCGGGACGCTGGCCGTCGGGGAGGGCCACCCCCACACCAGCGGGGCCGCGGCACTGCGCGGCACCGCGGCGCTGTCCGTTCTCGGGGGCTCGGCCGGTCAGCCGGGCGAGGGCTCCGGGCAGATCAGCGGCAACGGGGTGCTCACGGCAGCCGGGGTATGTCACCTCGTCGGCTCCGGGCAGATCCACGAACGGGGCAGCCTGACCGGCCGACCCCTGCTTGGCGGAGTGATCTACGCGGTTCCGAACGTACAGGCAGGTCGGATCGACCTACAGGTGGCATGGACCGGGCCCAACCAGCCCGCGACCGTCACCGTCACCCGCTCCGACCCCACAGGAACAGTCATTCCGGTCCGGTCGGCCGCCCCTGCCACCCTCNCCTCCGGGCAGTGGGTCGGGGCCGACGTCGAGGCCCCCGCCGACCGCCCCGTCTGGTANACGGCCACCGAGCCGGCCGGCAGCGCGGTGATCAGCCAGCCCGTCACCCTGCCCGGCTCCACCGGCTACTGGCTCATCAGCCCCGGCCGCCCGTCACTGTCCATGCGGATCACACCAGCGGAGGACCATGCCACCACCAAGAACCGCACCCTGCCCCAGGGCGTCTTCCAGGTGCTGGGCCGAGAGGANCCGATCGTGGTGTCCGGGCGGCNCTGGGCCCCCACCACCACCCTGAAGATCCTGACGTTCACCGATGAGGAACGGCGCGCGTTGGAGGCGCTGCTCGACGACGGCCAGACGCTGTACTACCGGGCCCCTGCCGCGGACGCCNCCGGGGACGACTCCGGGTACATCGCCGTCGGGGCCTACGACAGCAGTCGCATCGGCTACGGCCTACCTGCCCGCGTGCACACTCTGCCCGTCACCTACACCGGCCGCCCCTCCGGGCTAGGCCGCGCGGCCAGCCCCGGCGACGGCATCGGAGCCGGCGGCGGCACCGGCACCACCTACGGCGGTACCTGGGCCGACGTACTGGCCACCTACCAGACCTGGGCCGACGTGACGCTGGCCAAGACATCGTGGACGGCGCTGGAAACAGCCATCGCGCCGGCCGCGGCCCCGGGGAGCCCGTGATGGCCACCCCGCGCGGGTACCGGCCGCTGGCCGGCAGCCATCGGCGTCCGATGAGCGGCGCGCGCCGGCGGGGACTGCTGGACCGCTCCACGCGCATGCAGGTCACGGTGCTGCTGCGCCCCGCCCAGCCGCTCCCCGACATCGCGGTGCGGATGGACCGCCGCCAGTTCGCGGCCCGCCACGGCGCCCGCGCGCAGGACCTCGCCGCGCTGCGCCTGTTCGCCGCCGAACACGACCTGGACGTCGTCGAGGAGCACCAGCCGGCCCGGACGGTCAAGCTGGNCGGTTCCGTCGGGCAGATGGGCCGTGCCTTCCGGGTCCGGCTGGACCGCTGGGAGCATCCCGGCGGCTGGTACCGCGGGCGCACCGGCCCGGTGCACATACCCGAGGAGCTGGCCGGGGTCGTGGCGGTGCTCGGCTTGGACGACCGGCCGGCACTGCGCACCCACCACCGGCACCGCCCCTCCCCCGGCCCCGATGCCCGCGGGGCGGACAGCCGCTTCTACGCGACCGCGCTGGCCGCGCGGGACCACTACCCGGCGACCGGAGGTGGTCAGACCGTGGCCATCCTGGAGTTCGGNGGCGGCTACAGCCTGCCCGACCTGGCCACCTACTGGTCCGCGATCGGCCACACCCCCCCACAGGTCAGCTCCATCTCCGTGGACGGTGCCGCGAACAGCCCGGGCTCCGACGGCGGCTCTGTCGAAACGATGCTGGACATCGCGATCCTCAGCGCGGTCGCTCCGCAGGCCCGCCAGGCCGTGTACGTCGCCCCGAACACCAGCGCCGGCTTCGTGGATGCCTACCTCGCGGCCATCCACGACACGGTGACCAGCCCGTGCGCGATCAGCCTGAGTTGGGGCAGCGCCGAACAGAACTGGACCCCCGCGGCCATCAGCGCCCTGGAGGATGTTCTACACACCGCCGCGCTGTTCGGGATCACCTGCACCTGCAGCTCCGGGGATGACGGCAGCTCCGACGGGGTCCACGACGGCCTGGCGCACGCAGACTACCCGGCCAGCAGCCCGTGGATGCTGGCCTGCGGCGGCACCACGCTGGTCCGCACCGGCCAGACGATCACCGATGAGGTGGTCTGGGACTGGGGCGAGGCAGACGGCAACAGCGGCGGCGGCATCTCCGACCTGTTCGACCTACCGGACTACCAGGCCAGCACCAACATCCCCCCGTCCATCAACCCGCGCGGCCGTATCGGCCGCGGCGGCCCGGACGTTGCGACCGCGGCCGCGGACGGAACCAGCATCGTGCTGGTCGGCGGCCAGTGGGCCGTCATCGGCGGGACCAGCGCGGTGTCCCCGATGCTGGCCGGACTCGCCGCCCAGCTCACCCAGACGCTGGGCTACCGCGTCGGCCACCTGCACCCCTTCCTGTACCGCAACCCGCAGGTCTGCCGCGACATCGTGGCCGGAAACAACCGGGGGTACAGCGCCCGCGCCGGCTGGGATGCGTGCACCGGGCTGGGGGTGCCGGACGGGGCCGCACTGCTCAGCGCCCTCTACCCGGCGCGGCTCACCGCGACCGTGTCCACCTCCGGCAGCACGGTGGACCTGTCGCTGCGGTGGCCGCAGTTCACCACGGCGACGATCTACCGGGTGGGGCCGGACGGGGTGAGGACCCCGATCGCCGGTGCCACCCCGGCCACNCTGACCGGCGGGGTATGGACCGGGTCGGACCCGGCCGCCCCCACCAACACCCCGGTGCACTACCAGGCCGTCGACGGCGAGCTCGCAGCCAGCTCGATGATCTCCAACACGGTCACGGTCACGGCCCTGCTGGTCAGCCAGCAGTTCCTCGATGCCCTGCGCGGCCCGCACTCCATGACCGCGCGGATCGTGCCCTACGTCGGTTCCACCCGGGTGCAGATCCCCGGCTACCCCGACGGGCTACCCGTGGTCNACGGCCAAGTCCAGGTGGATGCCACCCAGCGGATCCGCCGGNAGTTGACCTGCACCATCGCCGCCCCGGGGCTGTCCCCCTGGCAGGTGACGGACCTGCTGTCCGGGGTCAACGGCGTCGAACTTTACGTCAGCTGGGGGCTGGTCTACCCGGACGGCAGCATCGAGTGGTGCCCGCTGGGCCTGTTCCACCTCGAGGAAGCCGACGCGGTCGTGGAGAGTTCCAGCGGGGTGTCGTTGACCCAGACGTCGGACCGGGGCGGGTTCATCGCGGACTACNGGTTCACCGCCACCACGCAGAGCCTGCCCGGCGCCACCGTGGCCAGCGAGATCGCCCGACTTATGGGCCTGGCCCTCCCCCCAGGGGCGATCAACACCAGTCCGATCATCCGCGCGGATGCCGTCACGGTGGCCGCGNAGATGACATGGACCGACGCCGACCGGTGGGCCGCGATCGGCCAACTGGAGGACGCCATCGGCGCCGAAGGCTACTTCGATGCGCGGGGGCATCCCGTGGTGCAGCCGGTGGCGACCCTGGNCGATCCACCGGTCTGGACGGTCGATGCCGGCCCGGCAGGGGTGATGACCGGCGCTACGCGCCGGGTGGGCCGCACCAGGACGTTCAACGCGGTAGTGGTGCGCGGGGAACGGCTGGATGGGGAGACCCCCGTGCAGGTGATGCTGGTCGACTCCGACCCCAGCAGCCACACCTCCTGGCAAGGGCCGTTCGGCAAGAAGCCGCGGTTCTTCTCCTCACCGCTGATCAGCAACAACGCGCAAGGGGCGGCCGTGGCCGGGGCTCTGCTGGCGCAGGTCACCCCGTGGACCTCGGTCCTGCAGGTGTCCAACATCGTCAACGCGGCGCTGGACGGCTCCCAGGTGATCCAAGCGGTGTATCCGGACGCGCATGCGGAGCGGCAGATCATCGATCAGATGACCATCCCGCTGGTGCCGGGTCAGCCGATGACCATCCAGACGCGTGCCTACACCGCGCCGGCGGAGTCCTGATGGCGGCCCGCCTCGATCTGGCCATGGCGCTGGCCCAGGCCGCGTCCGCCGGGGTGCCGTGGGGGGTGGGGGTGGTCACCGCCGTGAATGCCGACGGCACCCTCGCGTTGCAGGTCCGCGGAGACCCGGACCCGGTGGACCACATCGCCGTGCTGGACTCCTACACCGAGCCGGCGGCCGGCCATGTGGTGCTGGTCCTGCACGGCGGCGGGCAGATGATCGTGCTGGGACGCATCCGCCGCGCCGGCATGGCCCTACCCCCTACCTCTTCACCCCCAACCGGGGATGGGGGTAGCTATGCTGAGCAGGCGACGGGAGGACACGGACCCCGCCCGTCGCCTGCCGACCATCCCCGTGCCGGGGGGCGCCGGCGGTGGCACCACCGAAGGGGTCCGGGTGGGCACGACGTCGATGCAGGGCCTGCCCTACCCGGCCCAGGCTGACCCCCCCAACGGCCCCGGCCAGATCCAGGCGCTCGCCGTCGCCGTCGAACCCCGGCTGGTGATGTCCTACGCGGACGCCTCCGACCGGGACAGCAAGGTCCTCACCCCCTCCGGGGGCATGGTCGCCTGGTTGCAGAACCCGGGCTGCCATGCCGTCTACGACGGCAGCGCCTGGACCGCCACCCCGCGGATCCGGACCGTCGCGAACCGGCTGGCCCGCCTGCAGATCGGCCAGAAGGGCNCCGGGGACATCGCGGTCGAGCAGGACAGCGGCCTGCCCTTTGGTTGGGACGGAGCGGAATGGCGGGGGCTGTGGCCCTCCCGCTACCTGTCCGCGACGTCCGTGCCCGTCACCGGCATCACCAACGAGGTCGGGATCATGCGGCTGGAGGTGCCGGACTACGGCTGCCGCGTCCAGGTCGCGTTCGTCGTCCAGGCATCGATCGCCAAGTCGGAGCCGTCTGACGTGTTCTCCCTCAACGTACGCAACGGCACCGGGCAGACCCCGCCCGCGCTGTCCGGGGCGGTCCTGACCAGCGTGCCGTGGGAGTCCGGGATCTCCGGCTACATCCGGCACGCCCCGGGCAACACCGGGGTGATCTCCGGGGCGTACAGCATCCAGGTCAACGCCCTGCGATTCGGCGGCTCCGGCAACGGCGCGGTAACCACCGCTGCCAGCTACATGTCCGCGGTCGTCACCCCGGTGTGGTCCTGAGATGGGCACGCGGCTGNCACGGACCATGACGGCGCTGCTGGGCGCGCTCGCGCTGCTCATCGCGATCGGAGGACCGGCCTCCAGNGGCGCGGGCGCCACGGTGGGCCTGCAGGCCGACACGGTCACCTGCACCACGGACACCGCCGGGTACTGCACCGTGCGCACGGGGCTGCTCCAGCAGCCGGCGGCGGTCCGGGTGGAGACCGCGCTGCCGGCCCTACACGCAGTCGACCGGGTCACCCCGGCCAGCTTCCGGGTGCGGTTCCTGGGGGTGACCGGCAACCCCCAGGCATCCACCCCCGTGCGCTTCGCGTACACGGCTGTGCTGGGCCGACCCGAGACGCCGCTCGGCCCACCGGGCTCTCCTACCGTCTCCCCGTCCCCCACGACGTCCCCGCCGGCCGGCCCCACCGGGCCGGTGGGGCAGACAGGGGCCTGGACCCTGCCGTTCGCGGATGACTTCACCGGCACCGCGCTGGACCTGAGCCGGTGGGTACTGTGCAACCCGTCGTTTGCCAGCTCCTGCCAGCCGTACAACCGCGAGCAGGAGACCTACAACACCGCCCCGACCGGCAACGGCAATGTGTCCGTCTCCGGGGGACAACTGCACCTGACGGCCACGCAATCCGGCGGGAAGATCTATTCGGGGATGGTGTCCACGGGCCCGGACGTGTTCGGGGCCAACAATCCCGGCTATCACCCGTTCCAGTTCACCTACGGCTACTACGAGGGGCGGGTGCGCGTCCCGAGCGGCAACGGTTTCTGGCCATCGCTGTGGATGTTGCCGGACCAGCGTGTGTACGGCGGCTGGCCGGATTCCGGCGAGGAGGATGTGTTCGAGATCGCTGGGAANGATCCGACCACCGTNCACCTCACCGAGNATGATGCGGTCAGCGGTCAGGCCGGAGACACTGCCACGGCTACCATCACGGGTCCCGATACTGNGGCCGATTTTCATGTCTACGGCTTCGACTGGGAACCGGACCATTTGTCCTGGTACATCGACGGCCACCGGGCCCGGCTGTCGATCTGCACGGAGATCTATGCCGCGAATCATCCCGGGGAATGCAACGGGTATCACGATCCTGCGGCGTTCAAAGCCTATCCGTTCTACCTGATCGCGAATTTGAGTGTCGGTGGGAACTGGCCGCCGCTGCACGGCGNGCCTGATAGCACCACGCGGTTTCCGGCCTCGATGGACCTTGACTATTTGCGTGTCTGGCAGCGCGTATGAGCGGGGGCTGGAAGGTGACACGGGTGCGCAGGGTCCGACGCTGGTGGGGCGGCCGGCCTGCGGTCTTGGTCACGGTCGGGATGCTGGTGGCAGCCGGGGTGGGGGTGACGGTAGGGACCGCCCTGCCGCAGCAGCCGCGGCAGGTCACGGCCACCGTCGCGTTGCAGGCCGACACGGTCACCTGCACCACAGACCCCTCCGGCTACTGCACGGTCGGCCTGCAGATGCTGCCGGTGCCGGCAGCGGTGGTGGTGGAACCGACCGCCCCGCTGATCCACGCGGTCGACCAGGTCACCGCGAGTGCCTTCCGCGTGCAGTTCCTGACCTCGACCGGGGCGCCGGCGGCCAGCCGGCAGATCACCTTCGGGTACACCGCCTACGCAGGAGGCAATCCGGGGCCGGGGCCGGCCCCGACCTCGACAGCGCCGACCGTGACCCCGACCGGGGCACCGGTGCTGTCCACCACCATCGAGGACACCGCGATCGGGACGACCACCAACACGGTGTCCTACGCCCCGGCCGCGAACTGGCATCAGTGCGCCGCCGGCTGCAACACCGCCGTGGCCAGCACCGCGAACAGCTCCTACCGATGGGCCTCGGCCACCGGGGACAAGGTGACGATCACCTGGGCCGGGGTGCAGCTGAAGGTCTACGGCGTCAAGGAACCCCAGGGCGGCATCGACAGCATCGCCACCGACGGGGCCGGCCAAGGCACGGCCGACTGGTATCGCGCGGCAGGGCAGGCCCCGGACCTGGTGTGGACCTCACCGGTCCTGGCCAGCGGCAACCACACCACCGTCATCACCCTGACGGGACAGCACAACCCCCAGGCGACCGGCGGGCCGACGCTGACCTTCGACAAGGCCGACGTGTACTCCGTCGGGGTCGCCCCCACCACGACCCCGTCCGCGTCCCCGTCGGTGTCCCCGACCGGCGGTGGCGGTGCGGGCAACGGCCCGCTGTCCGGGCTGCCGTGGCTGTCCGGGATCAACGGCGGAGATCAGGTCCAAGGGTTCGGGAACTGGCGGGGCCGCGCGGTCGACCTGGACCTGGCCTACACCGACCGGACCTCCTGGGGCGGGGTCACCAACAGCGCGTGGATGTTCAACGCGGTCGGCGGCTGGCCGGGCCGCATGTCGATCAGCCAGCCGCTGTTCCCGCAGAACGTCGGGGCCAGCATCGGGGCCTGCGCCAGCGGGGCCTATGACTCCTACTGGCGGCAGTTCGGCACGGTGCTGGTCAACAACGGTCGCGCGAACTCCATCGTCAGGGTGGGCTGGGAGTTCAACGGCACCTACATGTACTGGCATCCCGACAACGACGCTGGACCGTTCATCGGCTGCTTCCAGAAGATCTCAACGGCGATCCGGGNCACCGACCCGCAGGTAGTGATCGACTGGACGATCAACGGGCACAGCACCCCGCCGGGGGTGTGCGGCGGAAGCGCCTTCAACTGCTATCCGGGCGACACCTACGTGGACGTGATCGGCACCGACAACTACGACCACTACCCCCCGTCCCCGAATCAGGCCGCATGGAATTCCTCCTGCAACGCCTCGGAAGGTATCTGTTCGGTCCTGACGTTCGCCAGGAACCATCACAAGCTGTTCTCCGTGGGCGAGTGGGGGATCAACCACAATCCCACCGCGGTTGGCCAGGGTAACGCCGGAGGCGACAACCCCTTCTACATCCACCGCATGTGGGATCTGTTCCAGTCCGCGAAAGGCACTCTGCTCTATGAAGCCTATTTCGACGACTGTGAGCAGACCAACGTCGCCTCCACGCTGTACCGGTCCTGCGGACCGAACAATCCGCAGGCCTCCGCGGCCTACCTCAGTCACTACCACCCATGAGAGGAGGGTGGGATGACCGAGTCGGCAGCGTCCCCGGCCCCTGGGGAATGGGCGGCTGACCATGGACGGTTCCGATCCGCTCGGCCCCCTGCTGAGCCAGGGCATCCTCGGCGTGGTCCTCGTGNTGGNGATCTCCCTGGGCGTGCGGGTCTACCGGGAGATGAAAGCGGTGCACGCCCGGGAACTCGAGGCACGGGACACCCAGATCGCGGCGCTGCGGGAGGACAGGGCCGCAGTCGAGGCGGCACTGGCGGAGGAGACCAGGTTCGTACGGGACGAGGTCATGCCGGCGCTGACACGGTCGGTGGATCTGGCCCAGGAGTACGTGGAAGTGCTCTCCCGGCGCGCGCAGGGCGGGCCATGACCGGTAACCCGGCAGTGCGCGCCCAGGTCCTCGATGCCCGGCAGGTGCTGGCCGAGGCACGGCGGATCTGCCGGGAGTTGACCGCCGTCCTGACCGGCCTGGCCGCTCTGGCGGACCAGACGCATGATCCCCACCACAGCCCGCAGGAAGGGGGCGGCGGTGCCTGAATCCCGACGCAACGCGGCCGGCGAGGCCGGCGGGCTGCCAACCGCCGTACGCCAGCTCACCACCGACATGGCCGCTCTCACCAACAGCATCGACCGGCTGGAGGCCACCACCGCGGCCGCCACCCAGCGGGCCCGGCGGCGCATCGCCGGGCTGCTGGTCGCGGTGCTGCTGCTGGCCGCAGCCGCGGCCAGCATCGGAGGGATCCAGCACCGCAACCAAAGCGAGTTCCGCCGGGTCCGGGCCGGGTTGATCGAGGCATGCCAGGCCCGGCAGGCCTCCGACGCCGCGTTGCGCGCGAAGAACCAGCAGTTGCGCGANGACGCCCACGGCTTGGCCGAGGAGATGGCCGGCGGGCCGTACGCAGACCGGCTGGGCCCGGTGATCACCTACCTGCGTCAGGAAACCGCGGCCTACCAGGCGTATCTGGCGGCGATCCCGCAGCCGGTGAACTGCACGGTGAGGTACCAGCGATGACCGTTCTGGTGCCCTCCTTCACCTGGCGGCCGGTGGACGCCCACTACCAGCAGGCCATGCGGCCGATCGGTCTGGTGCTGCACGTCGCGCAGGCCGCCGGCAGCCTGTACGGGGCGTTCTCCCATCCGGACAGCACCACGTCGTCTCACCTGTGGGCCGGGATGAACGGCGAGCGTGAGCAGTACGTCTCCCTGGACCAGCCAGCCTGGGCCCAGATGGTCGGCAACCGGCTGTATGCCTCCATCGAGACCGCTGGATGGTCCGACCAGCCGTTGACCGCCGCGCAGCTGGAGACCGTGGCGGTGGCCTACGCCACCGGGATGGTCATCTACGGATGGCCGGCGCAGGCCACGGACACCCCGGGGGCGCCCGGACTGATCCTGCACTCCGCCGGCGGGGCCGCGTGGGGGAACCACGCCTGTCCGGGCCCGATCCGCGCCGCACAGCGCCCGGCGATCCTCACCCGCGCCCAGCAGATCGTTCAGGAGCTCACCATGCCCGCAGAGCAGATCACCCCGGACCAGGAGCGGGACATCGCCGCCGGTTCGGCCGCAGCGACGCTCAGCCTGCTGTGGACACAGATGCAGGACGCGGCCATCCAGGCTCAGCAGCCCCTGCGGCAGGCCACCCCTGGCGGGGCCCTCTACGCCACCTACCGCAAAGCCGGCCGGCTGGAGGCGGGGGTGAGCTGGCTGATCGACAGCATCGAGGCGATCGCCACCCACTTCGGGGTTCCGCTGCCACCTCGGCCACCGGACTGGNCGCCCCCTACCGCTGCTGCCACCCCTTACCCACTCACCCAGGAGTGACCATGAACGTGCGTCCGGGTCTACTGACCTCGGAGGGGATCAGCATGCTGATCACCCAGGTGCTGGCCGTCATCGCCTTGGTCGACCCCGGCATCGGGGACGTCCACCGCTTCGATGGGCTGGTTCAGGCCGTGGGGGTGGTGGCCTCAGCGATCGCCACCGCTCTCTACTCCCATGNCCGCAGCCGGGTGAAGGCCGCGGCTCTGCACGCGGCGGCCCGCAGCAGCGCGCCGTCCGGANGGGAGATCTGACCGTGGTCGACGACATCAAGATCCTGGACTGGGCGGGCAGCCGGTATCCGCTGGGCCGCCACTTCCATCTCGATCCCCGTTCCCTGGAGTTCGCCCACGAGGCGCTGCCCGACTCGGCGCTGCACAGCGTGGAATGGACCCGACGCGCGCCGATTTTCGATCAGGGGCAGTTGGGCTCCTGCGTCGGAAACGCGGTCGCCGGGATCGTCGGCACGGACGCCGCGGGCTACACCGGGCGCACCACGGTCACCCTCACCGCCGACAAGTTCGGCATCCTGCGCGCCGGCAGCCGCCAGGTCGACGAGAAGCTGGCGGTCGACTTCTACCACCTGGCAACCTGGCTGGACGACGTCAACGGCCACTGTCCGCCCACCGACACCGGCAGCACCGGCCTGGGCGGCGCCAAGGCGTTGCAGGCGGCCGGGCTGGTGCGCCGCTACACCCATGCCTTCGACATTCAGGCGTTGCGCTCCGCGTTGCAGTCCGGACCGGTCGCCGCCGGCACCCTGTGGCTGAATTCCATGTTCGAGCCGGACCGCAACGGGTTGATCCCGGTGGTTCGGTCCAGCGGGCTGGCCGGCGGCCATGAGTACGTCATCGTTGCGTGGGATGCCACCCACGACCGGTACAGAATCGCGAACTCATGGGGGTTGAGCTGGGGGCAGGGAGGATATGGGTATCTGGCCGGTGCGGATCTGGCCTGGCTGNTGGCCCAGCAGGGTGACATTGTCGTGCCCCGGCTGGTCAGCGCGTGAGCTGACCAGCTCGGCGGGGTAGTCACCGGCTCCTGCGAGCAGGAGGGGTTGCCCACTCATCCGGCCATCCGCGACGGATAAGAGCGAATTTCTTCGCTGGGATTTCCAGTCCGGTCCGTCCCACCGGGTGCAACGCTGCCAACATGCCCACGTAGATCAGATCCCCGGAGATGGNCGTCCACCGAGTTTCGCTGGCGTCGGTGAGGTGGAGAAGGCCATAGCCGGTCGTGGTGGCCGGGACGCCGGCTACGCGGCACACGAGGCGGTAGGCGTCGTGCTCGAAACGCTCCGGGGTGAGATACGAATACTCTCGGGGCGTGTAAGTGGCCATCTCTGCCTCCAAGCAGTGGCGGCTGCGGGACGGCGCCGCCCCGGCGCGGCGACGTTGACGATCACCCCCAATCATGCCCGACCGACATCTGCCGTCGGCCTTGGGGGCGGAGATGCGCATATGTCGAATCGCATCGGCGATCTCCAGGCATGGAGGTTCACGCAGATGGGATGGCCGGATCGGTGTGCCGGTCTGTCGGACCGGCACACCATGCGCTGGACCGGCCGGGAACAGCCAGATCAGGCTGGTAGCCACCAGCCAGCGCCATGCCCCGGCCACTGGCATAGCACTGGCCTTCATGACGTTCAGTAACTGTCACGCGGATCCGCCCCGGACCGTCCGTGGGCGGCCCGGGGCGGATCCGGGGCGAAATCCGGGCGTGATCGCGCTGTCAGGCAGTGTCAGAGCGCGTCAGCACGGGTCAGCTCACGTCAGNCTCCTTGNAGGTCAGGCCCATGATCGCGATGAGAGTCCCCTGCGCCTGTGGGGGTGTAGTTATAACAGATAACTATGTCCTCATCCCGGCTCTCCAGGGAGAGCGCCAGGAGACGCCGGGGNTGTCCGTCCCGCCCGATCGGCGCACCCTCCCGGCCGGCGCACCCTCCCGGCCGACATAGCCACCTGGAGCCCGGCCGTCCGCGGGGATATGACTGCCCGGCATCACAGATCCCTTGTCGTAGGATCAATCAAGGCTTACTAAGTTACCTACGTTATGACGGTGCGCCGGCCGCTTGGATCACTCCCTCCGATGGGCGTCCCCGCCGTGGCAGGCACGACCGGACGGGGAACGACCCCGCGCACCAGCGCCCGGTACCTCGCCAGCACCAGCACCAGCACGGCCATCGTCTCCAGGGGGATCTGTGTCTTCGTCTCGGAAGGGCCGCTTACGGTTGGCCGCCGGCATCCTCGGCCTGCTCGTGGTGGGCGCCGGGTGCTCGACGGCCAGCCCGCCGGACGCCGACGGATCCTGCNCCNCCCCCGGAGTCACCAAAGACCAGATCAAGCTGGGATTCATCTACCCCGACACCGGAGTCGGGTCGACGCTGTTCGCCTCGGCGAGGGCTGGCGTCGACGCCCGGCTGGGACTCGCGAACGCCGAGGGCGGGGTGAACGGCCGCCGCGTCACCTACGAGTGGCGCGATGACGCGGCGGACCCGGACACGAACGCGCGGGTGGCGCGCGACCTCGTCGAGGACGCCGGGGTCTTCGGGTTGATCATGTCGTCCACGAACGTCTCGGGCAGCGCGAGGTACCTCAGCGACCGCGGCGTTCCCGTCACCGGTCTCGATGCGGAACCGGTNTGGTCGCAGTACNAGAACATGTTCTCCTTCGTCTATCCGACCCAGTCCGCGGTCGACACGTTCGGCACCTACGTCCGCCAGAGCGGCGGCAGGAAGGCCGTCGTGCTCACGCAGCCGCTGTCCGGCGCCGTGACGAGCTTCGGCGACAAGGTCATCCGGAGCATGCGGGCCGCCGGCATCGAGGCGACCGGGCTCACCTACACCGCGGGTGTGGACGACGCCGCCGCCACCGGCCGCCGGCTCGCCGCCGAGGGCACCGACGTCCTGCTCAGCCTGCTCGACGCCCGCTCTCTCGCCGAGATTCTGGGCTCCATGCGGTCAGCCGGCGCGGCGCCGACGGCCACCCTGTCCTTCACCGGGTATGACACCGGCCTGCTNCGCCAGCTCGGCCCGGTGATGGCCGGGGTGTCGATACCGCTGTACTTCCTGNCGTTCGAGGCCGGCGGCCCACCGCTGGAGGAGTACCGCAACGCCGTGCGCCAGTACGCGCCCCAGCTGACCTCGCCCGACCAGGAGTTCGCGCTGCACTCCTACATCGAGACCGACCTGTTCCTGCGCGGCCTGGCCGACGCCGGCGCCTGCCCGACCCGCGCGTCCTTCATCCACAGCCTNCACCGCGTCACGAACTACAACGCGCGCGGGCTGATCGCGCCGATCAGCATCGCCGACGACTTCGGCCGGCAGCAGATCTGCTACGCCTTCGTGCGGGCGAACGCCACGGCGACCGCCTTCGAAGTGACCCAGAAGCAACTCTGCGGAAGGATCCTGCCGGACTGACCGCCGGAAGCCGGCGATCGCCCGCCCCGCTCACCCGCTCACCCGCGCAACGGCGCGACCGCGCCCATCGCCTCGTCGAGCAGCGCGGCAAGCGATGCGTGGCCGCCGGCGTCGCACCACGCGCTCTGGGCGGCGTTGAGGCAGGCCAGGGCGGCCGCGACGACCGCGGCGGCCCGCCGCTCGACCCCGCTGACCCGCCGCTCGACCCCGCTGACCCGCTCGTCGGCCTCCGGTGGACCGGCCGGAGGCTCCGTCCCGGCCGAGGGAACGGGCCTCGCCGACAGATCAGACCGACCGACCGACCCGGCCGGCGCGTCCGCGCGGGTGAGCTGATGCGCTGGACGTCACGGACCGGGCCGCCGTCGACGCCGCGGTCAAGGCGGCGATCGCGCACTTCGGGCGGCTCGACGTCGTCGTGAACAACGCGGGCTACGGACACTTCGGCGCGGTCGAGGAGCTCACCGAGAGCGACATCCGCGACCAGCTCGAGACGAACTTCTTCGGTGCTCTGTGGGTCACTCAGGCGGTGCTGCCGCAGCTGCGGTCGCAGGGCAGCGGGCNCATCATCCAGATCTCCACGATCGGCGGGATCGCCGCCTTCCCCTCGCTCGGCGCCTACCACGCGTCGAAGTGGGCGCTGGAGGGACTCAGCGAGGCCCTCGCCCAGGAGGTGGCCGACTTCGGGATCAAGGTGACCCTCGTCGAGCCGGGCGGTTTCAGCACCGACTGGGCCGGTTCCTCGGCGGTGCACTCGGCCCCGTCGCCCGCCTACGACAACCTGCGTAAGGCGATGGCCGAGCGGCGTGCCAACGCCGGGTCCGCGATCGGCGACCCGGCGGCGACCGGCGCGGCCCTACTGAAGATCGTCAACGCCGAGAACCCGCCGCTGCGGGTGCTGTTCGGTATCCCGCCGACCCAGATCGTCAAGGCGGTCTACCAGCAGCGGCTGGCCACCTGGGCAGAGTGGGAGCAGGTCTCGATCGAGGCCCAGGGCAACTAGCGGGACGCCCCCGCGGCGACGTTCCCGGGCCGACGTCCCCGGGTCGACGTCCCCGGTGTCAGCCGGCGGTGGCGATCAGGTGCTCGCGGTGCTGGCGGGGCGTGCCGCGGACCAGCTCGTCCACCTTGACTCGGCGCAGGAACAGGTGCAGGTCGTGCTCCCAGGTGAAGCCCATGCCGCCGTGGAGCTGCAGCGCCGTGCTGGCCGCGCGGCTGGTCCCCTCGGCCACGGAGCCGGCGACCGCGACGGCGGTTGCGGCGGCGACCAGATCGCCGCTGTCGAGCGCGCGGGCGGCGTCATGGGCGCACAGCCGCGCCGCCTCGATGTCGACGGCCATGGTCGCCGCATGGTGCTTGACCGCCTGGAACGAGCCGACCGGACGGCCGAACTGCTCACGTTCCTTGACGTACCCGACGGTCATGTCCAGCAGGCGACCGGCGGCGCCGACCGCGTCCAGGATGTGGATGATCGCCAGGGCCTGGTCCAGGGCGTCGGCGACGTCCGCGCCGACCCGGGCCCAGTCACCCGCCGGGACGGTGACGCCGTGCAGGTCGACGGCGGCGATGTCCCGGCTCAGGTCGAGGGTGGTGCGGGCGGTACGGGTGGCGTTCGCGGCGGGAACGAGCGCCAGGGCGCGGTCCCCGTCGACGGCGGCGCCGACCAGGAGCCACGCCGCGCCAAGGCCGCCGACGACGGCGGCCGCCCGGCCGGCGAGGGTGAGCGTGCCGTCGGATCCGGGCAGGCCGCTGATCGCGGCGTCGTCCGGCTCGGCCGTCGCCGGGACCGCGAGCGCCGCGCCCTCGGCCACCGCGTCGGCCACGGCCGCCCCGATGCCGATCTGGTCCAGCAGCCGGGCGACCAGGGCGGCCTGGCCGAGCGGCAGCGGCGAACCGGCGCGACCGAGTTCCTCCACGACGACCGCGAGATCGGCGAAGGTCCCCCCCTCCGCGGGCCGAAGCAGCGAGGTGAGTCCGAGTTCGGCGGCGGCGCGCACGTCGTCCGCGGAGTAGAGCGCCGCGAGCGCCGCGCCGTCGGCACGGGCCGCCGACAGATCGGTGCGTTTCGCGAGCCAGTCGCGGGCCGCCTCGGCCAGGCTTTCCTGTTCGTCGCTGAGAAGCATGTCGCCGGATCCTTCCCCCGACCGCAGCGGTCGGGCGCGCGGGTCGTCGGGCCAGCAGGTCGTCGGGCCAGCAGGTCGTCGGGCCAGCAGGTCGTTGGGCTAGCGGGGCAGGCCGAGGGCGCGTTCGGCGATGAGGTTGCGCATGATCTCCGAGCTGCCGCCGGCGATCGTGTACGCGCGGGCGTAGAGATAGGCGTCCTGCCAGCGGCCGCCCTCGACCGCTTCGACGTCGCCCTCGGTGAGGATGCCGCGCGCGCCGAGCAGGTCCACGGCGAACTCGTGTAGCCGCAGGTTGAGCTCGCTGAACCACAGCTTGCCCGCCGGGGCGTCGATCACCCGTTCCCGGCCGACCCGCCAGCGGGCGAACGAGGACTGCCCGAGCAGCGCACAGGCGCGGATCTCGGCGCGCAACGCCCCCAGGCGCTGGCGGATGTCGGCCAGCTCCAGCGCCGGCCGACCCTCGATCTCGATCTTCTGCGCGAGCGCGTGGAGGTCCTCCCAGGCGAGCTGGAGGTCGACGACCGCGGCGCTGACGCCGTTGCGCTCCTCGGCCAGCGACGCGTTCGCGACGATCCAGCCCTGCCCGGGCGTGCCGATCACGGCGGAGGCCGGGATGCGTGCCCCATCGAAGAACACCTCGTTGAAGTCGGAGGTGCCGGTGAGCTCGCGCAGCGGCCGGACGTCGATGCCCGGGGTGTCCATGTCGATCGCGAACGCGGTGATGCCCTTGTGCTTGGGCACGTCCGGGTTGGTGCGGGCGAGCAGATACCCGCGGTTGGCCCAGTGGCCGTTGGTGGTCCACACCTTCTGCCCGGTCACGACGTAGGAGTCGCCGTCGGCGACCGCGCGGGTCCGCATCCCGCCCAGGTCGCTGCCCGCATCGGGCTCGCTGAAAAGCTGGCACCACAGGTCTTCGTTGGAGCGGATGGCGGGCAGCAGCTTCGCCTTCTGCTCGTCGGTGCCGTAGCGGATCAGCGCGCTGGCGGCGAGCCCGTTCGCTCCGGAGTGCATGGGCGCGCGCGCCCGGGCGATCTCCTCGGAGACGACGACGTCGCGGCGCGGGTCGTGCTCGGCCTCGCCACCGAACTCCACCGGCCAGTCAGCGCCCAGGTAGCCTGCCTCGAACAGCGCGGCAGTCCAGCGCCGCAGTTCCGCAAGCTCCTCGGCGGTCTCGGGGCTGCGCACCCCCGCCTTGGCCTGCCGCCCGGGCGCGTGGCCGGCGATGAACGCCCGCACCTGCGTCCGGAACTCACCGAGTTCGGTCCCCGAACCCCAGTCCACGCCCATGACTCCTGCTCCTACCCGAGGACGATGGCTGCGGCGGCAATCCGCCCGTGTGTCTGAGCCGAGCCGTCACACGCCCAGCGAACGACCGATGATCTCCTTCATGATCTCCGTCGTGCCGCCGTAGATGGTCTGAATGCGCGCATCCGTGAACGCCTTGGCGACGGGGTACGGTACTCCGTCATGTAGCCGTACCCCCCGTGCAGTTGCAGGCAGCGGTCGACGACCTTCTGCTGCAGCTCCGTGGCCCACCACTTCGCCTTGGAGGCGTCGACGGTGGTGAGCTTCTCCTCGAACGACGCCTTCAGGCAACGGTCGATGTACACCTGGGCGATGTCGATCTCGGTGGCGAGCTCGGCCAGCAGGAAGCGGCTGTGCTGGAAGCCGCCGATCGGCTGGCCGAAGGCGGTGCGGGTCTTCGTGTACTCCAGCGTGGAGTCGAACACCGCCCGGGCCCCGGCTACCGCCGAGATCGCGATCGACAGCCGCTCCTCGGGCAGGTTCTCCATCAGGTGGACGAAGCCGCCGCCCAGCCTGCCCAGCACGTTGCGGGCGGGCACCCGGACGGCGTCGAAGAACAGCTCGGCGGTGTCCTGCGCGTGCAGGCCGATCTTGTCGAGATTGCGACCGCGGGAGAAACCGGGCATGTCCCGCTCCACGACGAGCAGGGAGATGCCCCGGCTGCCCGCCGCCGGGTCGGTCCGCGCCACGACGATGANGTAGTCGGAGTGGATCCCGTTCGTGATGAACGTCTTGGCGCCGGAGACGAGCCAGTCGTCCCCGTCGCGCACCGCCTGTGTCCGGATTCCCTGCAGGTCGCTGCCGGCACCCGGCTCGGTCATCGCGATCGCCCAGATCGCCTCGCCGGAGGCGAAGCCGGGCAGCCAGCGCGCCTTCTGNTCGTCGTCGGGCAGCCGGCTCAGGTAGGAGCCGACGACGTCGTTGTGCAGCAGGAAACCCGGACCGGTGACGAACGCGGCCGCGAGCTCCTCGGCGACGACGGCGTTGAAGCGGAAGTCGCGGACCCCGCCGCCGCCGAACTCCTCGGCGACGTTGAACCCGATGACGCCGTGCTTGGCGGCCTTGGCGAACACCGCGCGGTCGACGATCCCGTCGGCCTCCCACCCCGCGTGATACGGGGTGATCTCGCGGGCGACGAACTCCCGGACGACCTCCCGGAACTGCCGGTGCTCATACTCGAAGATCTCGCGTTCCACGGTCGTCTCCTTGCTCGGCGAACAACGCCAGCAGGTCAGGCATGCTGACCTTCTGGGACACTCCGCGGGGCAGCTCCGGCACGGTCAGCGCCCGCGCCGGCACCTCGTAGGGCAGCATCCGGGGCCGGCACCAGTCGCGCAGCTCCTGCTCGCCGATCGGCCCGGCGCCGGGCGCCAGCTCCACGACGGCGACGGGCACCTGGCCGAGGCGCTCGTCGGGCAGGCCGAACACCGCCGCCTCGGCCACCGCGGGATGCTCCTCCAGCACCTCGCGGACGGTGAGCGGGCGGATCTTGAAACCGCCTCGGATGATCACGTCGTCGGCGCGACCCTCGATGTAGAGGAAACCGTCGTCGTCGAGGTGCGCGAGGTCGCTGGTCCGGGTCCAGCCGTCCGCGTTCGCCCGGGCACCGGCCTGGTCGGTCCTGATCTCCAGCAGTCCGCTGGACCCCGTCGGCAGCACCTTGCCGTCCTCCGCCACGACGCGCAGCCCCACCCCGGGGAAGGCGCGCCCGACGCTGCCCCGCTTCTTCGCCCACCACTGCCGGTGGTCCGGCAGCGACCAGCCTGCCACCGCGCCGGAGAACTCGGTCGCGCCGTACACGCCGAGCACGTGGATGCCGTAGCGCTCCAGCACCGCGTCGACCAGGTCGGGCGACACCGGGGCGGTGCCGCAGGTCAGTGCCCGCAGACTGGCGAGATCCTCGGCGGGCACGTCCGCGTTCATCAGGGTGCGCAGTGCCGCCGGCGGCAGCGCGCCGAGGCGGGGCCGGTGCTCGCGGATGACGTCGAGCCACCGGTCCAGGGTCCAGCGTTCCAGCAACACGATGCGCCGCGCGTCGCTCAGGGCCTGCAGCGCCCCCCACAACCCCCCGATGTGCACCAGCGGCACGGAGACGATGGCCACGCCGCCCTCGAACCAGGATCGCTCGCCGCCGCCGGGCTTCATGTGGCCCCGGGCGGACCCGACCGACGCCTCGAGCTGACGGTAGGTCAACGGGATGCGTTTGGGCGGGCCGGTGGTGCCCGAGGTGGTGAGTTCGACGGCGACGCCCGGCGCGTCGACCGCGGTGACCGCGGCGTCGGCACGCCCGGCCCGCACCACCGCGATTCCCTCGGGCGAGGTGTGGAGAAGACTGATGCCGAGCCGTTCGACCGGCTCCGCGAGCCCCGAGGACGCCCAGGCCCGCACCGGCACGATCATCACCGGCGGGGTCGCCCGCTCCAGGTCGCCGGCGAGTCGCTCGGCCGGCTGCAGCGGGTTGAAGACCGTCAGGCAGCGCTCGGTACCGAGAATTGCGAGGATCGCCGCGATGGACTCGGGCCAGTTCCCGAGCAGGACGCCGACCCGAGCGCCGCGACCGAGGCCGAGCCCGTCGAGGCTGCGGGTGATCTCGTCGGCGAGCGCGCGCACGGTCCCCCAGGACACCCAGGCGCCGTCGACCTGGAGGACGGGGGCGGAGTCGGGCGCCTGCCACAACGCGCGCAGGCGNCCCGGCAGGTCGGCGGGCTCGGTCATCGGGCGTGGCCGCGGGCGACGACATCCGACCCGAGAGGGGCACGCGGGAGGCCGGGTTGTCCGACGACCTCGATCACAGGGTCCCGCATCATCGCTCCTTGCCGCCCGGGCAGATCGGTGCGGGCTCCGGACGGATCCGCAGACCCGCCGAGAGGGCCCGTTCGCCCAAGCTACCGCTAGATGAGTTTATTAGGTTGAATGAATTGATGTCGATCGGTCGTACGACCCGGGCGCCGGCGCCGGCGCCGTCTCAGCGTCGGGCGGCCGCGACCAGCCGGGACGCGGCCTGCTCGCGCAGCNGGTCCGGCGCCGCGATCAACGCCTCGCTCGACTTCGCCCGGCGCAGGTAGTGATGCACGGGGTGCTCCCAGGTGAAGCCGATCCCGCCGTGCACCTGAAGGCTGCCCTGGGCTGCGCCGACCCCGGCGTCAAGTGCCTCGGCGGCGGCCAGGGCCACCGCCACGTCCAGCTCACCGGCGTCCGCCGGCCCATCCGCCGGGCCCCCGGCCTCGTCGAGGGCCTGCGCGGCGGCGGCGACCAGGGCGCGAGCCGCCTCGGTGCCGACGAACATGTCGGCGCAGCGATGGGAGATCGCCTGGTAGGTGCCGATCGGACGGCCGAACTGGTGCCGGATGCCGGCGTAGTCGACGGCCAGTTCGGTGCAGTACACCGAGACCCCGACCGCCTCGGCCGCCAGCAGTGTCAACGCCACCCGGCGGGTGGCGGCGAGCACCCCGGCAAACGCGGCAGGCCCGGCGAGCAGGGTCGCGGGCGTGTCCAGGGTGACTCGGGCGAGCGGGCGGGTCGCATCGAGGACGTCGAGCGGTTCGACCCCCACCACGGCCTGCGCGAAGCCGCCCTGGCTGCCGACTGCCCCGCCACCGCCGGCACCGCCGGCACCGCCGTCGGCGGCTCCATCACCGCCGGGGGCACCGTCACCGCCGCCGGCTCCATCACCATCACCGCCGCCGGTCGGCGCGGGGACGTCGACGGCGAACAACGCGGGACCGGTCCCGGTCGTGGCGGCGACGAGCAGTACCCGCGCGGCGGTGGCGTCGGCGACGACGGGAGCCGTCCCGGTCAGCCGCCACCCGCCGGCGGCCTCCTCGGCGCGCACGGTCGCCAGCGGCGTCCACCCGTCGACGGTGCGCCCGACCGCGACGGTCGCGGGCGACCGGCCCGACGCGATCGCCGGCAGCAGCGCGCCCGCGGCGGTCGCCCCGGGTGCGCCCCCCGCCACGACGGCGAGCAACGCCGCCTGAGCGGTCGCGCTGGACAGCAGCGGCACCGGTGCCAACCGGCGGCCCAGCTCCTCCTGGGCGACGGCGAGCAGCGCCAGCCCCGCCCCCTCCCCGCCATGCTCCGGCGGGGCGGCGAGCCCCACCACTCCCATGGCCGCAAGCTCCGACCACAGCTCGCGGTCCCAGCCGCCCGGCGCGGCCGCGATCCCCCTGACCTGCTCGATGTCGCAGTGCTCGCGTAGCAGCCGCGCCAGCGCGTCGCGCAGCTCGCCCTCCGCCTCGGCGGTGTCCACGGTCACCTCACTCCTCGTCGTCCCGCGGTCATCCCGCGCCCCCGGCGCGGCGCCCGGCGCCGCCGTCCTGGCCCGTCACCGGTGCCCGGTGCCCGGCTCCCGGCGCCGGCGGGGGGGCGGGCAGCCCCAGCACCCGCTCGGCGATCGTGTTGCGCTGGATCTCGGCAGTGCCGGCGCCGATCGTCGACGACCGGCTCATCAGGTACCCGTAGGTCCACCGGCCGCCCTCGGGCGCGGTCGGCTCGCGATTGCCGAGCACCGCGTCGGGGCCGATCACCCGCAGGGNCACCTCGTGCAGGCGCTGGTCGAACTCCGCGCGCATCAGCCGGTTGACCGAGGAGGCGGGCCCGGGATCGCGCCCGGCGAGCACCGTCTCCAGGGCTCGGCGGCTGTTCGAGGCGAGGATGCGCACCCCGGCCTCCATCCGCGCGAGGTCCTGGCGCACCACCGGGTCGTCCCCGGCCGGCGAGCCGGCGGCGAGCGCGATCAGCTCGCTGACCACCCGTCGGTACCGGAACTCGTCCGACAGGAACGCGGTGGCGCGCTCGTGGCCCAGGCTCGTGCGCGCGATCGACCAGCCGTCGTTCTCCCGGCCGACGAGATTCTCGACCGGCACGCGCACCTCGTCGAGGAACACCTCGGCGAAGTGCGTTCCCCCGCTGATGTCCCGCAGCGGCCGCACCGTCAGCCCCGGCGACGTCATCGACAGCAGCAGGTAGCTGATCCCCTTCGGGCCCGGTTCGCCGGTGCGCACCAGCGCGAACATCCAGTCCGCGAGGTGCGCCTGGCTGGTCCACACCTTCTGGCCGGTGACGACGTAGTGGTCGCCGTCCCGCACGGCCTTCGTCGACAGGGCCGTGAGCTCGCTGCCGGCGCCGGGCTCCGAGAAGCCCTGGCACCAGAACTCGTCCGCGCGCAGCAGCGGACGCAGGAAGCGGTCCTTCTGCGCGGCTGTGCCATGCCGGATCAGGGTCGGGGCCACGATGAACGACAGGCCGCACGGGTGGCGGGGGGCCCGGGCCCTCGTCATCTCCCGGTGGTAGGCGATCTGGTCGGGCAGCGAGAGGTCCATGCCGCCGACCTCCCTCGGCCATCCCGGCGCCGCGAGCCCGGCGTCGGTCAGGTCGGCGTGGAAGGCGCGGGCCCAGGCGAGCCGCGCGCTGCCACCACGGGGCGGCGGGCCCGCGTGAGCGGCCAGGAACTCCCGCAGTGGGCCGAGGAACTCGCCCTGGCGGGGCCGGTCAACGATCTCGACCGCTGTCACCGCGCCTCCTTCTCGTCGGCGGACCGCGTCCATCGGCGGACCGCGTCCATCGGCGAGCCCTGTTCGTCGGTCGGGCCGGGCTCGTCGCCCACACCCCGCCCATCGGGGCCCGGTGCTCCGACGGGTCTCGCCTGCGGCGTCGGACGCCGCCACCTGGACATCGCTGCAAGGTTACATGGTTTACTAAGTTCGCGAGGAAGACAAGAACTGGAGCGACGGTACTCACCGGCCGATCGGCACCGTGGCGTCCGCGGCGCCGCCGGGGCGCCGGGCTCCCGAGGCGGAGGTGGCGACACGTGCAGTGGGGACTTCCCTGGCCGGGCCCGCAGGTCGCGGAGCTGGCCGAACAGGCCGGAGCCACCGCCTTCTGCGCCGGCGAGTTCGCCGACACGAACTCCTACCTGGCGACGGGCGAGATGGTCGCCGCCACCCGACGGGCCCTGGTCGGGCCGGGCATCGCCTACGCGTTCGCCCGCTCACCCTTCGTCCATGCCTCGGCGCTGCGACATCTGTCCGCGCGTGCCCCCGGACGGATCTTCCTCGGCCTCGGGTCCGGCACCTACCGGATGAACACCGAGTGGTTCGCGACCGCGGCCAGCGAGCCGGTGCGGCGGATGGAGGACCTCGTCGGGGCGATCCGCGCCTACCTGACCGCGGAGAACGGTCGGCCCGTGGTGCACGACGGCGAGTTCTACCCGATCCACGCCGACATCCGCGCCCCCGTCCTCGGCCGGCTCGACGTGCCGATCCTGCTCGGCTCGTTCAACCGTCGGATGGTGGCTGCCGCCGGGCGGACCGCGGACGGCGTCCTCGGGCACGGCATCTTCACCGACCGGTGGTGGACGGAGACGATCCGTCCGAACCTGCACGAGGGCGCCACCGCGGCCGGGCGGGACCCGGAGTCNCTGCGCCGCTGGGGCTGGCTCATCACCGCCGTCGACGAGGAGGACCCGGAGCGGGGACGGCGCGACGCCCGGCTCCAGATCGCCTTCTACCTGACGGTGAAGACCTACGACACCCTCGTCGAGCTGCACGGCTGGGGCGACGAGGTGGCCGCGATCCGCACCGCGTTCCGCTCCGGGGACATCCCGGGAATGGCCGCGGCCGTCAGCGACGAGATGCTTGACGCGATCGCCGTGTGCGGCGACCTCGAGGAGGCCGCCCAGCGCCTGGCGGCCCGCAAGGCGCTGCCCGACCTCGCGTTCCTGTCCAGCCCGGCCTTCATGGTCGGCGACCGGCGCCGCGCCCGTTACGCCGAGTCGGCGGTACGTCTCATGAGCTCCGTCGCCGCCTGAGCGAGCGTCCGGCCGCCTGAGCGAGCGCCCGCCGCCTCGGCGCGGACCACCACGGATGGCGCCGGAGCCCTACCAGCCGAGGAGGTCCTCGGGGAGGTCGCGGATGTAGCGGACCCGCGCGTCGCCGTGCGCGCGGGACAGCGCCGCGGCGGTGTCGGCGTCACCGTCGCGGACCGCCTCGGCGACCTGCCGCCACTGCTCGCAGGCCAGCGCGATGCTGTCCGGGTCCAGCAGGAGGGGCCGCGAGGTCGGGTACCGCGACAACGAGCCGAGCACGTCCTCGAACAACTGCAGCGTGGGACTGCGCGCGAGCTCGGCGAGCAGGATCCCCCACTGCACCCGGGCCCGGGCATGGTCACGCTGGTTGCCGCCGACGGCCTGCTCGACGAAGGTCAGCAGCCGACGGCGTTCGACCCCGTCCGGGTTGAGGGCGGCCAGCCGGGCACACTCCGTGGTGATCAGGGTGTAGGTGGCGCTGATGTCGGCGAGGGAGGCCCGCCGGGTGCGCAGGAACACCGAGGCCACGTGGGCGACACCGGCCGCGTCGGGCCGCTGCCCGTACAGCCCGCCGTGGTGGCCGCGGCGGACGGTCAGGATCCCCTCGGCCTGTAGCAGCCGCACGGCCTGGCGCAGCGACGGCCGGCTGACCCCGAACCGGGCCAGCAGCTCGTCCTCCTGCCCCAGGTAGAGATCACCATCCTGGCGGCTGAGAATCTCCTCGCGCAGCACATGGGCGACCGCCGACGCGGTACTCACCGCGGCCACCCGTTCCATGCGCCCCCCTCCCACGCGTGACGTAGGCGACATAATACTTTCAGGTACCTGAGAGGGTCGCGTCCTCGGCGGCGGAGTCGACCCGGAACACCNGCAGTTTCCAGCCGTCGGCGATCTCGACGAAGTCGACGGTGAGCGGCGTCCCAATCCGGACCGCGTCCGGATCGGCGTCGACGACGTTGCTGACCAACCGCGCCCCCGGTGCGTCGGGCAGGTCCACGACGGCGGCGGCCAGGGTCAGTCCCGGCTGGCCGGNCACGCCGTTGACGATGCTGAAGCTGTACACCGTCGCCCGTCCGGACAGGGTCACCCAGTCGACGTTCTGTGACTGGCAGGTCGGGCAGAACGGCGAGGGCGGCAGCCGGAAGGTCCCGCAGTCGGCGCACTTCGGCGCGACGAGCCGGTTCTCCTTCGCCGCCTGCCAGAACGGCTCGGTCGCCGAGTCGGTGGTGATCTGGATGCCGGCGGGCGGCAGGGTCGTCGTCAGGGTGCTCATGCCATCTGTCCCAGGATCAGGCCGCTGACCGGCAGGGCGGCCGGGCCGCCGGTGACCAGCGCGAGCTTCGCGTCCGGCACCTGGTTCACGGCGGTGCCGCGGATCTGTTCGACGCCTTCCACGATGTGCGTCATGCCGATGATGTAGGCCTCGGAAAGCTGGCCGCCGTGCGTGTTGACCGGAATCGAGCCGCCCTTGTAGCGGATCGCGCCGGACTCGACGAACGGGCCGCCCTCCCCCTTCTTGCAGAAGCCGTAGTCCTCCAACTGCATGAGGACCATGGGGGTGAAGTGGTCGTAGATCAGCGCCACGTCGATGTCGTCGGGGGTGATCCCGGNCCGGTCGTAGAGCCGCCGGGCGATCGGGGCGTGCCCGGAGGAGGCGAAGTACTCGCCGGGCATCCCGTACCAGGCGAACGCCCNGCCCCACTCGCGCACGCCGCCGTGCGCCGCCGCGACCACGCCGACGGGCGTGCGCCGCAGGTCCCTCGCCCGCTCCGCGCTGGTCGTGAGGACCGCGACGGCGCCCTCGGTCTCNAGGCAGAAGTCGAACAGGCACAGCGGATCGGCGATCATCCGGGCGTTGAAGTAGTCGTCCAGCGTCAGCGGGGTGCGCATGATCGCCTTGGGCCGGGTGAGCGCGTTCTCCCGGCTGGACAGGGCGATCTCGGCGAACGCCTCCCGCCGGGTGCCGTAGTCGTGCATGTGCCGACGCGCCAGCACGGACATCAGATGCCCCGGGCCGACCAGGCCCGACGGCTGCAGGAAGGAGTTCTCCGGACTCGGCGCGACCGCGCCGAAGACGGTGCCGAGACGCTGCTTGACCTGCTGCAGCGCCATCACGGTGACGACGACGGTGGCGTCCCCGGCGAGGATCGCCGCGCGGGCCAGGCCGATCGACCCCGCCGACCCGCCGCCCCCCGAGGTGAGGGCGGCGGAGAAGGTCACCTCGGGGATGCCGAGGGTCTCCATGAACGTGGCGGTGTCCATCGACTGGCCGTAGCCGGCGCCCGCCCCCGAGTAGTAGGCGAAGCCGTCGATGTCCCTGACCGACAGGCCGGCGTCCTCGCACGCGGCGAGGATCGCCTTGNCGGCGAGCTCGGTGATGGTCTGCGGGGCGGAGCCCCCGCGCCGGTAGTACGGCGTGGCGCCGACACCGACGATCGCCGTGTCGAACGGACCCGATGCGCTCACGCGGCCGCTGCCACGGCCGGCTCACCGACACCCGGGAACAGCTCGAGGAAGGTGTCGATGGTGATCCGCTTGCGGACGTCGTCCGACACGCCGTCGAACAGCCCGTGCAGCGTCTCCTGGGTGTGGCCGAACGTGCCCTCCATGTGCGGGTAGTCGCTGCCCCACATGACGTTGCGGTAGCCCATGCCGGTCAGCGCGGCGACCGCGGAGGCGTCGTGCTGGAAGGAGGCGTAGACCTGGGAGTAGAGGATCTCCTTGGGGCTGCGCTTCAGCTTGGGCCGCACCGCCATGTGGTGCTGGCGGTAGCCCTCGGTCATCCGATCGGCCAGGAAGGGCACCCAGGTCGCGCCGCCCTCGGCGACGAGGATCCGCAGATCCGGGTGCCGGTCGAGCGCGCCCGAGGCNACGAGCTTCATCGCGGCCCGCTGGCCGGAGAACGTGGTCTNGGTGTAGTTCAGCACCGCGCCGCCGGGGCCGCGGTAGACGACGCCGACCTGCTGGCTGCCGATGTCGATCGGATCGGTGCCGACGTGGAAGGCGAGCACCATGTTCGCCGCCTCCGCCGCCGCCCAGAACGGCTCCCAGGAGTCACGGTTCCAGTCGTCGGCCAGCGGGTGCGGGGTGGTCGGCAGGAACACCGCGCGGTAGCCGAGCTCGGCGGTGCGCTCCAGCTCGNCCACCGCGTCGTCGACCTGCAGCGTGGAGACCTGCGCGGTCGGGACCAGCCGCGGCGAGACCTTCATGATCGCTTCAATCGCCCAGTCGTTGCTGACCCGCAGTGCCTCGCGCAGCACCTCAGGGGTGCGGAACGAGGAGCTCCACAGGCCCAGCGACGGGAACACCAGCTCGCCCCAGACGCCCTCGGTGTCGAGGTCGGCCAGGCGCAGGGTCGCATCCCGCGCGCCGGGCGCCCGGCTGCTCTCGTCGAGGAACTCCTGGGCCTGTACGTTCGGCAGCTTGCGCCGGAAGGACTGGCCGTCGACGTAGACGGTCTCGTAGGTGCCGTCGGGGTCCTTCACCGCCCTCGGCACGAGCTCGGCCAGTCGCGGCGGCAGGTTCGACCGCCACAGGTCGTCGGGCTCCAGGAAGTGTNAGTCGCCGGAGTTCGCCCAGATCTTTGCCATGTCGTCCTGCCTCCGCATGGGTTGCGCCGCGCAGCCGGTCGCCTGCTGCTCGGACCGCGTGCCGTCGCCGGACTCGATGACACGGAACTCGATGGCATCGATGGCGACTCAGTTGACATGGTTACTTTAGATACCTGAAAGAACCGCAGGCAAGTGCCAGCCGCCCGGAGCCCCGACTCCACGGATCCGGTCACCGGATCATGGGCATCGGGCCGGCGCAGGCCGCGCGCCACACCACGACGCCGAGCTGCTCCCGCGACAGCCACCCACTCCTAGTGAACTAGGTATATCTTCCTCGGTGTGGCGGCCGCCATACTCCTGCCGACCCTAGGAGCGCCGGTGAACCTGGAGAACGCGGGACCTGCCCACCCGCCGGTCCGGCCAGTGCCCGAGACTGCGCCGCTTTCGCTCGCCGCGCTGCTGCACCAGGGCGCGGCGGACCAGCCGGGTACCCGGCTGGTCTTCCGCAGTCCGGTTGACACCCTCACCACGGATCTGGCCACGCTGTACGAGCGGGCCGCGCGGGTCGCCGGCGGCCTCGCCGCGCGCGGGATCGGCCCGGCGGACGTCGTCGCGCTCCAGCTGACCAGCCGCGTGGAGAGCGCGATCGCGCACGCCGCGGTGCTGCTACGGGGGGCGGTGCTGCTACCGATCGTGCCCATCTACGGGATCCGCGAGGTCGCCTTCATCCTGCGACAGTCGGGTGCGAGCGCGATCATCCTGCCCGCAGCGCGGGCGGCGGAGATCGCCAACCTGCGCGGGGCACCAGGCGGGCTGCCGGCACTGCGCCACATCGTCACCGTCACCGACAGCACCGACAGCACCGACAGCGGCACGCCACCGGCCGACGCCGTGCCCTGGCAGGAGCTCGAACTGGCCCCGCCGCTGACGCCGTGCGCCCGCCCGCTCGACGAGGTCGCCGTGCTCGTCTACACCTCGGGGACGACTGCGGCACCCAAGGGTGTCACCCACACCCACCGCTCCGTCGCCGCGGAGGTCGCCTCGATGCGCAGCCTGCGCGCGGGCCAACCCGACTTCGGCTACCTCGACCTCTTCCCGCCCGGCCACATCGCCGGGCTGAGCGTGCTGCTACGAACCCTCGTCGACGGGCTGNCGACCGTCTTCCTCGAACGGTTCGACGCGGCGGAGGCGATCGAACTCGTCCACGCGCACGGCGTGACCGCGTCCGCGGGGGTGCCGTTTCACCTGAGCGCGCTACTCGATGCGGCACAGCGCGACGGCCGCGGCCTCGGCCCGCTGCGCGACTTCCTCGTCGGCGGGGCGAGCGTGTCTCCCACGCTCGTCGAGCGAGCCGATCGTGCCGGCGTCAGCGCCTACCGCGCCTACGGTTCCAGCGAACATCCGACGATCAGCTCGGGCAGCGCGGCCGACCCGCTCGACCGGCGGGCCGCCACGGACGGCCGGGTGATGCCGGGCAGCGAGGTACGCATCCTCGACCCCGCCGGCCACGACCTCGGCCCCGGCGAGGAGGGCGAGATCGTCACGCGCGGCCCGGAGCAGTTCGCCGGCTACCGCGATCCGGCGCTCAACGCGACCGCGTTCACCGCCGACGGCTGGCTGCGCACCGGCGACATCGGCCGGGTCGACGGCAACGGCTACCTGACGATCACGGATCGCATCAAGGACATCATCGTCCGCAACGGGGAGAACGTCTCCTCCAAGGAGGTCGAGGACCTGCTCATGACCCACCCGGCCGTGGCGGAGGCGGCCGCCGTGGCCGAACCGGACGACCGCACCGGCGAGCGCGTCTGCGTCTTCGTCCTGCCGCGGCCGGGATCGGTCCTCGACCTTGACGAGGTGCGGGCGCACTTCGCCGCCGCCGGCGCCGCGAGACAGAAGACCCCGGAACGACTCGTGCTCGTCACCGATCTGCCGCGGACCGCGGCGGGCAAGGTCCGCAAGCACGAGCTGCGCGCCGGCCTGCATGCCGGCGGGTCCCACCACCTCGCCGGAACGGGCGGTCCAGACGGATCGGCGGGCGGCTGACGCGTCGCTGGTCGAGCGCCGCGGTCGCCCCCGCGTCGTGGCGGTCAGCCGGCCACGCCGACGAGGGTGAGCGCGAACCGACCGTAGGTGTAGACGATCTCGTCCTCGCTCAGGTCGCCGTCCTCGCGGTACCAGGCGGCGACACCCATCCCGAGGTCGAGCAGAGCGTAGGAGGCGAGCTTGACCGAGGCCACGTGGAATCGGGAGGCGGCGACACCCTCCTCGATCAGCCCTCGGATGAGCCGCTCGTAGCTGCTGCGCCGGGCGACGACCACCGCCCGGTTGGCCTCGTCGAGACTGCGGATCTCCCGGTTGCCGACGAAGGCCTCCAGGCGGTGGCGGGTGTGGAAACGCACGTGGGCCTCCACGGCGCGACGCAGCCGGTCCGCGACGTCGTCGACACCGGCGACGGCGAGGGCGTGGACGTCGTGCAGGGTGTCCATCGCGTCCAGCATGATCGCGGCGAGCAGGTCCTGCTTGGAGCTCACGTGCTTGTACAGGCTCGGACCCCGGATGCCGACCGCCGNGCCGATCTCGGTCGTGGTGGTCGCCTCGTAGCCGCGTTCGGCGAACAGCTTCAGCGCCGCGTCGCGGATCGCCCGCCCGCGCGGGGTGAGCTGCGGTCGCGCCAGCACCNCTCGGTCCGATCCACTCATGCATCCCCGCCCACGACACTCGTCGCGGCTAGGAAACGGTAGCCGCGCGCATGCGGACGACTCCCCGCACCATGTGCATGGTAGCAGGGAGGATTTTCTCTCAACGCTGGCGGATCGCCGCCACCCCTGCTATCAAGGCTACTGAGCATTAGCCCTTCCAGCCGACCCGCCCCCGCGGGGGCCGGCGCTCGCACCGAGGCGGGAGATCGCATGGCCATTGACTTTTCACAGCCGCCAGAGGTCGTCGACCTCGTCGAACGCACGGCTGCCTTCGTCCGCGACGTCGTGATCCCGGAGGAGGAGCGGTACGCCGGCGTGGTCTCCGCCGGTGGAGAGGCGCTGCGCGCGCGGCTGCAGGCGGCGGCCCGCGACGCCGGGCTGTTCGCCCCGCACGTCTCCCAGGAGTACGGCGGCCTCGGGCTCGGCATGACGGCGCGGGCGCCCGTGTTCGAGGCCGCCGGCTACTCCCTGTTCGGGCCGCTGGCGCTGAACCTCTCCGCGCCCGACGAGGGCAACATGCACATGCTCGAGATCATCGCGACCGACGAGCAGAAGGAGCGGTATCTGCGTCCGCTCGCCAGCGGCGAGGTCCGGTCGTTCTTCGCGATGACGGAGCCGGCGCCCGGGGCCGGCTCGGATCCGGCGGCGCTGTCGACGACCGCCGTCCGGGTCGACGACGGCTGGCNCATCGACGGCCACAAGTGGTTCTCCACCGGCGCGGACGGCGCGGCCTACGCGATCTGCTTCGCCCGGACCTCCGGCACGGTCGGCACTGTCGGTGGCGCCACCATGTTCGTCGTCGACGCCGACAATCCCGGGCTGAAGGTCGTCCGGCACATCGACACCCTCGACCAGGCCATGATCGGCGGCCACTGCGAGGTGATCTTCGACAACTGCGTGGTGCCGGACTCGGCGATCCTCGGCGAGCTCGACCAGGGCTTCGCCTACGCACAGGTGCGCCTCGGCCCGGCCCGGATGACGCACTGCATGCGCTGGCTCGGCATCGCCCGCCGCGCCCAGGACATCGCCATCGACCGGATCNCCGAGCGCCGGCTGTTCGGCTCCAAGCTCACCGAGCTCNGCATGGNGCAGCAGATGATCGCCGACTCGGAGATCGACATCGCCGCCTCCCGCAGCCTCATCCTGCAGGCCTGCTGGGAGCTCGACCAGGGACAGCGCGCGGCGCAGTCCACCGCGATGACCAAGACGTTCGTCGCCGAGGCGGTCTGGCGGGTGGTCGACCGGGCCATCCAGCTCTGTGGCGCCGCCGGCGTCTCCGGCGAGCTGCTGCTGGGCCGCTACCTCAACGAGGTCCGCGCCTTCCGCATCTACGACGGAGCGTCGGAGACCCACCGCTGGGCGCTCGCCCGGCGCGCGGTCAAGGAGCGGCTGAAGGCGACCGGCGCCCTGGAGTCGGCATCATGACCCCGCTCGACCCGCCGCCCGCCGCCGTCCCCGGGCCGGTCACGGCCGCCACACCGACCGACGCCGGCGCCGGCGCCGGGCAGGAGGGGCTGGTCTCCCCGCCAGGCCTGGACCTGGCCGCGCTGTCCGCCTTCCTCGATGCCACCGTCCCCGGCCGAGCCGGGCCGCTGCGCGCCACTCTGCTCAGCGGCGGCCGGTCGAACCTGACCTACCGCGTGTGGGATGACGCCGCGCACTGGGCGTTGCGCCGGCCCCCGTTGGGCAACCTGACGCCCTCGGCGCACGACATGCAACGCGAGTACCGGGTGGTGGCCGCGCTGCGTGAGACCCCGATCCCCGTGGCCGAGGCGGTCGCCTACTGCGACGACCTCGCCGTGCTTGGGGTGCCGTTCGCGATGGTCTCCCTGGTCGACGGGGTGGTCCTGCGCAGCCGGGCGGACCTGGCCCCCTACTCCGACGCCGACGTGCGCCGCTGTGCCGAGAACCTGCTGCGCACCCTTGCCCGGCTGCACGCCGTGGACTACCGCGCCGTCGGGCTGGAGCGGTTCGGCCGGCCCGCGGGCTACCTGCGCCGTCAGGTCGACCGCTGGTGGGGTCAGTGGGAGCGGGTGCGGACCCGGTCGCTGCCCGACCTCGACGCGCTGCACGCCCGGCTGGACGCCGCGGTACCGGCGGAGAGTGACGCGTCGATCGTGCACGGCGACGCCCGCATCGACAACTTCGTGTTGGACCCNGACGACATCGGTGCCGTGCGGGCCCTGCTGGACTGGGAGATGGCGACCCTCGGCGACCCGCTGGCCGACCTGGGGCTCACCGTCGTCTACCGCGACCCGGACTTCGATCCCGTCCTCGGCGGCTCGGCGGCCGCGGCCAGCGACCGGATGCCCGGCGGGGACGAGATGATCGAGATCTACGCGCGGGAGTCCGGCCGTGACATCGTGAACATGGACTTCTACCTGGCGCTCGGCTACTTCAAGCTGGTGGTGATCGCCGAGGGCATCCANGCCCGGCATCTCNCCGGCAACACCGTCGGTGAGGGTTTCGACCTTGTCGGCCAGGCCGTGCCAGCGCTCGCCGCGGGCGGGCTGCGCGTACTCGCCGGCTGATCCGATCCGGGCCCGGGGCCGGCCCGGCCCGGGGCTGGCGCGGGTGGGTACCGGCGCGGGTGGGTGCCGGCCCGACCGGAACGNCTTCACCGGAGCCGGTGCTTTCACCGCCCCTCGCCGGCTCAGCCGGGCAGCTCCAGGCCGAGATGCTCGCGCAGGGTCGTGCCGGTGTACTCGGAGCGGAAGACGCCTCGCTCCTGCAGCAGCGGCACGACCTGATCGGCGAACTCGTCCAGGCCGCCCGGGACGATGTGCGGGACGAGGATGAAGCCGTCGCTGGCGTCCTCCTGGACGAAGTGATTGATGGTTTCGGCGACCGTGGCCGCCGAGCCGATGAAGGACTGCCNCCCGGTGACCTCGATGACCACCTCGCGCAGCGACAGCTTCTTCGCCTCGCCCAGCTCGCGCCAGCGACGCGCCGTGGCCAGCCGGTCGTCGAACATCCGCACGCTGGCGCGCCCCTTGGAGATCGTGTTCTCCCCGGGCAGCGNGTCGACGTCGGGGACCGGCCCGTCCGGGTCGTAGGCCGACAGGTCGCGGTTCCACAACTGCTCTGCGAACAGGATCGCCGTCGCCCCGCTGACCTGCTGGTGGCGGATCAACTCGGCCCGCTCGCGCGCCTCGGCGTCGGTGTCGCCGAGGACGAACGTCGCCGCCGGCAGGACCACCAACTGCTCGGGCCGACGGCCGAACTTGGCGAGCCGGCCCTTGATGTCGGCGTAGAACGCCTGGCCATCCTCGAACGTGCTGTGCCGACTGAAGATCGCATCCGCCGAGGAGGCGGCGAACTCCCGGCCGGCCTCGGAGTCGCNGGCCTGGAAGATCACCGGCCGGCCCTGCGGGCTGCGCGGGACGTTGAACTGTCCGCTGATGTCGAAGAAGTCGTCGTGGTGGGCGAACGTTCCCGGCCGTGGCTCACGCAGGAACTGCCCGGTGTCCTTGTCCGCGACGATCTCGTCGCCGCGCCAGGAGTCGAACAGCTCCCAGGCCGTGTGCAGGAAGCGTCGGGCCCGCTCGTAGCGATCCTGCTCTGCGAGGTAGCCGCCGCGGCGGAAGTTCTCCCCGGTGAAGGCGTCCCAGGACGTGACGACGTTCCACGCGGCCCGCCCCGCGGAGAGGTGGTCGAGGCTGGCGAACTGCCGGGCGACCTCGTAAGGCTCGTTGAAGGTGGAGTTGANGGTGCCGGCGAGCCCCAGACGGTCGGTGACCGCCGCGATCGCGGCCAGCACGGTGAACGTGTCGGGCCNCCCGACGACGTCCAGGTCGTGGATGNGGCCGTTCTGTTCGCGCAGGCGCAGGCCCTCGGCCAGAAAGAAGAAGTCGAACTTGGCGCGCTCGGCCGCTCGGGCGAGGTGGGCGAACGAGCTGAACTCGATCTGGCTGCCCGCCGCGGGGTCGCTCCACACCGTCGTGTTGTTCACCCCGGGGAAGTGCGCCGCCAGGTGGATCTGCTTGGTCGGCCTGCTCATGGAGGTCCTCCGCTGGTGTGTGCAGGGCTGCCGGCTGCCGGCTCTGCCGGCGGCGAACTGGACGGCGGCGGGCTGGACGGCTGCGTCGGGCTAGACGGCGGCGGTGGGGGTGCTGGCGGCGGCCGCGGCGTAGCGGTTGGCGGGTCGGGGCAGGCCGAGCAGGCCCCGCAGCGTGGCGGCCTCGTAGGCGGTGCGGAACGCCCCACGGGACTGGAGCTCGCCGACGAGCCCCCGGGTGATGCCTTCCAGGTCGTGCGGGATGGCCGCCGGACGCAGCCGGAAGCCCGACAGGCCGGCCGGCTGCCAGTCGAGCAGGAGATCGGCGAGTTCGGCGGGGGTACCGGCGACGATGAGCGCATCGCTGCCCTGGGGTGCGCCGGCCCACTCGTCGAGCCGGGCACGGTTGTCGGCGGCCTGCGCCGCCGAGTCGGCGAGGTGGACGACCAGATCGGCGAACACGTGCACGGTCTCGTCGCCCCGGCCGGCCGCGTCCTGCTCGGCCCGGATCTCCTCGACGATCCGGCGGGCGTCGTCGGCGTCGCGAGGCGTCACGTAGACGACGTCGCCCTGGCGCGCTCCGAGCCGGTAGGGCACCGTGGCGTGGCCGAGGACGGTCACCGGCGGCTGGCCCTGCGGCGGGCGGGGCACGATCGAGGGCCCGCGCACGCTGAACCAGCGTCCCTCGAAGTCGATGTAGTGCAGCTTGTCCCGGTCGACGAACCGACCGGTGGCGACATCCCGGATCTCGGCGTCGTCCTCCCAGCTGTCCCACAGCCGGCGCACGACCTCGACATAGTCGGCCGCCTCGTCGAACAGCTCGGTGATCAGCTCGACGACCTCGGGCCGCTCCAGCTCCGTCAGCGCGATCCCGGGAATCGCTCGCCGGCCGAACAGGGCGGCCTCGGCCCCGCCGGTACCGGCCCGCACCCGGACCCCGCCCCGCCCGGAGCTGACGTAGTCCAGCGTCGCGATCGCCTTGGAGATGTGGAAGGGCTCGGTGTGCCCGGCAACGATCGAGGGGACAAGGNCGATCCGAGAGGTCAGAGGAGCGACACGAGCCGCGATGANCACGGNGTCGAGGCGGNCGCGAACCCGATCGGTCCGGGCGTCCGGACCGTCGAACCGGTCCGACTGCAGGCCGAGGGAGTCCTCGATCGTGACGAAGTCGAGCAGGCCACGCTCGGCCTCCTGGACCAGATCGGTCCAGTACCGGGCATCCAGCAGCTCCGCGGTCCGCGCGCGCGGCTCCCGCCAGGCGGCCGGATGCCAGCCAGCCCCGTCCAGCGCGAGGGCGAGGTGCAGCGGCGGGCGGGGGGNCATCGGGCGCAATCCTGCACGAGACGCAACGGGCACTCCTCGACGATCGAAACCGGCTGGCGAACGGCGGGCGCAGGGCTTTCGAGCTGCAGGCGCAGAACTATCGCGGCGGTCATGGGGCCTCGGACGCCGTCGCTGGGCCCCGGCGGGGTGCCGAGGATCCCGGCCACCCGCACGGACGGATCCCGGTCACGGCGGAACGCCGGTTACCCCCGCATCAACGACAGCGGCTGGATTCGGCGCGTCCAAAATCGATGCAGCGGCGGCACGTCAACAACAGCGAGGTGCGCACCCTTTTCACTCTGAGTAGGTCGGCTTTCCTCGGTCAAGAGCACATACTGTGACGTGCAGCACAGCATGTTCAAGCAGGCGCTCGCCGGGCGATGCGCTTCCGCCGCGACGGCCGGGCCGGGACGACGGACTCCACGCGCGCCGCGCAGCGCGCGACCGTGTCGCCCGCGCGACCGGCGGATGAGGGGTGGGCATCGTGACCACGGTCAATTTGTCCGGATTCGCTGACGTTCTGGATATCTCCCCGGGCCTCAGCGCATACCTGGCCCGACCGACCGCCGTCGGCCCGACCCCGCCCCCCGGTGACGGGCCGTCGGCCAGGGGNCTCCCGCGTCCCGGCGTGATCGTGCTGCACGAGGCGTGGGGTCTGGACGAGACCATCCGCGCGATCGCCGACCGCCTTGCTGGCCTCGGATATCTTGCCCTCGCCCCGGACCTGTTCAGCGCGGGCGGCGCCCGGCGCTGCCTGGTGGCCACGGTGCGGGCGATGTCCTCCGGGCGCGGGCGGGCGTTCGACGACATCGAGGCGGCGCGACGGTGGCTGACCGCCCTGCCGGCGTGCAACGGACGGGTGGGCGTGATCGGCTTCTGCCTCGGCGGCGGCCTCGCCCTGCTCAGCGCGGGCCGAGGCTTCGAGGTCGCGGCGGTCAACTACGGTCCACTGCCCCGTGAGCTCGATGCCTCGTTGCGGGCGGCGTGCCCGGTGGTGGCGAGCTACGGCGGCCGGGACCGCACCCTGCGCGGGGCCGCCGGCCGCCTCTCCGCGGCGTTGGGCCGGGCCGGCGTTCCACACGACGTCAAGGAGTACCCGACGGCCGGGCACGCGTTCCTCAGCGCCCGGCCGGACGGCACTCCAAGCGGCCCGCGCGTCCTGCACCCGGTGCTGCGAGCTGCCGGTATCGGTCCAGAGCCCCTCGCCGCCGCCGATGCCTGGGTCCGGATCGAACGATTCCTGACGGAACATCTCGGCGCCTGACGCCGCGACCGACCGCGAGTTGACTCGCCGCCGACCACTCGGAGGTCAGGACCGGCGAGTTTGTTCAGCTTCGCCATAGAGATGTGACATGCGTCACTGATCCTCACGGTTGGCGGAGCGGTCTCCCCCGTGTTTCGGTTCGTAGATGCCGACGCCGCCTCCGCTGGTGCACAGACGGCACATCGACCTGCTGCTCGTCTCCTCTGCCATCTGTCCCGCCGGCGGGCGCGCCGCGTTCACGGNGCCTTTCGCGCGGACCTCCGCGCTGGGCCGCACTCCGCGCAGAGCCACCTTTTCCGCCGAGTTGACCTTCGCGCGGAGCTGACCTTCACGCAGCGTGGATCCACCGGGACGGTGCAGAGCACATGCGCAGGGGAACGGTCCACTGCGACGGGTGAGCGTCCACGGCCCTGTTCCCGCCGCCGCGATTCCCGTCGTCACCCGGCCGCCGACGCGCCGACCCCCGGCACGCGTCGACGCCTCGGGCCCGGACACGTGCTCCACGCAATCTCGCCCGCCCCCGTCGCGGCTGTCGCATGCCATGCGGCAGGCCGCCCGAACTCCGTCTGGAGCAACGAGATGACCGTCACCGACGACCTACTCGGTAACGCCGTCCAGTACGCCCGCGACTTCACCGCCGGAGAGCTGCCACTGCCCCCGAACCTGAAGGTTGCGGTCGTGGCGTGCATGGACGCCCGACTGAACGTCTACGGGGTGCTGGGCCTGACCGAGGGTGACGCCCACGTGATCCGCAATGCGGGTGGGGCGGTCACCGACGACGAGATCAGGTCTCTCGCCATCAGTCAGCGGCTGCTGGGAACCCGAGAGATCATCCTCATCCACCACACCGACTGCGGCATGCTCACTTTCACCGACGAGGCGTTCAAGGCTCAGATCACCGCCGAGACGGGCATTCGCCCGCCGTGGGCCGTCGAGACCTTCACGAGCCTGGACGACGACGTCCGGCAGTCGATCGCCCGCATCACGGCCAGCCCCTTCATCCCGCACAAGGACTCGGTCCGCGGGTTCGTCTACTCGGTCGAGAAGGGCACGCTCACCGAAGTGCGCTGAGCGCACCGTCCGCACATCGCGCCGCCCGGCCGCGCGGGCCGAACCCGCCGACCGGGCGGCGCGGTGGGAGGCGCCGGCCTGGACCCGCCGCCCCGGCCGTCACTGCCGAGCCGCCGTCACCCCCATCGCCGCCGTCACCCCGATTACGGCCGACGCACCCGTGGCGGCCGACGCACCCGTCGGCTCCCGCGCGAAGGTACGCAGGTCGTAGGCCTGCTCTGCCGCGCGGATCGCGTCCACGTTCGCCTCGGCCCAGGCCTTGAGGGGCGTGATCAGGGGATAGAGGTCACGGCCCAGCGGCGTCAGCTCGTAGTCGACCCGCACCGGAACCGACGCGGTGACCGTCCGGTCGACCAGCCCGCTGCGNTCCAACGTCCGCAGGGTCTGGGTGAGCATCTTCGGGCTGACCCCGGCGATCTCCGCCTTCAGCTCGCCGTAGCGGCGCGGTCCCGCCGAAACCGCGGCCAGCACCAGGCCGACCCACTTGTCGCTGAGCATCTCGAACACCTTGCGTGACGGGCAGGCCGCCATGAAGGCGTCATAGGCCACCTTCGCCTCGGCCCGCCGCTGCGCGGCCGTCCGGGTAGTCACGAAGCTTCCTCCAGGATACTAGGGAACTCTTGGGTAACTACTACCTAGAAGATACTCACCCCCGTAGCGTTCGGACCACCGCCGCGGCACCCGCCGCGGCACCGGAAGCGGAGGACAACCGATGCGAGCGCTCACGATCCCGGCCTATGGCGAGACCAGCCCGCTGATCCTGACGGAGTTGGCAACGCCGGAGCCCGGCCCGGGGGAGGTCCGGGTCCGGGTCGAGGCCGCAGGAGTGAACCCGGTCGACCCCTTCATCCGCGCAGGCGGCTTCGCCGCACTTGCCACCCAGCAGCCACCCCAGGTGGTGGCCGGATGGGAGCTCGCCGGTGTCGTCGACGCGCTCGGTGCAGGGGTGACGGAATGGCCGGTAGGTACGGCGGTCGTCGCCCTCATCGACTGGATCGGCGCACGGAGCGGGGCCCATGCCGAGCAGGTCGTGCTTCCGGCCGACCACCTTGCCGCCCGCCCGGACGCCGTGGCTTCCACACTGGCTTCGACCGTCCCACTCAACGCACTCACGGCGCACCAGGCTGTAGCGGAGCTGCACCTGGCCGCGGGTGCCACCGTCCTCGTCACCGGGGCGGCGGGGGCCGTGGGTGGCTTCGCCGTCCAGTTCGCCGCCGGCACCGGCGCCCGCGTCGCGGCGCTCGCCGGACCCGAGGACGAGCAGGCGGTCCGTCAGCTGGGCGCGGAGATCTTCGTCGGCCGCACCGAGGAGTCTGCCGCCACTCTGCGTGCGGCGCTTCCCGACGGGGTGGACGGCATCATCGACGCCGCCCTGCTCGGCGAGTCGATCATCGATCTCATCCGGCCCGGCGGGGCCTTCGTCGGGCTCACCCCGCCCTCGACCCCGTCGCCGCGGGTCGGAGTGAGGACCCATGCACTGAACGTGCACGCGGACGGTCGGGCGCTCGCCACGATCATGGACGCGATTGCGCGAGGGGAGGTCACGATCCGCGAGGTGGAGACCTATCCGGCCGCCGAGGGAGCGGCCGCGTACGCCCGCCTGGCCAAGAGCGGCCGGCGAACGGGCATCAGCCTCCTGTTCTGAGCACCGGGCGGCCCTCGCCCGCCGGCACCGGCGCGTGCGCCGGGGCCGGTGAGGGCAGGCACGGTGCCCGCGGAAAACCTGCTGCGGGCGGGTCGGGTCAAGTCGTACGCTTGTCCAATGAGTGAGACAGCAATCTCATATTCCGAGATACCCATCTGGGATCCTGCCNCCTACGACGCGGAGCGCCACCGCCTCGTCCCCTCGTTCGATCTGCTGTACGGGGCGGTCGGCGACCTGGTGGCCCAGCTGGGCAGGACCCGGCCGAGGGTGCTCGACCTCGGCGCGGGCACCGGACTGCTGGCCTCCGCCGTGGTCGCCGCGGTGCCGGAGGTACGCCTGCNCCTGTTCGACGGTGCCGCCCCCATGCTCGCCAAGGCGCGGGCCCGGCTGGCCGCCGAGAACGTCGAGGCCGTCACCATGGCCGACCTCTCCGCAGCGCTGCCGTCCGGGCCCTTCGACGCCGTCGTCTCCGCGCTCGCCATCCACCATCTCGACGATCCCGGCAAGCGGGACCTGTTCGGGCGGGTGCACACTGCACTGCGTCCGGGCGGTGTCTTCGCGAACCTGGAGCAGGTCGACGGGCCGACCCCGGCCCTGACCCGGCGGTACGAGGAGATGCACGAGCGGCACGCGCGGGCGGCCGGGTCGGACGACGCCGAATGGCAGGCCGCCCTGGGACGGATGGCCTTCGACCGCTGCGCGCCGCTCGCCGACCAGCTCGCCTGGCTGACCGAGGCCGGCTTCGATCCGGTCGACTGCATCGTCAAGAACGGCCGGTTCGCCGTCTACGCCGGATGGCGTTCCTGACCCCTCGACCGGCCGCATGACCCCACCGGCCTGGGCCGACCGGCCTGGGTCGTGCGGCCTGGGTCGTGCGGCCTGGGTCGTGCGGCCTGGGTCGTGCGGCCCGCTCCGGACCCGACTCTCCGGACCCGACGCGCTCCGGACCCGACACTCCGGACGGGGTCGGCTCACAGGAGCGCTCGAGCGACCTCCAGGCGGACGCTGTCCAACGTCGAGTACAGGACCGCCCCGGGGCACTCGGTCGCCATCCAGTCACGATGCCCGCTGATCGCCGACACCCGGCGTCGGGCGCCGCCGACCGGATTGAGGTAGTCGACACTGCCGACGGGGTTCAGGCTGTGGGCACCGCAGAGCGCCAGCAGCACCAACGCGAGCGAGCGACGCGCGGCTGCCGTCGGGGCGCGGTTCCGGTGGTCGCCGAGCAGCGCGACTCCGACGTTGCCGGCGTTGAATCCGCCGACGTGCGCGCCGGTGACCACCTGGNCGTCCGGACGATGTCCGGGAACCCCGTCGGTCCCGGACCAGCGTCCTTCGTACAGGCTGCCCGCCTCGTCGATGAGGAAGTGGTAACCGATGTCCGCCCAGCCGCGTTCCACGGTGTGGAAGTGGTAGATCGCCCGCACGGTCGCGGCCGGGTCCGGATCGTCGTNCGGCGTCACGGTGTGGTGCACAGTGATCACCTGGCCCGGGTGGTAGGTCGTTGGCCAGGGCTGGCCCGTGGCGGGGTTGAGTCGCAGCGACTCGTCGGCACCCCAGGCCACTCGAGGCAGGTACCGCAGACCGAGGGCCGACGGCGCCGATCCCGTGGGTGCGGCGGTGGGTGCGGTGGATACGGACGGCGGCGCACCACCCTCGCCCGCCGGTGCGGGTCCGGCCGCCGGAGCCGGTCCCGCCGCTGCGGCGAGGGGTGCGTGTCGCGGCCGCGGCACCGATCGGGCCCGCGCCGGGCTCCTCGGCTCGGCCGAGGCGGCTGCGGCGGCCAGTCCGGCCACGGCGGCCGCCGGGCTCCCCGGGCCGGCCACGCCGGCTGCGGCGGCCAGTCCGGCCACGGCGGCGAGGGCGGCCTGGGCGGTCAGGTCCGGGACCATCAGTCGCCGGCACGGGCCGGACGTCGTGTTCAGCGCCGTGACGACCACCCCGGAAGCTCCCTGCGGCACCCGAAGTTCGTAGCCGGTGGCCGTCGTGGCTCCCATCAGGANCGCATGAGCGGAGGAGGCACCGGCCGGCCGGTCGTCCCGCTCCGCAGGGCAGCCGACGGCCAGCGGGCTCCACGAACCGTAGCCACCTTTCACCTGCCGGAGGCGGATCGCGGCGCCTGCGCTCTCCGTCCCTGCCGCCGCCCCGGGGCCCGTACCNCCGCCCGGAGCGCTCCAGCGGACAGCCAGGTAGCCGATGCGAAAAGCCGGGGCCGCCGGGCCCGTTCCCTTCGACGTCGCGCTCAGTGTCTGCGGGATGAGTACCACCCGGGTACCCGCCGGGCCCGCAGTGAACGCGACCGGCACGCCGGCGGTGCTCGCCGCCACCGGAGCGGCAGCGAGTCCCAGAGCCGCCCACCCTCCGACGCCGGCACCGGCCAGGCTGAGAACTCTGCGCCGGGAGGGAGCGGCCGGGTGGTGCGGACGGGGCGGATCGGCGGCGGGCATGGCGTCCTCCGTGTTCACGTGGTCGGGTCAGCGGGCACGCTACGACAGTCAGGGCATCACCCTGTGTATCGAAGCGCCGACCGGCCCGAGCCAGGCCACGTGGTCTGCCGGATCACCCTCGACCGGCGGCCCACCGGGATGCACCCGGATCTGGGTGGACGGGGTGGCGACCCNCTGACGGCGCGGGCGCCGCGACGGCCGAGAAGTCCCCTTCCGTCCGAGTCGTTGAGTCGGCCTGCGGTGGGAAGGCAGTCCCCAGCGGCAGGAGCCGTCGGGAGGAGAACGACATGGCCGTGAGGAAGCGGGAGAACCCCCGCGTGCAGGCCGACCGGATGCGTGCCGATGTGCCGTCGACGATCGCCCGCTCGGCCGACAAGGCCGTCCGGACCTGGAAGAAGACCCACGACTCGGCGGTCGGGACCTACGGCGAGGGCCAGCGGGCCCATCGGGCGGCCTTCGCCGCCCTCAAGCACACCCACGAGAAGGTCGGCGATCACTGGGAGCCGAAGGCACGGCCGGGGCCCTCGGACGCGCAGGCCGCCAGGAAGTCGCCCGACTCTCTGGCGGGCGGGCAGACGGCGGAGGGCGTGGACACGAACGCATCCCTCGCTCATCTGCGTGCTATCGCCCGCGAGCTGAGCATCCCAGGTCGGTCGAAGATGTCGAAGAGTGAGCTCGTCGGCGCGGTGCAGAAGGCCAACCGTCGCGCGACGGCTCGGGCTCGCGGGTCCGGGCACTAGCCTCGACCGGCGCGTTCGCCAGCAGGCCAGCCGGCCCGGTCGGGCGCGGACCGGGTACAGAAGTGCCCGGAACGGCCCGGTACGGCTGGGTGGGAGTGGACGGGGGCGCCGTCCCGGGTCGGTGTTTGGGCCCGGAAGGGCTACGCGCGCGTCAGCGGTGCGCGTCCGCGTCAAGGACCGTGGGGTCGTCCACCTGGATGCCATCGATGACGAACCCGCGTGTCCCGGTCACGACCTGCGGAGCGGTGNCGTCTGCCCGCCATCGGTTACGCAGGAAGTAGTGCCACGTCGGCGCCTGAACGGGCGCAGGCCTGTCCCAGCGGGCGGCCTCCGCACGCCCTCGCTGATACGTGNTCTTCGTGGTTGCCCTGGCCCCCGAGTCGGACTGTCCACCCGTGGCCGGGCTGCCGTTGGTCACGTACGCCGCGTAGGACGGCAACGCGGGGAGTCGGCGATCGTCGTCTCCGGGACCGGCGGCTCCGATCGGCCGGTCAGTCGTGCCGACGGGCAGTTGCGCCCCGCCCCGATCCTGCGCCCCGCCTCGCTGCGCCCCGCTCCACCCCTGTGCCCCGCTCCACCCCGAACCTGGCTGTGTCGGCCCCGATGAGCCCGGGCTCGGCAGACCATAGGCCAACACCCCGTACCCGCCCCCGTGACCGNCCGGCGCGGCCATGCCGTTCACCTCAGCCAGACCGGGTTGCCCTGGCATCGCGTGCGGGCCACCAGCCGGACCAGCGCCGACAGCCGTCTCGCCGGAGTCCTCGCGCAGTCCGAAACGGTCATACAGGCGTCGCAGCGGCGCCGGAGCCCACCAGTTGTACCTGCCGGCGAGGGCCATGAATGCCGGAACAAGGATCGCCCGCACGACGGTGACGTCGAGCGTGATCGCGACGGTCAGTCCCACCCCAACAAGTTTGATCATGCTGATGTGGGAGGTGGACAGCGCGACCATGACCACCACCAGGGCGAGTGCAACGCTGGTGATCAGCNGTNCGGTCACTCCCAGGCCGATGGCCACGGATTCCTTGTTGTCGCCGGTGCGCTGGTATTCCTCGCGGATACGGGCAAGCAGGAAGATCTCGTAGTCCATGCTCAGCCCGAACGCGATGAAGAACATCAGTACCGGGCTCGTCATCTCGAGCGTTCCCGAGACCTGGAAGTCGCCGACCAGGCCGCGGAGGNGCCCTTCCTGGAAGACGAAGGCGAGCAGGCCGATCGTCGCGGCGAGGTTGAGCGAGTTCAGGAACATCGCCTTGAGTGGAAGCAGCACGCTGCCGGTGAACAGGAACAACAGGAGGAAGGTGGCGGCCATCACAACCGCGAAGGCGATGGGAAGTCGATGCAGAATGGTGCGCGAGGTGTCCAGAAAATGAGGAGCAAGTCCACCCATGAGGACACCGAAGGGTNCCGGGGTCGCCTTCAGTTCCCGGACCAGGTCTTTCGCCTCACTGGACACCGGAGAAGTGTCGCCCTGCCACACCGACAACCAGGCGCCACCGTGGTTACCCACATATCCCGTGGGCACCTTGGGCACCGCGCCGATCCGTTTTCCCTGCATGAAGCTGCCAGTCACGGTGTCGATGCGAGCAATACCTGGAAGTGCGGACAGTCGAGTCGCGTAGTCGGTCAGTCTGGCAGCGTTGACCGGGTCGCGCGCGTCCACCCCGGGCACGACGATCGGAATCTGGCAGGGCAGGCAGACGATGAAGTCGTCGCGCATCGCATCGTTCACGACGTGCGATTCCGCGGTGGCCGGCAGCACCGTGTCATCGGCCAACGCGAGATTGAGGTGGCGCAGCGGCGCGGCGCAGATCAACAGGATGGCTATGGCCGCGCCGCCGTACAGCAGTGGCCGGTGCATGACCCGGCGGGCCAGTGCCGTCCAACCGCGGCCCGCAGCGGAGGCCTCCCGCGAGCGGTGGCCACCCGCGCGGCGGGTACCGACGGGTCGGCGCCCACCGGCGTCTCGCCGCCGGGACAACGCCGCGCGGATGTCCCCACGATCGAGGCGGTCCCCCAGCACCATCAGCGCCGCGGGCAGCACGAGCAGCGCCGCGACCTCCGAGGTCACGACGACGATGATGCCGGCGAAGGCGAACGAGCGCAGGTAGTACAGCGGAAAGACGAGGGCCGCGGTCAGCGACAGCGCCACGGTCACGCCNGAGAAGAACACTGTGCGCCCGGCCGTCTCCAGCGTGCGACGCAGCGCCGCNCCCGGGAACAGCCCGCGGTCCTGTTCCTCCCGGAACCGTCGGAGAATGAACAGGCTGTAGTCGACGGCNAGGCCGAAGCCCAGCGCGGTGGTCAGGTTCACCGAGAAGACGGAGACGTCGGTGAGCGTCGCGGCCAGCCGCAACAGCGCCAGACTCGACACCACGGACACCACGCCGACCAGTACCGGTAGAAGGGCGGCCGCCACCGTTCCGAAGGNGTAGAGCAGGACGAGGAAAACCAGCGGGGCAGCCGTCGTCTCGCCACGCTCGAGGTCGACCCGGCTGCGTTCGGTGACATCTCGCATGACCGCCGGGGCACCCCCGAAGCGAACCTNCACGCCCGGCCCCACGTGGGAGTATCGCTCGTGCAGCACGCTCAGGCGATCCTGGATGTGATCCTCGGAGCCGGTGAGCCGGAACACGNTGAGCGCCGAGCGACCGTCCTTCGCGCGCAGCAGCGGATTGCCCGCCTCGGAGCCGTTCGGCCAGTACGACAGGACGGAGGTCACCCCGTTCTCGGCCGCCAGCTGCCTGGTGAGCTCGCGGCCGAGGTGGACGGGCGTCGGGCCGTCGATCCCGGCGTCCGAGGTGAGCATGACGGCGACGTTCGGGGGCGCGTCGGGAAACTCCGCGTCGAGGAGCTGCTCAGCCTGGGTCGACTTGTCACCCGGCGCGTAGAAGCCGCCGGTGGCGAGCTGGTGGTAGATCCCGGCGTTCCACGGCAGCAGGACCACCACGAGCAGGCAGGCGGCCGCGAGCAGCCGACCACGGTGCAACACGGCGGCGTCCGCCGCGACTGTGAACAGGGAACGCGGAGGTGCGGGAACGCCGGCCATGGAGGCCACCGAGGCCATGACCCGGCGCGACACTCGCGGTGGGCCAGCACCACCGGTTCCTGTTTCCGCAGGTAGATGGCCCACCCATTCATCTTCCTCATCGCGTCCGCGTGGCAACGCGGCATACNCCACCCGATCAGTCCGGGATTCGCGTTGCTGCGCCGAATCGGCGAACGACGGCATGACGCTCCCTTCGAGGATCCCCCGCAACGGTGGATCTCCCGGCAGCCCNGTGATCGCACGACGGCGCCGAGACGACCGCGTGGCCGGACGTGCAGCACGGCGAGGACGTCCCGGGTCGCTACCTCAAAACTAGACCTCCGGGAGGTCCTCGATTCCGAAATACCCCCGTACGGGGGTAGGGAAAGGTGCAGCCGTCGACGGGGCGGCATTCAGTACCCGGAATCCAGATCTGTGGTCGAGCGGATCGGGTNAGGGGGATCGGCTCCGGCGGCGTACCACTGACGGGAGGGAATGCCGGGGGGCCAATCTCGAAGGTGGTACGGCAATGCCTCAGGCTCAGACCATGGTTCGACAGGTCGACACCGCGGTTCCGCAACTCGTGCCCNCACAGCGGGGCAGCACGATCACGGCCCCGGTGACACATCGGGTCGATGCCTGGTCGAGAATCTCCTACGCCTGCATGAAGAAGGTACTGAGTCCGATATGCCAAGCCTTCTGGCATCCACTGGTCGAAGGTCTCGAGAACATTCCGACCGATGGTCCTGCCATTATCGCAGGCAACCATCTTTCGGTGCTCGACGCCGCGTTCCTCGCGATCGCGTCCAACCGGCGGATCACCTTCCTTGCGAAGAGTGAGTACTTCACCACGCCGGGCCTGAAGGGCATGGCCGGGAAGATGTTCGTCGCCGCGACCGGTCAGATCGCCGTGGACCGCGGCAACCGCCGGAAGGCGACGGCCGCGCTGCAGGCCGGCGCTGGTGTGCTGGGCCGGGGCGGCCTGCTGGGGATCTTTCCGGAGGGGACCCGCTCCCCTGACGGTCGGTTGTATCGCGGCAAGCACGGCGTGGCGCGNCTGGCTCTGGAGACCGGGGTGCCGGTCATCCCGGTGGGGCTGGTCGGCACCTTCCAGGTCCTGCCCATGGACCGGCGACTGCCACGCCCCGGACGCGTTCAGGTTCGGTTCGGCACACCGCTGAACTTCCCGCGCATGACAGGCGAACNGACCGGGCTGGCGCAGCGGGCGGNGACCGAGCAGATCATGAGGTCCATCCAGGAACTGTNCGGGCAGCGCCAGGCGGACATCTACGCCGAGCGCTTCAAGGCCTCCCTGGGACTCGTCAGCCGATGACCATCCGATGACCGGCTGACGAAAGGCCGTCCATTCCGCCGCATCTCCCTGGTCGGTGCGGCGGAATGGACGAAGCGGGGCCGGTGCGGCGGAGCGGGCTGCACCGGCCCCGCGCATGCCCGCGTGAACCTCACGGACGGACGCCGACGCTACGGACTTCCGGCAGCCACTTCAACGAGACCGACGGACGGTCGGGCCACCGCCGGCGGCCTTCGGACGCCGCGAAGCCCGCCCGTCCCGGGTTCACCGCCCCGCGGACCTCCCGGTTCGGCGACAGGTGGGTGCACCTGCCAGGTCCACGGCCATGACCGGTCCGATACCGACCGCTGGGCACCTTCGGGCCGCAGGTGGAGACGATCCCGGTGCCAGGTTGATCCCGAGCGGACCAGGCCAGACCACCGAGGCGCGGTCCGGACTCCGCATCCGAATGACGCGTGGGACAGGTCCGGCCATGCTCCCGCCCGCCGCACGACTTCCCTGGCGATGGCCGCGGTGCGCCGCTGGCGGGAACGTGGGCCCCGGGCGCCCCGGGCCACCGGACAGGTCCGACGGTACCGGTCGGCCCATCGACCTCGGGTCCGCGGGACCCGCCGGGCGCCGCCTGCGATCTCGGGGCATCCGGGCAGGCCGCGACGTGGATTGCCCCGGCGCAGGCCGCATGATTATCGCCGCGTGCCGTCGGCACGGTCCGCCGGGCCTGCCATCATGACTGCCCAGGGAGAGCCGACCGGCCCAGGAGGAGCCCCCGGCGCCCGCACGACGACCGGCCCGGCCATCGGGTACGCCGGTGCCTGCCCGCGGACTCGAAGATCGCTGGTCTGGCTGAGGCCGCAGCGCCGTCCACTCCGTTGCCGGCGGGTCCGACCATCGACCCGTTCCGCGCCGGCGGATTCGGTGACTCCCGGATCCGCCGGCACGGAACGAGACTTCCCAGAACGGGAAGTTGTCCGACTCTCAGCTTTGGCGCAGACCACGCGCCGTATCCGAAGGGAGAGATTCACCCGACCAGCGGACCTCCCGGACGAAGCCCGGAAGCCGCCGCCGTGTCAGGGAAGCATGCCCAGTTGGCGAGCAGCATGCACCGCCGCGGTCCGGTTACGGACCCCGAGTTTGCGCATGATGCTGCGCAGATATGCCTTCACCGTCTCCGGTGAGACGGTGAGGCGCCGCGCGGTCTCGACGTTGGACAGGCCGAGTGNGACCTGTGCCAGCACCTCGAGCTCACGCGGGGTCAACGCCAACCGGCCGCCGACCTTCGCCTCCTGGTCCAGCAAACCGCGCAGCAGCTCCGATACGCCCCCGATCCGGCCACGCAGCAACGGGTCGGCCACATGTTCGGTGACCTCCTGAAGCTCCCGGTAGGCCAGCCGCAGACTCTCCTGTGGCTGGCCGGGCGAACGCGGCAGCGGCACGGCGCCCACCGCTCTGGCAGCCGGCGCGCGATGCCCTGGTGGCATCGACGTCGACAGCGGCTCCGTACGCGCTGCGACTGCGCCCAGCTCGCGTTCCATCAGTCGAGCCGTGGCGATGGCCGCGTGAATCGCGGCCTCGGTGAACGGCGCCTCGGTCCGCATGGCTCCATACAGCACGGCGACCACCACGCTGTCCATGCAGACCGGCACGGCGAGAATCGCTCCCAGCTCACTGCTCTCGATCGTTGGGGCAGTGGAGCGAAGANCCCTTCTCGCCGCGGCCGGGTCGTTGATGACGACCGGGCGGCAATGCCGTACCACCTGCCCGCCGATTCCCGTCCCAGGTGGGACGGAGTGACCGAGCAGTCCGCTCGGTGCGGGTCCGTCCACGTTGGTGACGGTNAATCGACCGGAATGTGGTGTGACCATTCCGCCGAATGTGAGATGGGCTCCCGATGAAGCGCGCAGCCGGGCGATCGCCCGNGGCAGGACTGTCTGCACGCGACTGGGGGCCGACACGTCCACTGTCACGAGCGTCCCCTTCCCCGACCTGTAGAAGACGAAGGGAATCGTAGCACCCGTTTTACGATAAGCACAAATAAGTGCACAAACGGCATGACGCCGAATGTTGTCCGAGAGTCGGGACCCGTTCGCGCGTAACAGCTTTTCCCGACTCGAACCCAACCTCAGGAGAAGGGCAGATGCATCTGCGCGGGCGGCCCAACGGCTACGCGAGCACCCTCGGTCACCGGCTGGGGGACGCCGGCCCCGGAACCGCCGTCCCCCGCGGCGGCCGTCGCCGGCCCGCCGGGACGATGAGCCGGCACCGCGAACAGGTCGGTACGGGCCATGGCCCGCAGTCGGGCGAGCCCGGCGAGCAGGTGGAGCTCCGCGACACTGCGTGGAGAGCTGTCGAGCAACGCCGGCGACATCACCAGGACCGCCGCCACCTGGGCCCGGGACAGCGCGACGTTGAGCCGGTTACGGGAAAGCAGGAAGTCGAGCCCGCGTGGCGCCTCGTCGGCACTGGAGGTCGTCAACGNCGTGACCACCACCGCCGCCTCCTGGCCCTGGAACCGGTCCACCGTGCCGACCCGCACGCCCGGCAGGGCGGCGGCCTCGAGCGCACGTTCGATCGCTCGAACCTGGCGGTTGTACGGGGCGACCACAAGCACATCCGCCCCGGTCAGCGGACGGGAACTCNCACCCTCGATGATCAGACGATTCATCAGTTGTCGGATGACTGCCCCCACCGCGGACACCTCCTCGTCGGAGCGGGTGCCGTTGTCGGCGTGGACCACGTCGTGGAGGTACAGCCCGGCAGGCACGCCGGCAAGGNCACGGGTCGCGGCGATCGGGTGAGACCGCAGCAGGCCACGGTAGGCGAGGGCGGACACCGGCGCGCACACCGCCGGATGGAGCCGGCGGGTCCGATCGAGAAAGTAGCCGAGCGCGGGTGGGATCACCTCGGCGTCGCCCAGCAGGTGTGACAGCGCAGAAGCGTCGGCNCCCTCGGGGTGGATGCCCGCCACGACCTGCGGCAACTGCTGCGGATCGCCGAGCAGGACCAGGTTGCGGGCCGCTGGGGCCACCGCGAGGGTGTCGGCCAGCGCGAACTGTCCTGCCTCGTCGATGATCAGGACGTCGAACGGCACGGCCGCGAGCGTTGTGTTGGCGAAGGCCCAGGCGGTGTCGCCGACGAGATGGCCGTCCGGATGTGCGTCCCGCCACGCCGCCAGCGCCCGCAGGTCGCGCGGCGTGTCCCAGGGTGGCCGGTGCGCCGGGTCTGCCGGTGCACCGGAGCGCTGCTTCTTGGCCGCGGCGACCAGCGGACGCCACGGCGGGGCACCATCGGCGCCCTCGGCGCCGTTGACCCTGCCGGACTCGCCGTTGACCCTGCCCGGCTCGGCGTCGGCGGTGGACGACGGGGGCTGGCCGGTGGCGGCGAGCATCGCGTTTTCGATCGCCTTGTGGCTGGTTGAGCAGATTCCCACCGACTTGCCCTGAGCGATCAGATCCTGGATCAGCCGCCCGGCCAGATAGGTCTTGCCGGCGCCGGGCGGGCCCTGCACAGCCAGATACGAGNCGTCGAGGGCGCTGACCGCGGCCAGGACGGCGGTGACCTGGTCGTCCCCGTCCTCGGGTACCGGCAGGCCGGGTGTCGAGCTGAGCAGTCGAGGTGGATCGCGACGCAGCAGGTCCGTCGCCGACTCCGCGGGCAGTCGGCCGGGAAGCGCGGCGGCGGCCCGGCGGGCGAGCTCGCGGATGGCAGTGGGTTTGGGTTCGGGCCGTACCGGAGCACCAGGCAGTACGGCTGTCGGCAGCGCGCGGCTGACCGCGTCCGGTGCCACGCTCTCCCTCAGGAGCAGTGCGTGCGGCTCAGCCCGTTCGACCAGAGCGTCGGTGGTCCCACCGGCGGTGCCTGCCGGGCCCGGGTAGAGCAGCCGCACGGACTCGCCGCGGTCGAACGGGTGCGGACGGTTCGAGTCGACGCGCGCCTGCAGCACCCGGCGGCTGCGACGCCGCCGCCCTGACGGCTCCTCCCAGTCCTCGATCACGGCCCACCCGGTCGGCACGGCACAGTCGTCGGCCGCCTCCAGGCTCTCCCGATCGGCGATCAACGCCGCGAAGTAGGTCCACCAGGCCGGCTTGTTCTCCCGTCGGTGATAGCCCACCGCTGCGGCGAGCAGAGCCCGAGCCCGCTGGTCGGCCGACCAGGCCGCCGGCTCGGGAGGCAGCCCCGCAACCAGCGCGTCGACGAGGGCGTCAGGATCGTCGTCGCCGGCCAGCGACGACGGCTCGGTGACGCCCGGAACATCGGTTCCCAGGGTGCCCGGATCCACCGCGACGCTCCCCCGCGCCTCGACCCCCTCGTCCTGGCGCAGCCGGAGCAGCCAGCGGTGCAGCCGGTGGGTCGACACGCAGTCCACCCGGTTGTACTCGGCGATCTCAGCGAGCACCCGGTCGGCCTCGGCGATCTCCCCCGCGGCTCGGTGNGCGAGGAAGGACTCGTACGCCACGATGCTGTCCGCGGCGTTCTTTACCGCCGCCTGCCGCGCGTCCGGGAAGAACAGCGGCTCAAGATACTTGATNGAATAGGAGGGCTGGGAGACTCGGAGGCTGCGCCGGACCACCGCGTAGAGGTCGATCAGCCGGTTGCCGGCGAGCAGCTCGTCGACCTGCCGCTCCCGTGTGCCGTGCCGTGCCGCCAGCCGCCGCAGCGCGTTGAGCTCGTAGGGTGCGTAGTGGTAGATGTGGGCGCCCGGATGTTCGTGTAACCGCGCCACGGCCCAGTCGACGAAGGACTCGAACGCCAGCCGCTCGCCGTGCCGGTCATGTGCCCAGAACGCCTGGAAGGCCTCCGCCGCGNCCTCGGCCGGGCCACCCCCGCTCGGGGGCCCGGTCAGCGTGACGGCCCCGAAGAGGTACTCCAGACCGGCGGCGTCCAACGCATACGGATCACCCTCCATGTCGAAGTAGATGTCGGCCGGGTCCGCCACCGGGAGTGATGCGAGGCCCGCCGGATCCACCATCCGCACGGTCACCGTCCCCAGCGGGTCATCCGCGCTGCGGGTCGCATCCTGCGCCGCCTGTAGTTCGGCCTGGAGGCGCAGTCCAGCGAACACCGCGGCGGACATCGGCGTCGGCCGTTGCTCGTCGCGCGCAGCGGCGAGCTCCTCGACGGACGTGATGCCCGCCCCGCGCAGCACGCGCCGCTGCCCGGTCCGAAGCCCCGCGACCAGGGACAGATCGCGGGCCGCCGCCCGACCCTCGGCGCAATGCTCGGAGAAGGCACAGCTTGCGCACTCCGGACGGGGCTGCGCCCACGACGGGGCAGGAACAACCGCCGGCTCGACAAGCCGGGCATCGAGGCGGCTGCGTATGTGGCGAACCATCGGCGCGACGTCATCGACGCTGAACGAACGCACCACGGCGACGCCGCCCCGCCGCTCATCAGGTCCGCCACGCCCGTCGCCCACGCAACCCGGTTCCGTCGGCGCGACGGTGCCGGCAGTGCCGACAGTGCCGGCAGTGCCGGATTCTCGCGCGGGATGCAGGATGTGCATCATGCGCGGCACTGCCACGCCGACCGACGGCAACGCCAGGGCGTAGGCGGCGAGCTGCAGGACAGCCCCGGGCCGGGCCTGCCGGGCAAGCTTGGCATCGTAGGGCTCGTAGTGGCCCGGCTGAACGGGACCGCTGTGCGCACCGGTTCCGGGGTCACGGTGCGCCGCGATCAGGAAGTCCGGCCGACCGTGGAAGGAACCGTCGAACAGCACACCCTGGTAGACCACCGGGGCGCCGTCGGCGAGCGCGCGACGAGTCCGCTCGTTGGCCTCGGCGAGGGCGTCGGGAGTCGGCGCCGGGCGAGGGATCTCCACCACCCCGTCGGGGCCGAAGCATCGCCGGAGATGTGCCAGCACGCGTCGCTCGTGGGCCTCACCGTGCCGGACCGCGGTCGGATCCGGGGCACTGACCCGCAGCCGTCCCGTCGGGCCACCCGTCGGATCCTCGGGCATCACCTGCGCCATGGGCGTGACGGCGGCANGCCCCCCTGGGCTGCCGGCATCGGGGCCGCCGGCACTGTCGCCCCCGGCGGACAGCAGGCCGGTGGCGAGCGCGTGCGCAAGCNCGACCCGGTGCCCNCACTCGAGGTCGTCAACAAGATCGCCTGCGGAGACGACCCAGCGATCGTCGAACCTCTGCACGTCACCATCCCGTCCGGACCACCCATCCGGTCCGGTCGCATATTGTCCCGCGCCCCCCCTTCGGCATTCGGCCGGGTCCGAACTCGCGATACGGCGGGACAGACGATTCCGGGTCACCGAGTTCCGCAGCTCACCCTCGTGGCACGGCCCGTCCGTTCGGGCCACCTCGTTCAGGTGCACCATGTCCGCGCGGGTGGATGGAGACGAGTCCAGGCGAACTGTCGCGTTCGTCACATCAACAACCCAGGTGCGATCCGGGTCCGTCTGAGCGGGCGTCCCTGCGATCGCCTCCACCCGAACCGACCAGGGCCGCCTTCACCACCAGGTATTACGATGGAACACGAAGAGGATCATGAAATGGAACGGGTGGCCGCGGTTACTCCTCGCGGTCCGGCCCGCCGACATGGGGTCGCTGCCGCGCACGGCCGGACGTGGGCGGCGGCGACGAGCGGATTCGAGCCTCGGGAGGACGCAAGGTGGCAGCTTCCCGGGCAGCGAACGCGGAGCAGACACGCCGGGTCGAGGACGTTGTGCTCGCCGACGGCGGGTCGGTCGCGGTGCGACCGCTGGGCCCCGATGACGTCGGCCGGCTGAGTGCCTTCCATCTGCGCCTGAGCGAGGCCAATCCCCACGACCCGGATCTCGCCGGCGCCGCGGGGGATCCCGCGCTGCTGGCCGGGCGAGTCGTCTCGCCCGGCAGCCGGGCATCCGCGGTGCTCGGCGCCCTCGTCGGCGACCAGATCGTCGGGTTGGTCGAGTACAGCACGATCGGCGACGAGGGCGACGCCCGGTTCGGGATTCTCGTCGAGAGCCCTCATCAGGGACGAGGGCTCGGCACACTNCTCATCGACATCCTCATCGACACCGCTGGTGAGGCCGGTGTGCGTCGGCTTGTCGCGGATGTGCCGGCGAGTAGTCGACGGGTCCTGGAGGTTCTGCGATCGGTCGGGTTCGACCTCACGCCCATGGACGACACCCAGATCCGCGTGAGCTACCCGGTGGAAACCGGTGACGGCCCCGGGAGCAGTACCCGGTCGCGCCGGGGGCGGGTCGGCGGAGGTCTGGACCATCCGGACGGTTCCCGAAGCATCGACCGGCTGCTGCACCCTCGTGCGGTTGCCGTCATCGGGGCAAGTCGCCAGCCTGGAGCAGTCGGTCACGAGGTCTTCCGCCGCCTGCTCCGCAGCGGCTTCACCGGAGCGGTCTATCCGGTCAACGCCGCGGCAACCCATGTCGCCTCGGTCTACGCCTACCAGGATCTGCACGCAGTGCCCGCCGAGATCGACCTGGCCGTCGTGGCGGTGCCGGCGCAGCGGGTGACCGAGGTTCTGCGCACCTGTGCGCAGAAGCGGGTCCGCGGTGTCATCGTCGTGTCGGCCGGCTTCGCGGACGGCGGGGACGAGGGCCGGGCCCTGCTCGCGGACGCCATCCGCATCGCCCGCGACGGCGGCATGCGCCTGATCGGCCCGAACGCGATGGGGGTCATCAACACCGCGCCGACCACCCGGCTGCATGCCACCTTCGCCGTCGGGGAACCCCCGGCCGGACGGGTCGGCGTGTTCACCCAGTCCGGCGCCCTGGCTGGCACCTTCCTCACCGACGCCGCCCGCCGTGCGGTCGGATTTTCCACCTTCGTCTCCGCCGGAGACCGATCCGACGTCTCGACGAACGACTTTCTGGAGTACTGGCAGTCAGATCCGCGAACCGACGTGATCATGCTGCACCTGCAGAGCTTCGGCAATCCGAGGCGNTTCGCGCGGATTGCTCGCCAGCTCGGTCGACACAAGCCCGTCGTGGCGTTGAAGAGCGGCCAGGAGTCCGCGGACACCGGGGTGAACGCGCTTTTCACCAGCGCCGGAGTGGTTCGCGCGGACACCCTGAACCAGCTCTTCGACGCCGTGCAGCTGCTGGCCCATCAGCCCCTGCCCGCCGGACGACGGGTCGGCATCGTGGGAACAAGCAGCGCGCTCGCGGCGCTTGCCACGGACGCCTGCCGTACCTATGGACTCGAGGTCCCCGCGCTGTCCGAGGAGACCTGGTCCGAACTCGCCGCTCTCGTCGGCCACCGGTACGCCACCAATCCGGTCGACCTCGGTCCGCTGGCCGATCCCGAGCGGTTCGACGCCGCGTTGCGGCTGGTCGCGGCCTCGGGCGACGTCGACGCGATCATCGCGCTGGTGACTCCACACGCCCAGGTCGACCGGCTCGGAGCCGCGGTGCGGGAGGTTGCGGCCGACAGCGGTCTGCCGGTGCTTGCCTCCTATCTCGGTCAGGACGGCATCCCCGCCGCGCTCGCGGTAGCGGACCCGAGCGGCTCCGCCGGCCGAGGATCGGTGCCGTCCTACTCCTCACCGGAATCGGCCGCACTGGCGCTCTCACGCGCCGCCGACCACGCTGCCTGGCGCGCGCGGGATCACGGCCGGGTGCCCGCACTGGACCGCATCGACCTGGACGGCGCCCGCGCGGAAGTCGAACNCCATCCGAAGAACGGCACCTGGCTGCCGGAACCGGCCGTGGCCACCCTGCTGGCCGGGGTCGGGCTGCGAGCATGGCCCAGTATTCGCGTCGCCGACGAGGCGCAGGCGCGGGCGGCGGCCGAGGCACTCGGCTGGCCGGTGGCCCTCAAGATCTCCGACGAGCGCTTCCGTAGCAGGCTCGACGTCGGAGCAGTCCAACTCGGACTGGGTGATCCGGATGAACTCGGGGGTGCCTGGCGGGCCGTGCGCGCCGCGGTCGGCCCCGGCGACATGCTCGTGCAGCCGATGGCGCCGGCCGGGGTGTCCACCGTCGTCCGGTTGCGTCAGGACCCGACTGTCGGCCCGCTGCTCTCACTCCGGCTGGGCGGCGCCGTCGCGGACCTGCTCGTCGATCCACTGGCTCGCACCCTGCCCCTGACGGACCGGGACGCCGAGGACCTGATCCATGAGATCCGGGGCAGCGTGCTGCTGGTCGGGGGGTCCGGCGCGCCCGCCGCCGATACCGATGCGCTGGCAGATCTCCTGCACCGGGTGGCCCGGCTCGCGGAGGAGCTTCCCGCCATCGGCGAGATCCTGCTCGATCCGGTCCTCGTCGGGCGTCGCGGCGTGGTGCTGCTCCACGCGGGGATCCGCCTGCTACCGCCCGAGACGGAGTCACNCACGCTCCTGCGCGCGCTCGCCGTCCCGACCTGACCGACCGGTACGGTCTACGCATGACCGCACGACAGAGGATCGCGTTCCAGGGCGAGCGGGGAGCCAACTCGCACATCGCCTGCCGGGATGTCTATCCCGACTACGACGCGGTCCCGTACCAGACCTTCGACGAGTGCTTCGGCGCGCTGGAGGACGGTGCGGTGGACCTTGCGATGATTCCGGTCGAGAACTCCACCGCGGGTCGAGTCGCCGACATCCATCACCTGCTGCCCAGGCCGGCGGTGCACATCATCGGCGAGTACTTTCTTCCCGTCCGCCACCAGCTGCTCGGGATACCCGGCGCGTCCCTCGACGACGTGAAGACGGTGCACAGCCATCCGCAGGCACTCGCCCAGTGTCGCGTGGCGCTGCGCGAGCTGGGACTTGTCGCCGTCGCCGCCGCCGACACCGCGGGCTCCGCGCGGGAGATCAGCGAAGCGGGCGATCCCTCCCGGGCGGCGATCGCCTCCCGGCTGGCAGCCGAGGCGTACGGGCTGCAGATCCTCCGTGCGGATCTTGAGGACGAGGAGCACAACACGACGCGCTTCCTCATCCTCTCCAGCGAGAACCTGCGCGCCGCAGCCGGGATCGGGCCGATTGTGACCACGTTCGTCTTCAAGGTCCACAATCGGNCGGCCGCCCTGTACAAGGCACTCGGTGGGTTCGCCACGAACGGCGTCAACATGACGAAGCTGGAAAGCTACATGGTGGGTGGTGAGTTTGTGGCCACCCAGTTCCTCGCCGACATCGAAGGCAGTCCCGAGGACTCCACCGTCGCCAGCGCGTTCGAGGAACTGTCGTTCTACGCGGACCACCGCATCCTCGGGGTCTACCGCGCGAGCCGGTATCGGGAACGCGAACGTATCGGCGCACGCACCGGGCTCTGATCCCGACGACGTCACCTGCTTCGACGGGCGGGGCGGCCCCGGGGTACCGGAAGAGAGGCATTTCACCCACTCGGCCGACCACCTGGTCTACCCAGCGGCAAGCTGGCAGGCTCACCGGAATGGGGCGCGCGACGGTCAACGCACAGGCGGGCGGCAGCGGGCATCCATGCCCTGATCATCGCTCGGGCGGCCACGACGACGTGCGGGCTCCAACCGAAGATCGACAACGCTCGCGGAGCGGTCGGCCGGACAGGGGATGCGCACGGTGACCGCGCCGCCGCGGCCAGGCCCAGGGCTTCGGGTGCGGCTACCGCAGGTCGCCCCGTCGGTGCGGGAGTTCCTCGCGACCGAAGCCGGCGGCGCCGTGCTCCTCCTCCTCGCCGCGGTCGCCGCCCTCCTCTGGGCAAACTCGCCATGGTCGGGCAGCTACGACAGGNTCTGGAGCACCACGGCGGAGCTTCGCCTCGGGAGCGCCGGATTCGACATGACGCTGCATCACTGGGTGAACGACGGCGCCATGGCGATCTTCTTCGCCGTCGTGGGCCTGGAGATCAGCCGCGAGTTCACGACGGGCGAGCTGCGCGACCGGCGCACGATCGCCGTGCCCGCTCTCGGCGCGATCGGTGGGCTGATCCTACCGGCAGCGATCTACTTCGTCGTCAACCGATCGGGGCCGGAATCGAACGGGTGGGGCATCCCGATGTCCACCGACACGGCGTTCGTGATCGGAATCCTCGCCCTGTTCGGCCCCCGTTGTCCGGATCGGCTTCGACTGTTCCTGCTCACCCTCGCGATCGTCGACGACATCGGCGCGATCACCGTGGTAGGAATCTTCTACACGGATCACCTGAACCCTGTCGGTCTTGCCGTCGCGGGAGCGACGGTGCTGGCGATCCTCGGGTTGCGCTGGCTGCGAGTCTGGCAGCTTCCCCCGTACATCCTCGCCTCGCTGGTGCTCTGGGGTGCGATCCACGTCTCCGGCGTGCACGCGACGCTGGCGGGCGTTCTCGTGGGCCTTCTCGTTCCCGCCGTCCCGCCCCGCCCCGACCAGGTCGAGGAGGTACCCGTCTACGTCCGGGCACTGCAGGAGGACTCCAACGCCACCCGAGTCGGCCTCGCGGTGGCGGCGGCGAAGGCGACGGTGCCGGCCAACGACCGCCTGCAGCGCGTGCTCCACCCCATCAGCGCGTTTGTCGTCGTTCCCGTGTTCGGACTGGCGAATGCGGGCGTTCACCTGGACGGCTCGGCCCTGCGGACGGCCGCGACATCATCGGTGACGCTGGGGGTGGCGGCCGCTCTGATCGCCGGCAATGCCTGCGGGATCTCGGTGGCGGGCGTGGCGGCGATCCGGACCGGTCTTGGTCAGCTGCCCGGTCGAGTGCGATACGGGCACCTGCTCGGCGCGGCCACTCTGGCAGGCATCGGCTTCACCATCTCGCTGTTCATCACGGAACTGGCCTTCACCGACGAGGCCCTGCAGGAACAAGCCAAGATCGGAATTCTCGCCGGTTCACTCGTGGCCGCCCTCGCCGGAACCGTCATCCTTCGGGTGCTCGGCGAGCGGATGCCGCTGTGCTCACCGATGACCGACGAACCCGTGCCCCGTCTACCCCCGCGACCATGGCGCGCGCCGGTGCCGGCGAAGTGAGAGACTCGCCGCCTTGCGCAGCGGGGCGATCTCCGTGCGCCCCCGATAGGGCTCGCCGTTGATGAAGATCGTCGGCGTGCCACGCACGCCCTGCTCGATCCCGCGTGCGTAGTCGGCCTCCACGGCATCCCCGTAGGGCTGCGCGGNATCCCCGACGACCCGGTCGGCGTCAATGCCAAGTGACACAGCGTAGCTGTGCAGAAACTTGTCGGCCAGTCGATCCTGGCGGGCGAAGAGCAGGTCGTGCATCTCCCAGAACCGATGCTGCAGGCCGGCGGCCTCCGCGGCAAGCGCCGCGGTGAGGGCGTAGGGATGGATGTCGAAGACGGGGAAGTGTCGAAAGACGAGCCGAACCTGGCCTTCCGAGGTCTCGGCGAACTCGTGCAGGACGGGCGCCGCCCGAGCGCAGTAGGGACACTGGAAGTCGGCGTACTCCACGACCACGATGGGAGCGTCCGCAGGCCCTCGGGAGTGCCGGAACGGATCGATCGGCACCGCGGCCGTCGCTCGGCGCCCGTCCCGGCCGGCCGGCGACCGCAACCGGCTCCACCTCCCGGCCTCGCCCAGCGAGCAGGATTCGGCTGTACCCGTGGGCTCGGTGCGCTCGGACGACCGCGACGGGCTCCCCGATCCGGACCAAGTTCCCACCGACGTCGGCGCGTCCTCCATGGTGCGATTATCCCCGCGGCCTGGCGGAAGGCGATGCCGAGCCAGGAACCGGACACCGAGTTTTGTGTCGCGGGTCACATTCATTCGCGGGCCCCTGCTCGACCCGCTGCGGTGTATGTGACCATCGCCCCGTTGCCTGGCGTCGTCGAGNCCGCCGTCCACAGGCGCGGCTCGCNGGTGAGACGAACCGACTCGCACCAGCGTGCCCATCAGACGCGAGGAGCACCATGCTCGACACGCCGGCCGGACTCCACGCCGATCCACAGCCCCGCCCGACCCTCGATCTGGTCGCTGACCCCGAAAAGCACGGTGCCGGTGACCCCGGGTCGCCGGTCGACAGGAAGCCGCACGCCGCAGCCGGGTTGCGCATCAACCGCATCCACACGAAACCCGGCGTTCATCCCTTCGACGAGGTCCGGTGGGATCGGCGGGACGTCGTCACGACCAACTGGCGAGACGGTTCGGCCAACTTCCGGCAGCGCGGGGNTGAGTTTCCCTCGTTCTGGTCGTCCGCGGCGGCGACCATCGTTGCCAGCAGGTACTTCCACGGCGCACTCGGCCACAGGGAACGAGAGTGGTCCCTACGGCAGCTCATCGAGAGGGTGGTACGCCCCTACGTGCACGCCGGCCGTGAGCACGGATACTTCGNGTCCNACGACGACGCGGAGATTTTCGAACACGAGCTGATCTGGCTGCTGCTCCACCAGGCATTCAGCTTCAACAGCCCGGTGTGGTTCAACGTGGGCACCGACCTGCCCCAGCAGGTCGCCTCGTGCTTCATCCTCGCCGCCGACGACAGTCTTGACTCCGTCCTGGACTGGTACCGCGACGAGGCGTTGCTCTTCCGGGGCGGTGCCGGCTCGGGGGNGAACCTCTCCCGGATGCGCTCCACGGCCGAACTGCTGCCCTCGGGGCGGCCCGCGCCGGGTCCGGTGAGCATCATGCGCGGGGCTGATGCATCGGCGGGGAGCATCCGCACGGGCGGAGCCCCTCGGCCAGCCACGAAGATCGTCATTCTCGACGTGGATCATCCCGACATCGCCGACTTCATCGAGTGCAAGGCACGCGAGGAGCGGAAGATCCGCGCCCTGCACGACGCCGGATTCGACATGGACGTCGGCGGCCGGGACATCGATTCCGTCCAGTTCCAGAACGCCAACAACGCGGTGCGGGTCAGCGACGCCTTCATGCGCGCCGTTGCAGCGGACCAGAGCATCGAGCTGCGCGCCCGAGGCGACGGCCAGACCGTCAGAACCGTCCCCGCCCNCAAGATCTTCCGCATGATTGCGCAGGCCGCCTGGGAGTGCGCCGATCCGGGGCTNCACTTCGACGACACGATCAACAGCTGGCACACCTGTCCCGCGAGTGGCCGGATCAGTGCCAGCAACTCCTGCAGCGAGTACATGCATCTGGACAATTCCTCGTGCACCCTGGGATCGCTGAACCTACTGCGGTTCCTGGGCAGGGATCGCCGCTTCGACGCGACGAGTTTTGCCGCCGCCGTCGAACTGGTGGTGCTCGCCATGGACATCTCGCTGTGCTTCGCCGAGGTGCCGTCCCGGCAGATCGGAGATGCCACCCGTTCCTTTCGTCAGCTCGGTGTCGGCCACGCGAACCTCGGTGCGCTGCTCATGGCCACCGGTCAGGCGTACGACAGCGAGGAGGGTCGGGCCACCGCCGCCGCGATCACCTCGCTGATGTCNGCGACGGCGTACCGACGCTCAGCGGAGATCGCCGCGGTACTCGGGCCCTATCCCGGTTTCACCGCGAACGCTGCCGCCCACCGCCGGGTGGTAGCCCGCCATTCCGCCGCGCACGCCGCTATCCGTCACCCGCCGGCGGCCCGGCGATCGATGGAGAAGAGCATCCACGAACAGGTCCTCCCCCGGGCGGGTCTGGAGTGGGAACGAGCCCTACTGCTCGGCGAGCGACACGGCTGGCGCAACGCCCATCTGACGCTGATCGCACCCACCGGCACGACCGGCCTCGCGATGGACTGCGCCACCATGGGCATCGAACCCGATCTCGCGCTCGTCAAGGTCAGGAAAAGCGCAACGGGCTCGGCGATGCGGCTCGTGAACACGACGGTGCCGACGGCACTGCACGCCCTTGGGTATCCGCGGGCCGCAGTGGCCCGTATCGTGAGCTTCATCGCGGCGCACGGTCATGCCGTGGATGCGCCCGGGCTGCGCCCGGAACATCAGGCGGTCTTCGACTGCGCCCTCGGTCCACGTGCCATCGATCCGATGGNCCACGTCCGGATGATGGCCGCCGTACAGCCGTTCCTGTCCGGGGGTATCTCGAAGACGGTCAACCTCCAGGCGTCGGCCACGGTCGACGACGTCGCTGCCCTGTTGTACGCCGGATGGCGCAGGGGGCTGAAGGCATTGGCCGTGTACCGGGACTCCGCCAAGGTCGGCCAACCAATTTCCGGTGTCACCCTCCCGGTCGCNCCGGCGGGCCCTTCAGACGAGTACCTGGGCCAGCTGTCGGGGTAGTCCACGATGCTCGGACGTGGCGTCAGGCCCGCAGCAGATGCCCGTCGCACCATCTGGCCGAGCCGTCGCATCCCGGCGCGGCACACAGTCTGTCACCTGTGCCCGTTGCACGGCGAAGCTGCCGACGGGCGCTGCGGCGCCACTTCTCGACATCGGGGTGGACGGCGGTCAGCTGCGGCCCGACCTGCCCGCTCCGAAACACCATGGCCAGCTTCGGCGGCACGACCGGTATCGGATGACCGTCGGTTCCCGAGTCCGACGGCAGGTTCCCGCCCGCCCTCAGAACGGCCCACGAGACGGCATCGGCCAGGTCGACGGTCGCCCCTCCGGTCACTGTCAACATCGCGGTCATCTGCGCACGCCGGACGATCTCAAGCAGGGCATCGACCCGTCGAGGTGCGGCAGCGCGGTCGTCCGCGGCCGTGTCCGCTCCAGTGAGCTGCTCCAACGCCGAACGGAGCGTGGCGNCGGACTGGGCGTCGAGCTCGCCGTCGAGCCGGGTCATGCCCTCGGGTAGATCCGTCAGCCACAAGCCGCGGCGGGCGCGTGTGTGCTCCGGCGGGGCCGTTGTCGTGATGCCGGTCGCGGACCGACCGTGGTCACTGTCCCGGACCGGCGACACGCCGTCTTCGGCCACGCCGTCCGAGGCACTCCGATGGGCCGGGCCCACCATCACGTCCTCGTTCACCACGTCGCCGTTCACCACGTCGCCATCGGCACAACCGTCGGTCTCGGAGGCNTCACCGTTCTTCCGGGCGTCACCGTCCTCTCGGGCGTCATCGGCCTCGGGCGCGTTGCCGTGGCTTCCGGCGGGCGGGGAAGAGGCACCCGAGGCAGCCCCATCAGAGCCGCGGCCGGTCGTGGACGTGGGACCCTCCGCCTCGGGAGGATCGACCTTGGGGGGATCAGCCCCAGGTGGATCCGCCCCAGGTGGATCGGCCTCCTTCGATCCGGCGGGGGACTGTGAGACCCGCTGGTGAATGCGCTGACCGATTCTGGTCAGCTCGGCGGGATCGAACATCGCCGCCTGTTCGATCAGGCAGGACTCCGCATCCGCGACGACGTCGGCGGTCGTCAGAGCCGGCATCGAGCGCGTCACTCGGAATATCACCAGGGCCTGCTCGACGGTGATTCTGCCCTCTGCCAACGCAGAGCCCGTCGCTGTCAACGGACCGTCCAGGGCGGCAGCGAGTTCGAGCAGGTGGCGCGCGTCGATCGGACGGACCCGCAACCGCTCCCGCAGCCACTCCTGTGTGCTCTCCGCTCCGACCCGCAGAGCCATGCCCCGTCCCTGTACCTCCCGGACGAGCTGGAGGCGCAGGGCGGCCAACCGGGAGAGCGCGGCGGCGCTCTCATCCACGGCAAGCGCCAGCTCCGCGTCAGACAACGGCCACATCGGCGCGTCCAGAACGCCGTCGACAGAGGTGTGGACGGCAGCCATCCCGGCGACGAGGCCGAGCGGCGATACAAACGAGTCGGCGATCAACGTCATGTGGCCGACTGTAATTCACGTACATACCCGCGTCGATCGCGTGTCAGCAATTTGGCGTTCCGGTCGTCAAACTTTCCAAGAAGAGCGCCAGATCATGGCGGTACTGACCACCACCATGATTCGATCGGACCCGACTCCCGCGCGAGAGGCAGGACGAGGNATCGTGACTGTGATGGCTGACCTGCAACAAAGAGAAAAGGGGAGATCCAGATATCCCCTCGGCTGCTACCGATCNGACGGCTCGCGCGGTGCAACGAATCTCCCGTCTTCTTCCNCCGAGCGCCGCGAGATTCAAGGGCGGACAAAGGAAGCCGTCCTTTGTCCGTACGCCGCATCGGGGCGGTGTCCCGCTGTCCTCCGGTTGTTCCGAGCCTCTGCTGCGGGGGCCGGCCACCGGATCCGAGCTTCCGTCCAGGACCGCTGATCAGCGCGGGACCACAGGCCGGCATGGTGAACAATCGAGGGCATGGCCGACGTAGGAGCTGTCCACCAACGCGAGGAAGGCCCACGGGACCGGACGCCGCTCGCCGTCGGTGTGGCGGGCGCCGCGACGGCGCCGGCCACCGAGATGCCGTCCGGCGGCCGGCCAGCACCTGGTTCCGAGGGGCGCGTCCTGGACCTCAACGCCGACCTCGGTGAGGGCTTCGGGATCTGGCGCCTCACCGACGACGAGGCGCTGCTGGGCCTGGTGACAAGCGCCAACGTGGCATGCGGCTTCCACGCCGGGGATCCGGCGACCATGCGACGCACCTGCGATCATGCTGTCCGGCTGGGGGTACGTATCGGTGCTCAGGTCGGCTATCGCGACCTCGCCGGATTCGGCCGGCGACGCATCGACATGGATCCGGCCGACCTCCGTGACGATGTCACCTACCAGCTCGGCGCGCTCGACGCCTTCGCCCGGGCCGCCGGTGATCGAGTGCGCTACGTCAAGCCGCACGGGGCGCTCTACAACACGATCGTCGCCGACGAGGACCAGGCGCAGGCGGTGGTCGACGCGGTCCGCGGGTATGACACGGCGCTGCCGGTACTCGGCCTACCCGGCTCGGTCTGGTTGCGGCAGGCCGCCGCTGCCGGCCTGGTGACAGTCGGCGAGGCGTTTGCCGATCGCGCCTACACCCCGGCGGGCACGCTCGTCTCCCGCCGTAGCCCTGGCGCCGTGCTGCACGATCCGGACGCCGTGGTGGCGCGAGGCGTACGGATGGCCACCGAGGGAACTGTGCTCAGCGAACAGGGCACACCGGTACGGATACTCGCCCGATCCCTCTGCGTCCACGGCGACACCCCGGGCGCCGTGGAGGTGGTCAGGCGGCTGCGCGATGCTCTGCGCCACGCCGGTGTCGCGCTGTCGCCGTTCTGCTGAAGGGACCGTGATGCGCATCCTGCCCTGCGGGGACGAAGCACTGCTCGTCGAGGTTGCGAACCTGCGGGAGGCCGAGGCCCTCTACGGACGGCTACGGCGGGATCCCCCGCCGGGGGNCATCGACATGGTGCCGGCAGCGCGTACCGTCCTCATCGCCTTCGACCCGGCGGCCACCGGACCAGCCCGACTCCGGGCCCTNCTGCACGGGATGTCAGCCGCGCCGCTCGACCGGGAGCAGCAGTCCGACGGTGCGCCCGGTCTCGACACGCCCCGTTCCGACACACCCCGTTCCGACACGCCCGGTCCCGACACACCCGGTCACACGGCCGCCGCTTCACACGCGGTGGTACCCGGTAGCGACCCTCGCTGCCCCGCCGGTGCCGATCCGATCGGCACGAAGGCGAAGGACTCACCGGCAACCGTGACCATTCCCGTGCGTTACGACGGTCCCGACCTGGTCGACGTCGCGCGGCTCACAGGGCTGACACCGGCGCAGATCGTCGAACGGCACCTGCGCGGGCGGCACAGGGTGGCGTTCTGCGGTTTCGCGCCGGGTTTCGCGTACATCGCCGGTCTGGATCCTGCCCTGCGGGTACCCCGCCGGGACAGCCCGCGCACGCGGGTGCCGGCAGGTGCCGTGGCGATCGCCGACGAGTTCTCCGGCGTGTACCCCCGTGCCTCGCCCGGTGGATGGCATCTGATCGGCCAGACCGATCTGGCCGTCTTCGACCTCACGCACGATCCGCCCGCGCTGCTCGCGCCAGGCACTCTGGTGCGCTTCGTCGCGGTGGGCGCCGCCCGGGCGGTGTGGGCGTGACGGGACCAGCGGAACCGTCCNGCGAGATCGCGATTGTGGCCTCGGGCCCGCTTGCCACCGTGCAGGATCTTGGCCGCCCCGGACTCNCGCACCTGGGAATCACCCGATCCGGCGCCGTCGATCGTCCCAGCCTGCTCCTGGCGAACCGGCTGGTGGGCAACCTGACCAGCGCGGCAGCCATCGAAATCACCTATGGCGGCCTGATCGTCCGATTCACCCACCCCGGACTGATCGCCCTCACCGGCGCGCCCTGCCCGCTCGAGCTCTCGGGCCGTGAGATCGGGATGTACGCGCCGGTTGACGTGCAGGCGGGCGCGCTGCTTCGGGTCGGCGCCCCCACCCGGGGCGTGCGTACGTATCTGGGAATCCGCGGNGGGGNGGACGTACCGGCCGTGCTGGGCTCCAGGTCCCGAGACACCCTCGCCGGCATCGGACCCGAACCGCTGGTGGCCGGTGCACGCCTTGCACTCGGCCGGGAGAGGTCCGATCCACCGACGGTCGATCTCGCGCCCCATGCCCGCTATGCCGACGAGCCCGAGCTTCATGTGCTGGCCGGTCCGCGTGCAGACTGGTTTGCCACGGACGCGATTCTGGCGTTGTGGGCGAAGACCTACGAGGTCACGACCGACAGTGATCGCGTCGGTGTCCGACTACGCGGTCCCGCGATGCGTCGGCACATCACCGCCGAGCTGCCCTCCGAGGCGGTCGTCGCCGGCGNCATCCAGATCCCCCCGAGCGGCCAACCGGTGATCTTTCTCGCCGATCATCCCGTCACGGGCGGCTATCCCGTCCTGGGCGTCGTCGCGGTCGAGGATCTTCCCTTGGCCGCGCAGTGCCGGCCCGGTCAGCGACTTCGATTCCGACCCGCCCGCAGGGCCGTGAACGGCCTGCCGGACCGATGACCGAGTCGACCCTCCCGCCGATGTGCGTCGTCCGGACCGGAGGCTCACCGGAAGGTCATCGCCAGGCGAAGACGGGCTGTTCGAACTCGGCGACGCGGGTGTGCCGGCCGTGCAGCACGAGCTCGGCGAACTGGTGGAGGATGGCGCCCGTCGGGGCGTGGATGAGGCTGCCGAGCAACGGAAGCTGGATGACGGGCCGGTCGGACTCGGGAATGGCGAGAAAGCGTGGCGGCGCGCCCAGCTCGTCGAGCGGTACGACGTGGACCGAGGCGACCTCTCGAGCCTCCGGACTGGTGCTCTGCAGCCTCGAACCCGCCCAGAGCACCACCGGGGTCATCACGAAACCGGATCGGGTCGCGTAGTCGTCGAGGCTGCCGAGGACCTCCTCCGCCGACAGCTCGATTCCGACCTCCTCGGCAAGCTCGCGGCGCGCGGCGGTCGCGGCGTCCTCGCCAGGCTCCGCCCGACCGCCCGGCAACGCCCACTGCCCCGCGTGCGTCCGCAAACGGGCGGCCCGGCGGGTGAGCAGAAAACTGGGCCGGCCCTGCGCGTCCTCACCGAGAGCCACCGCCACGGCGGCGAGACGACGCCCCTCGGCAGGCAGTTCCTGCCGAGGGAAGCCGGCCACGGCCGCCGTCACCCTGGTTCGCAGGTCGACCATGTCCTCGGGAGTCACCTTGCCGTCAGAGGTCACCCTGACATGCATACCAGCACGCGCGCCGACGTGGCGCCGGACGACCCTCACGCGGCGGCGCAAGCGCCGCCGCGTTCCGCTCGCCTCAGCTGTGGCTGCGACGTCGATGGCGTCCCAGGGCAGTGCGTCCGTCCGCAGGCTGGGCCGACCCCGCCGAGTCGACTCCGGCCGGTGTGCCCTCCCCGGTCGCGGGAGCTGACGGACGGTCACTCGGGTACACCTGCGGCTCGGACACGGGTGGCGCCAGCGTCTCCTCACGGGCGCCACGCGAGCGCAGGGTGGCGCGCTCGCGGCGCCGGCGGGCCGCGGCGACATCACGAACTCCGCGGACACTCAACCTGCCCCATGCCGTCGAGCCCAGGAAGAGGACCACGGCGCCCAGACCGTAGAAGAAGCTGATCCACTCGACGGCCTGACGCGCGGACCCGCCGAGAGGCGCCCCGATCGAACCGAGATGCCACGGTCCGGCGAGGGTGGGACCGATGATGAACCAGGCCCCGGCGGCGATCNCCAACCAGGCCCCCAGCGCAGCGGTTCCCCTGTTGGTACTCGCCAGCAGCAGCAGACCACCGACGAATGCCGCGATGCCCGGCAGGACCTCGAGNCAGAACCGCGCGGAGGTCCAGGTCCAGGGGTCGTCCGGGGTGAACGCGAAATCGAAGTAGGGGCCGACAAAGGGAATGAGCGCCCCCCAGATACCCAGGAGCATCAGCAGCAGGCCAGAGACAGCGCCACGGCTACGGGGGATGTGCCAGGCGCCCAGTCCGCGGGCGTCCGCGTTGACGACGTCAGCCATCGGTTGCTCCCTCTCCTCGGCCTACAGCAGGGAGGGTGCCCCGCGAGATGGTCAGCGAACCACCTGGTCAGGGCCCTGCGGAGCACTAGCCGACCGGGCGGGGGACGGCCGACGACCGGTCAGAGCGGGACGAAGGAGAGCCCCCTCGCCCGCAGCAGGGGCAGGACCCGTTGCAGGGCCGCCACGGTCTGCGCCCGGTTTCCGCCGCCGTCATGGCAGAGCAGGATGTCGCCGGGACGGGCGCCGCCCAGGGACTGCCGGATGGACGCGGTTCCCGGACGCGCCCAGTCCCGGGGATCCACATCCCAGCCCAGGGAGGTCATGCCCAGACCGGCCGCAGCCGCAAGGACGGCCGGAGACCAGTCTCCACCCGGCGCGCGGAACAGTCGCGGTGGCTCGGCACCCGCGTCCACTACCGCCGACTGGGCACGGGTCATCTCGGCACGGATCTGCTCCGGTGTACGGGCACCGAACGGCTGCGGATGGGTCATCGTGTGGTTACACAGCGAATGGCCTTCCGCAACGATGCGACGCACCAGCTCCGGGTTTGCCACCGCCTGCGCGCCCACCACCGAGAAGGTGGCCGAGACCCGGTTGACGCGCAGGACATCGAGGATCCGAGGAGTCCACACCGGATGCGGACCATCGTCGATCGTCAACGCGACCGAGTCCCTCGGCGCATCGGGCCGCAGGTCGTGGATGCGGTAGGCGGGTGCCTTGGGAGCCGCCACCGTCGTCGTGGTGACCCCCGTGCTCGCAGCCACCCCCGATCCGCGTGCGGCGCCGGAGCGGGCGGCGGTCTGCTGGCCTGCGGAGCGGACGGCATTGTGGCCCGCCCGGGATGCCTCCCCGATCGCCTGCGCCGGCTCGGCCGCGGTAAGCAGCACAATGCCCGCCGCGCTCGAAGCCGACCAGGCGAACAGTCGTCGGCGGGAGACCTGCGGCGCCGAGCGGTCGACTCCCATCCGGCCNCTCGCCGTCAGCCGACCCGGACCCCTCAGGTGATCCGGACCCCACCGACGACCCGGTAAGATCGTCGCCGCTACTCATCCGGTGTCCCGCCACCGCACCTGGCCCTGCCGCTCATGTCACCGCTCCCCCGATCTGCCCCGGTGCCCACGCATCCGCCCGGCGGGGGCACTGGCGCAGGCCGGAGCTGCCGACGCCGCCAACCGGCCATCCCCGACGAGGCCAAGTGGATGCCGGTAGACCATACGACGGCTTTGCGCACCGAAAGCAAGAACGACCCCACAATCAGGCAGATATCCGACAGCTTTCTCGAATACCGGCGCGCAGGGTCATGAATGTGCTGCGCGCGGACACACCCGCACCGCACCCGTGTCTGTTGACGGNTGTCTCAGCGCCCGCTCGGCCCGAAACGTTCGGTCCTGAGCCGNCCGGGGTCATGGCCGAGCGCGACGAGCGTGTCCGCGACGGACTCGACGAAGCCGTTCGGCCCGCAGACGTAGCACGTCGGCGCGAACGCGGCGGGCCACGCGACCGCGGACAGCTCGGCGAGACCGAGGCGATGCGGCGGGCTGGGCCAGCCCGGCGGCGTCGCCCTCGTGTAGACCCGCGTGAGGTCGAAGCCCGGGTCGGCTCGAGCGCGGTGGCGCAGCTCCTCGGTGTAGTAGGCGTCGCCCGGTGTGCGGACCGAGTACGCCAGCCGGAACGGTGCCCGGCTCGCTGCGACGGCCCGAGCCCGCACCATGGCCATCAGAGGAACGATGCCCGAGCCGCCGGCGACGAGGAGCACCGGATCTCGGTCCTGCGGACGCCAGACGAACCAGCCGCCGACCGGGCCGCGGATCTCCACCGGGTCACCGACGGCGAAGACCTGAGTGAGGTATGGCGAGACCTCGCCATCCGCGACCCGCTGCACCGTGAGGACCACGCGCGAACCGTCGGTGGGAGCCGCCAGCGAGTAGCTGCGGCGCGCGGTGTAGCCGTCCTCGGCGGTGAGGCGCAGATCAACCCGTTGACCGGCGAGATGCCCCGGCCACTGCGGCACCTCGAGCACGAGAGTCCGCGCGCTCGGCGTTTCGTCGCGTATCTCGGCCAGACGGGCGACGCGCCAGGGTATCCGGCCGGCCGCCGTCGACCGGGCCGCCGACTCCCGCGGCGGCACTGTCATCTCCGCATCCCGACCCTTCTGACCCTTCTGACCTGCCCGGCTCCGGTTCTCCCCGGAACGACTCTGGTTCTCTCCCAGACGATCCCGGTCGAGCGGTGCCGGGAGGGCCGATCCTCGCGCAGCCGTCAGTCGCCGCGGTACCTCTGTTCGAGCCAGGGATCACCGCGCTCGTGATATCCGGNGGCCTCCCAGAAACCCGGCTCGTCCTCTGGCAGCAGGCGGAGGCCGCGGACCCACTTGGCGGATTTCCAGAAGTACAGGTGAGGCACGAGCAGGCGCGCCGGGCCGCCGTGCTCGGGGTCCAGGTCGCCGCCGTCACAGCGATGGACGACCCAGGCCCGCCCGTCCAGCAGGTCGTCGAGCGGCAGATTGGTGGTGTAGCCACCGTAGGAGTAGGCGACAGCGAAGTCCGCCGAGGTCTCGACACCGGCGAGCAACACGTCCAGCGAGACGCCCTGCCACACCGTGTCCAGCTTGGACCACTGAGTGACACAGTGGATGTCNACGGTCGGCGTCTCACTCGGCAGGGCCAGAAACTCCGACCAGCTCCAGCGATACCGGCGCCCAGCCTCGTTGGTGATCACGAACTCCCACTGGTCGCGCGTCACCCGCGGGGTCGGCCCCGCGGAGAGGACCGGGAACCCTTTTTCCAGGTACTGACCTGGTGGAAGACGGGGAGGACCAGACCGTCGGCGGCCGTGAAAGCCCGGCGAGACGATNCCCATGGACCACACGTACCACAGCCGGACCCATCGGGGCGCTCGGTGTATTCACTGCCGCGGGAGAGGGATATCACCTTCGAGTATCCGGACAACCGGCTCCAGACCGAAACGGGACACGCCCCGCCGACCGTCACGGCCGCGCCGGCGATCGCCTCGCAATCCGGGCGAAAGGCGTCTGTTAACATAAACAGCTCGCACAGTCCACTGATACTCGACGATCACCGATCGGCGACCGACGCGCGCCTTTGCAGGAGGACCGCTCATGGCCCGGCCAGCCGCCCCGGCGGCATCCCGCCCAGGCTCATCGCAGGCACCATCCGCACCGGCCGGCGGCCGGGCGGCGGCCGAGCCATCGGGCCCGCGCCCGGCCGACCACGATCCGATCGCACGAGTTCCTCCGCCCGCCGGTTCTCTCCCGGTGAGCGCGGCACCGGTGGGCCGACGGGTCCGTGTCCCCAAGACGGCGGAGCTCGTCGCCAGCCAACTGCGGCGGAGGATCATCCGTGGCGAACTCACCGAGGGTGACGCTCTTCCTCCCGAACCCACCCTGATGGCGCAGTTCGGCGTCTCCCGGCCTACCCTGCGCGAGGCCTTTCGGGTCCTCGAGGCGGAGGCGCTGATCTCGGTGCGCCGCGGGGCCCACGGCGGGGCGCGCGTCCACCTCCCGAGTCCAGCGGTCGCCGCCCGCTATGCCGGGCTCGTCCTCGAACATCGCGGCGCCACCCTGGGCGACGTCCATCAGGCCAGCGCCGTCATCGAGCCACCATGCGCGGCGCTCCTCGCCGAGCGGNGCAGTCCGGCAGACGTGTCGGCTCTGCGCGCCATCCTCGCCGAGGCCGACGAGGTCGCCGAGGATCCCGCCGCACTCGCGGCCGCGCAGGCCTCCTTTCACCTGGCCGTGGTCGAGCTCACCGGCAACAAGTCCCTGTCGGTGGTGACCGGCATGTTGCAGCATCTCGTCGAGCTGACCAACTCCCAGCACGGGCATGCCACCGTCGGCGCGGTGCCCGACGCGTCGCCCGCGTCGACGGCGGCGGACGACCGGGCGACCGACGTCCGGCTGAGCGCCGGTGCCACCCGGCAGATCCACGCCGCCCTTGTCGACCTCGTCGAGATCGGCGATGCGGCGGGCGCCGACCGCCACTGGCGGCAGCACCTGGCCGCACCCGATCACGCGATTCCAGGAGGGCCGGCCGACCGCTGCGTCCTGGATCTGCTCGGCTGATCAGCGGTCACCTTCGGCGACATGGTCGCCGGGCCGGACCGCGTCACCGAGCCAGACCGAGTCACCGGGCCAGACCGTCCACTGAGTGACAGGCATGGCCGAGCGCCACCCGGTGAAGCCACCGACCGGTGACGCTCGGCTTACCGCCAGGCGGATCAGGTCCCCGCCCCGGCGTGCGTACCAGGCCGCGAGCACCGCCTCGGACTCGACGGTCACCGCGTTGACGATGAGCCGACCGCGGCCTCGCAGCGCCGCCCAGCAGGCTTCGAGCAGCCCGACGGCCGTGGCGCCGCCACCGACGAAGATCGCATCTGGTGCCGGCAGGCCCGCCAGGACCTGCGGGGCGCGGCCCGCGACGACCCGCAGCCCTGGTACGCCGAGGTTCATGGCGTTACGACGGATACGCTCCACTCGGTCGGCGCGGGACTCGACGGCGATCGCCCGACAGGTGGGATGGGCGCNCATCCACTCGATGGCAATGCTGCCGGAGCCCGCCCCCACGTCCCACAACAACTCGCCAGGAGCAGGGCCGAGCCCGGCCAGGGTGACCGCTCGGATCTCGCGCTTGGTGATCTGACCATCGTGCTCGAAGGCATCGTCAGGCAGCCCGGGTATGCGCGGCCGGTGGGCGACCCCGGGTCCGGGCCACGGCTCGACGGCGGCAACATTGAGGTCGGCCGGGGGGCGCAGGGCGCGCACCGCCGGCGCACCACTCGACCCCGGCAGGCCGTTTTCCCTGCTGCCCACCCCTCCCGTGCCTTCCGCCACGCTGCCCTGCTGATGGGAAGAGGCGGCGTCGCGCCAGCGGGCAGACGCGGCCGCCCATTCGTGGGCGGCCGCCCGCTGCTGAGCCTCGTCGACCCCGCCGAGCCGCTCCAGCACCGTTATCGGACTCGCACCGTAACCGCGGTCGACAAGCAGATCAGCGAGCGCCAGGGGTGTGGTCCCGTCGGCGCTGAGAACGAGTAGCCGACGATGCGGCGCTAGTGCGGCGTGCACCTGAGCCAGNGGGCGGCCCACCGCGTTCACGACGTCGACCCCGTCCACGGCCCAACCGAGCCGAGCGCAGGCCAGGGACACCGACGAGGGATGGGTGAACACCCGTACCCGCTCCGCCCCGAGCAGGCGAACGAGCGTCGTGCCGATCCCGTGGAACATCGGATCGCCGCTGGCAAGGACGCAGACGTCACGGCGAGGATTCGAGCCCTGCACGGCCGGGGGAACGCCGCCGGACTCCACGTCCGCGTCGGCGCCGTTCGTCCCGGCCACCGGTATGCCGTGCTCCGCGAGCAGGCCGGCGAGGGCCGGNAGCAGCGGCGACGGCNAGGGGACCCTGCGGGCGGTGAGTCGGCTCCCCTCGCCCCCTGCCGGAATGAGATCAAGTTGTCGCTGTGCCCCCAGCAGTACGTCGGCGCGGCGAACGGCGTCACGAGCTGCTGTGGACAGGCCGGTCCAGCCATCCGCGCCCACACCGACGACGGTCACCCACGCTGACGCACGCGGCTCCGCGGCCGTCGGATCGGACGGGGGCTCGGATGCTGACAGTGGACCCGGTACAGATGCCGGATCCGGCACAACAACGGGATCCGGCACAGCAGCAGGATCCGGCACAGCAGCAGGATCCGGCACAGCAGCAGGATCTGGCGATGACGCTGGATCTGGCACAGCACGGCAGCGTAGTCCCGCGCCGGACCACAGGCCCTCTGGCCGACCGGCCCAGGAAGCCGACTGCGTAGGGCCGGATCGGCACCGGCTGCTGCCCACCCGCCGGGTCTGACGAACCGGGGGCTCCCCGACCGCGACAGCCGTACCGTCGTGAGGGGCCGTCACGGTAAGCCTCCGGGAGCACGCCTCCGGTCCCACAGATCTCGACAGCCCCTGAGCCATCACAGCCATCAGAGCCCCTGAGCCATCACAGCCCCTGAATGTCCCCAGCCCCTGGGATGNGGACCGCGATTCCCCACGCGGCGAGAGGATCCGGACGTGACGCTGTTGTTCCCATCTCTGGACGTCGATCACGAAGCTCCCGCCGTGNAGGTGGGAGATGTGGTTCTCTCCCGGACCGAGCTGTTGGAGGCCGCGGCGACCGTCGCCGGTCGCGTAGCGGGAGCCCGGACCGTCGCCGTGCACGCCGAGGCGTCCATGGCCACGGTCGTGTCCATCGTCGGATGCCTGCTGGCAGGGGTGCCCGTGGTCCCGGTGCCGCCGGATTCCGGGCCGCGGGAGCGCGGCCACCTTCTGCGGGATTCGCGCGCCGAGCTGCTGCTCGGCAGCCCAGGCTGGGAGGACCTTGCGATCCCGGCGGTGCCCGTCGATCCCACCGTCCGCACGGCATTGCCGTCCGCCGACAACACCGCGACCGCGACTTCGGCGGGCGTCGGTGAACCGGTCGGGGTGACGGCCGGCCCGCCCGCGCTCATCCTGTACACCTCCGGCACGACCGGAGCACCCAAGGGCGTCATGGTGCCCGCCGCGGCGATCGCCGCCGACCTCGACGCCCTCGCCGAGGCATGGGCCTGGACCCCGGAAGACACCCTCGTGCACGGGCTGCCGCTGTTTCACGTGCACGGCCTCGTCCTGGGTGTTCTCGGCGCGCTGCGGGTGGGCAGCCGCCTGGTCCACACCGTCCGGCCGACGCCGACTGCCTATGCGGCCGCCGGCGGCAGCCTGTACTTCGGCGTGCCGACCGTCTGGTCCCGGGTCTGCGACGACCCGGTCAGCGCCCGGGCTCTGGCCTCGGCTCGGCTGCTCGTCTCCGGCAGCGCGCCCCTGCCGGCACCGATCCTGCATCGGCTCGCTACGCTCACCGGCCTGCCGCCGATAGAGCGATACGGGATGACCGAGACGCTGATCACGACGAGCAGCCGGGTCGACGGCGAGCGCCGCGCCGGCTGGGTCGGGCCGCCGCTGAAGGACATACGCACCAGGCTCGTCGACGACGAGACCGGCGCCCCGCTGCCGTCCGACGGGCAGAGCATCGGCGAGCTGCAGGTCCAGGGGCCAACCCTGTACGGGGGCTACCTGGGCAGCCCGGAGGTCACCGCCGACACCTTCACCGCCGACGGCTGGTTCCGTACCGGTGACGCCGCGGTGATCGCGCCGGATGGGCACCACCGGATCGTCGGCCGACGGTCGACCGACCTCATCAAGTCCGGGGGATATCGAGTAGGCGCGGGTGAGGTGGAGGCGGCGATCCTGGCGCATCCGCAGGTGCGGGAGGCCGCCGTCGTCGGCCTTCCCGACGACGATCTCGGCCAACGGATCACCGCCTTCGTCGTCGCCCCCGACCTGATCGGCGGTGGCAGGAACACCGGGTCGGCAGCCGGAGACCTCACCGACTTCGTGGCCCGGGAACTATCCGTCCACAAGCGACCTCGGGAGATCCACTTCGTCGCCGAGCTACCGCGCAATCCCATGGGCAAGGTCCGCAAGTCCGCCCTGGCCCCTCCGGTCACGCGCTGACGGCGCCGGGAGGAGGGGCCGGTTGGAGCAGGGGGAAGGCGAGAACGGCTACTCGGGTCCTTCACCCCACGGCAGCACGACGCCCGGCTCGACGGCGCCCCAGCGGGCCGAGCGACCCCGAGTGGCTGTCGCCTCCTCCCGTCGGCGGCGGTCCGAGCGGACCTGCCGGCGGGCGCTCCTCGTCGCGCGTGGCCCGCTCCCCCGCCGCTTGCGCAGGCCGCGCCGGCGGGGCGGTGGCGAGTCCCCGGTAGAACGCGCTGGTCGCCATCAGCTCGTCGTGGGTGCCCTCCGCGATCACGCGGCCCTCGTCCAGCACGATGATGCGGTCAGCTGCCCGGACCGTGGAGATGCGGTGCGCGATGACGAGCAGAGCGCGCTCGGCGGCGATCCGGCGCATCGCCTGGGTGAGAGCACGCTCGTTGACGGCGTCGAGCTGCGAGGTCGGCTCGTCCAGCAGCAGCACGGCGGGGCTCGGCAGCAGCGCACGGGCGATCGCCACCCGCTGCCGCTCTCCGCCGGAGAGCAGCACGCCGTGATCGCCTACGGGAGTGTGCAGCCCATCCGGCAGCCGACTGACGAGATCTTTCAGCCCTGCCGTCGCCACCACCTGAGCAATCTCCTCCTCGCCCGCCTCCGGCATCGCGTAAACGATGTTGTCTCGCAGGGTGCCGTGCAGCACCGGTGTGTTCTGTTCGACCAGGTTCACCCAGGTCCGGGCACTGCTGCGGGAGAGGGAACGGACATCTCGACCGGCGAAGAGGATCTGTCCCTCGTCCGGATCGTAGAACCGCTCCACGAGTTCGAGGACGGTCGACTTGCCGGCCCCCGAGGCTCCGACCAGTGCGACGTGGCCCCGCCGGGGCACCCGGAAGGACACTCCCCGCAGCACCGGCGTTGTGGTGTAGGCAAAACGCACCTCGCGCAGCTCGATCGCCGCCGGTCCGTCGCCGTCACCCGCCGTCTTCCGCGCCGCGACCATCGCGGGCCGTTCCCCTCCGCCCGTCCGCTCCGGTGAGGGGCAGCACGCCACCTGACCCTGCCTCGGCGCCGCCCGCGCGAGCAGGCGGGCGGGGGGCCGTGTCACCCCGGCGGGCCAGGCGGTCGCGATCGTGCGCAGCGGACCGCGCAGCACGGTGTCGTCGTCCTCTCGCGGCAGCGCGAACACGGCGTTGACCCGCGTGAGCGCCCCCAGACCGCGCTGGATCGTGGCGGCGGACTCGATGAGCTGAGACAGGGGCATGACCAGGTAGGTCGCGTAGAGGAGAAAGGCGACGAGGCTGCCGAGCGAGACCGAACCCCGAGCCACCAGCACCCCACCGGCCAGCAGGACGGCGAGGACGCTGCCCTGCACGGCCAACTGCATGGCGGGCGCGATGACCGAGTCCAGCTTCGCCATGCGGATGCCTGCCTGGTAGGCGGCGGCGGCGTGATCGCCTATGCGTTCGGCCTCGCGCGCCTCGGCCCGGTTCGCCCGTACGGTGCGGATCGCGACCAGGGCCCGTTCCAGATCCGCGGTCATGCCTCCCACGCTGGCCTGCCCGCGCTCGGACACCGCGCGGATGCGGGACAGCGCGCTGAGGACCACAACCCCGGCCACCGCGACCACCGCGACCACGAGCAGGAACAGCCACGGATTGAGCCACACCATCAGGGCGACGGCGCCGGCCACCCCGATCAGGCTGGTGACGAGGGAGGTGAAGCTGTAGGCCACCGCCTCGCGTACCACGGTGGTGTCCGTGTTCGCCCGCGAGATCAGGTCCCCGATCCGGCGGGTGTCGAAGACCTNCACCCGCAACGCAAGCAGATGGCCGATCAACCGTCGGCNCAGGCCGAGCAGGATCCCCTGACCGGCACGTTCCAGCAGGTAGTGCCCGGTGGTATCGATGATCGCCTGGCAGACGAACAGGCCAAGAAGCGCCCCGACCAGCCACAACGGGATACCGCCGGCCTGCGCGGTGTCGATCACCCTCATCACGAGCAGTGGTTGGAGCACCCCGACGCCGGTGCCGATCACGGTCAGGACCGTGGCGATCATCACGGGCCGTCCGTGCCCCCGCAACAACGCCCAGAGCTCGGCCAGCCCCCTCACCACGGCTCCGTCCCCGGCCCGACGGCAAGAAGCGCCCGCAGGTACCCGGGTGGCACCGGCTCCCCGACGATCGCNCCATCCGCCTCGACCCACGCATGCGCGGCGAAGGGCGCGACGGTCCGCACCNCGACGCACCAGGTCGGCACGCTGCCTGTCATCCGGCACAGCAGGGTGGTGGCGATCGAGCGGGGAACGCAACCGCGCTCCTCTCGGCAGGTGGGGCTCACGGCCATCACCGCCTGGCGCGCGGCGAGCGCGGTGGCGTAATCCGCCGGCCGAGCACCGCCGCCGAGCCTGGCCAGCACCCGCCGGATGCGTGCCGGCGACTGGGTGGCCAGCAGCCGTGCCGCCCCGACGGCGGCCATCGCCTCCAGCCGACGCCCGGCACGCGGCACGACGCCCGACCGGTCGACCACCATCGGCGCCGTCACCGCCGTGCCTCCGGCCGCCCCGCACCGTCCCGCGGCCATCCGGCCTCGACCTCGGGCGACCACCGTGTCTCGGACTCCGGCTCGATCAGTCCGACGTCGGCGAGCTGGGCCAGCAGACCCTCGACATCGTGGCGCGCGACCTGCGGATCGACCTCCACGGTCGTGCACAGCTCCCGCACGGCTGCGGCGACGTCTCCCCCGTCCAGCAGAACGCGCAGAACCAGGTCACCCGAGNGGTTGAGCGTCCAGTACCGCCCATCGTCGGTGTGCAGCAGCACGGCGCCGTACTCGGTCGGCGCCCGCACCACATCGGATCGCAACATCACCATGTCCACTCCCGCTGGTCCGTCACTCTTCGGCAGATCTGCCAGACCCGTCCGTGNCGGCGCCGGACGCCCGCGACCCGACCGGCCGCTCAGCCCCGACGGCCGGTGAGGGTGCGTAGCCACGCGTCGGCCGCGAAGGTCGGTCGGAGGGGCTGGGGCCGGCGGTCCGCCGCGGCCCCCTCACGGCACGCCTCCCGGAGCATCTCCGGCTCGATGAGTCCGAGGTCGGCCAACGGCGAGTCGTCGCANAGCCCGACCAGGGCGCCACGATTGGCGTGCAGCCCTCGGATCTGCTCGGCATCGGNATCGGCGCCACCCGAGATTTCCCCACGCAGGCAGTTCGCCGGTACCACCTGCTGCATCGCCTCCTTGAGCAGCGGCCCGTCCTCCCAGGGGGAGGCGCGCTCCTCCGCCCGGACGGCGAGCGCGGCGCGGACTACCCGGTCGTCGAGGAACGGCGCGCTCAACGGCGGGCCGACCGGGCTGGCCATCTGGTCGAACAGCCGGAAGGCGGACGCGGTGGTCCGAATCGCGAACAGGTCGGCGTGGCCGTCCCGCGTCGGCGCGAGGGGACCGTCTCGGTGAGCCGCGTCGGCGACGGCCTCGACGATGAGCCTCAGGGCGGCAGGGGTCAGCCAGTCCGGGACGACCGGCGCCGGCGTCCAGTCCAGGGCCGCCGTCGGGTCGGGTGGCCGCGGCCGTGCGGGGCGTCCCCCGAGCGGAGCCTGGTCGAGCGCCCGGGCGAGGTCGCCCATGCAGTCGCGGTAGCTCCGACGGCGCATCATCCGCAGGCCCGCGGCCCACGGCCAACCTGCCTGGGTGTGCAGGCCGCTCAGGTGCCGCAACGCGGTCCAGGGCCGCCGGCGGGCGAGTCGAGGCAGGTAGTTCAGTGCGCCCTGTGTCACCTCCACGCCTCCGAGGCCGGTCAGGTGTAGCCGAGGTCCGTAGAGTGCGACGCGGTCGAGTCCCGCCCGCAGCGTCGCCCGATCCACGAGGCCGACGAAGGGATGGTCGAGCGCCTCGTCGGCGGAGGTGATGCCGTCGAAGGCTGGCGGAAGCTCACCTGCGGACAGAATCTCCCGGACAACTCCGGGCAACGAGACCGCCGCGTCGGCTGCCCAGCATGAATCGGGACCATCGGAGTCCCGGGCGACCCCCGTGACCGCAACGATGTCGGCGGGGCCGCGGGCCGCCAGGCAGCACACAGCGGCCGAAGCCAGCCCGCCGGGCAGATCGGCGCTGACGGCGCGCCCCGCAGCCACCCGAACGGACACCGCCTCGGCGAGGGCCGCTCGTAGGATCGGCGCGCCCTCGGCGCGCGAGCGCACCGGCGCCGGCTGCCGCCACCAGCGCATCCGCTCGACCCGTCCGTCACGATCGAGAAACAGGTAGTGGTCGGGTGGCACGGTCTCGACCGACGCCCAGGGGACAAGGTCGTCGAGCGGGTACGGCGGGCATGGATCCAGCAGCGACAGGGCCAGCGCCGTGCGGTCCAGTGCACCGCCGGCCAGCTCGGCCAGGATGTCGGCGCGGTCGGCGGCGACGTGCTGACCCCTGGACATCGCGGTGAAGATCCGACGCGTGCCGGTTGGGCTCCCCTGCAGCCTGCGCTGCCCGTTGATCTCGGCAATGACGTGGTAGTCCCCGGCCACGGCGTGCGCGACGTCGAGGGAGTGCACGTCCCGCGCGGCGATCAGCAGGCGCAGGAGCTGGCTGGAACTCGCCGCGACTCGGCCGACCAGGGCCATCCGGGCGCGACTGGTCTCCGCACTGATCATCGCTTCGTCCGGCCAGTCGCCCACGACCCACGGCCGCCCCGAGGGGTATCGCAGCACTCGCCGGACCCCCGCGGGCAGCACGACCGGATCCCGATCCGCCAGAACGACAAACCAGCAGCTCGGCCGACAGGACGCCAGCCGCGTGTCGGGGCCCGGCAGCCGCACTGTGATGGGCGTGGTCACCGCAGCCTCACGGATGGTGAGGAGGAGGCTGCCGCCGAACTCGTCATGGTCGCGGTCGCGTCCCCGGCCCAGCGCCGCCGCCGCAGAGAGACCGGTCGCCGCCGGTCGCCGGGAAAGGTCGCCGCCATGCGTGCCCTCCCTGTTCGCGTTCCTCCGCGTGACGGACTGTAGGCACAGCCCGCGGCGCGACGGTCGGCATCCGAAAGAAGTCCCGCCTGCCGGCGGATGGGCCGGCCCCCGCTCCTGCACGCGCCAACTCGGATCAGCGGACCGGATGGACGGTCCCATGCCTGACGGGATTCCCAGGCGCGGTTCAGTGAAGGTTCAGCGGTGCGGCGTGCCCATCGGCTCCGAGGAGGACCGCNACCAGCCGCGCGCCGGGTCCAGAACCTCCTGATGAATCCTGCGTAGCTCAGCACCGGGTTCGATCCCGAGCTCAGTGACCATCCGTCGGTACAGGCCGCGGTACTCACGCAGCGCCTCGGCCCGGCGACCGCTGCGCTCCAGGGCGACGAGCAGCTGCGCCCAGAGACGCTCGCGGGTCGGGTACTCCACGGCAAGCGCGCGCAACGCCGGAAGAACCTGATCGTGCTCACCGAGCGCAAGGCGCGCGTCTATCAGCGCCTCGCGGGCCGACCACCGGGCCTCTTCAAGGCGGAGGCTCTCGGCCCCACCGACCTCGGCCGGCAACTCGTCAAAGGCGTTTCCGCGCCACCAGCCGAGCGCCTGCTCCAGCGACTCGGCGGCTCGGGCGGGCGCGCCGGCGCGGGCCGCGACCCGGCCATGTTCGACCGCCTGCTCGAAGCGGACGACGTCGATCTCGTCGGGGACGACGAGCAGGCGGTACTCCCCCGGACGGCTTTCGATGCGTCCCGGGCCGGCCGGTCGACGAAGGATCGCGGACCGGGGGCCCACCGCCCTGATCGACGCCGGCACGGCCGGGTCCCCGATCGGCGGGGGCAGCGTGTGCCGTAGCTCGGAGAGGTAGGTCTTGATGTTGCCGAGGGCAGACCTGGGCGCGTCGTCCTGCCAGAGCGCCAGGCGCATCTCCTCCACCGAGGTCCACCGTCCAGCGTGTAGCAGCAGCGTGAGCAGCAGAGCGCGCTTCTTGCGCTGGTCGATACGGACGCGCTCGCCCGGNCCGCGCCAGACCTCAAGCGGGCCCAGCACCGCGAACACGACACCTACCTCGGGCCCGCGCGCCGCCACTGCGGGGCCGGACCACCGGGAGCCGTGACCTGGTTCGCCGGGAGTCCGGACGCCGGGGCGGGCGATCGGGCCCGCAACGGTTCCGAGCTCGTCGACCATGATGATCCTCGTCGGTTCGGAGATCCTCGCTGATCGGCCCCCGTTGCACACCCTCGCCCGGGGACCGGCGGCCCCGTCCGGGCCGGTGCGAGCAATACCCCGTCCGACCGGCGGATAGTCCTCTCACCCGGCGATATGCGTCCTCCCGGTGGGTCTGTGTCCCCGCCCGCGCGCGTCCTGCGCCAGGATGCAACCCACGGCGGGTAGGCGTCCCGCGAGGGAGGCGTTCAACCCAGCGATGGGTTCCCACGGCGGGATGGGCGCCGAGCGACGTGGATGGCGCCGGCGGGATGAGTCCCTCCGGCGGGATGAGTCCCTCCGGCGGGATGAGTCCCTCCGGCGGGATCGGTTCCTCCGGCGGGATCGGTTCCTCGGCGAGACGCCACGGCGCCCGGCTGCCGCACATGCCAGCGCCGCCGGATGAGGCTGGGAGCGTCACCCGGCGGCGCCACGACGCCCTGCGACCCGTCAGATACCGAGGCTGGCGCGGGTCTGGGGCCCGACCACGCCATCCACGAGCAGACCATGCTTGAGCTGGTAGTCCTTGACCATGTGGTTCGTCTGGTAGCCGAACTGGCCGTCGACCTGGATCGGGTAACCGAGGTTGGCCAGCTTCTGCTGAATCTGCTGGACGTCCTGCCGGTAGCCGATGCCGGAGGCGAGCGAGGGATACGCGGTCGGGAACGCCGGCGCAGGCGCTGNGGGTGNGGTGTAGGAGACGGTGCGGACGCTGATGCCGCCCGAGACTGCGGCCGCCGCGGCCTGGCCACGACCCAGGAACCGGCTGTACATGCCGCGGGTGTACGCGCTCCAGGCCGTGATGCCCTGGCTGTCGCAGACTCGCTTCGCCGCCCAGGCGTTGGTGGCGGGGTCGTAGAGGTTGCGGCTGCCCACCCAACCGGCGTGTGNGCGCATGTTGATCTGCCAGAGTCCGCGCGAGTCCTCACCGACCGTGGCGTGGGCGAAGGTGTTACCGCCGGACTCGCCGAGCGCAACCGCCACCCAGGTGGACAGCGGAACGCCGCGGCAGCCGGCGAGGCCCGCATTCGCCGCCGCACTGGCGATCGTCACGTCCGAGACGGTGCCGGTGGCGGCGCTCGCCGGGCTCGCGGTGACAAGCATGCTGGCTCCGGCACCGATCACGCCGGCGGCGGCGATGACGGCGCCGCGATGCCGGGTGGAACGCTTCCGATGCTTTCCCTTAGCCATTCTTTGACATCTCATTTCGGTGTCGTCGAACATGGGTGTGGAATCGGTGGTGACTTCCGCTCGATGGAGGGGAGCGGTTCTCACTCATCAGATAAGGGCAGCACGGACTATCTGATTTCGAAACAGCACCCGACCAACAGATGAAGGGAAAAGGCGGGAGCGAGCTTCGAGATTGGTGAGAGATCCGGCCCGATCAGCGCGACGGCCGCGTCACGCCTGGCCACCCGCTACAGGCGGTCCGGGGATCGCGGCCGCCCGCCGACGGCGACCCGTGCGGTCCGTCAGGTGGGCCGGTGATGTCGTGCGCGCAGGTCCGGCCGGCGAGCGCCGGCGTTGGCACGTTCTCGCGACTGAATCAGGGCGAGAACGGCGCCCGTCGTGGCGAGGGCGCGTCGCAGAAAGCGCAGGTCGCCAGGGCGGTCATCGAGACCGCGGCCGAGCGTTCCCGGTACACAGGCAACGTCGAATCCTTCCCGTACGCCTGCGAGGTTAGCTGTCGGGTTCGGGCCGGGAAGCCCGGTCGTCTCCGTGGAGGCGACTTAACCCCGAGGGCGGCCGTGACGGGGCCGCCCGGAGGAACCTGGTTCCCCCGCTTCTGCCCAAGCTGTCTTGGAGGGACCCCGGACCGTGGGCAGAACTCGGCGTCGGCCCGGAGCAACTAGTGCCCGGCAACCGTAGCGAACTACGTACCGTAGTGACAAGTACTAGTTCTGCCCGAATTTCGGCGCGCGCCTGTCACCGTGCGTGCATAGTGCTGCGAGACCGCAACACTGGGACATCAACCGAACCTTCGGACGTCGAGAAGGATCACGGGATGTCGGGCGTACGCCCCGGTTTGCCCGGGGTCCACGGTGAGACCCGATCGACGGGGGAGGCTCGGACCGCGGATCGGAAGAACCACACGCGGCGCCAACCCCGCCGGGCGGGGGCGCATCGCGGTGGCAGCGCTGGAACACGCGACGCCGGGCCGACAGCGCCGGATGCGGGGCTCACGGCGGCGGGCAACGAAGTACGACACGACGTCGGCGTGCGGAAACGGCAGCCCGCGAGGGGACTGGAGGTCTCCGGGCGACGAGGAGACTCCGAGTCGCAGGGGCGAGGAGACTCCGAGGGTCGCCAGGCGAGGAGACTCCGAGAGTCGCAGGGCGACGAGGAGACTCCGAGAGTCGCCCAGCGTCGAGGGACTGAGGGCCCGCCGGGCGACGAGGGAACCAGCGCGTCGCGCCCGGCGAGTAGGAGCCGCGGGGTGCGATGTGGTCAGGCTGGCGAGGCGGAGCGCGGCACAGGGGTGAGCCGCCGCGTTCGCAGGCTCTCCAGGAAGAGCAGGATGTGCGCGCCGGCGGCGCGGCGGCCCGGGCCGCGCAACACGCCCCGGCCACCGGGCAGGGAGGCGAGCCGGGCGCCCCGGGCGGTCCGCGTCGCCATGCGAACGAGCGGAAACGGAGTCACCCGGTCGTCCTCGCCATGCAGCAGCAGGATGGGCAGGTCCGGAAGCGACCGTGGGATCGGCTGGTCCGGAGGCTCGCCGGCGACCGCGCGGTGCAGCAGCGGCAGGTCCACCAGGATGAGCGCGTCCGGGCGAACGGCGGGCGACGCGGCGCCGACCAGCGCACGCAGGGCGCCGCTGTCGGAACCGAGCAGAACGAACGGCAGTCCCGGTTCGCGCGCCTCCCCAAGGGCGAGGACGCTGTCCCTCCCATGGTCGAGAAACGTCACCTGGTAGCCGTCGAGTGCCAGCCGAAAGGCCAGGTTCTCGAAGATTTCTGCGGATTCCCCGCGGCCGGGAAGGAGGACCACGTTCGCCCCCGCACGCCGGGTCGGATCGCCGCTTGGCCAGTAGCGGGAACCGGGACCGCCGACGTAACCACGTGGACGCGGATGGGAGGGAGGCGACGAGAGGGGAATGGGCACGACATCTCCGATCAGTGCCGTCCAGATGCGGATGGCAGTGCGCTCCGGCACGGCAAAAAAGCGCGTGCGAGGCTGCGGAAGCCCGACCGGTGCAGCCGGGCCGCGTGGCTGCGGATGCAGCGGCGACGGGCGTGACGGCGAAGCACCGGAAAGGCGCCGGAAAACGCCGACGGCGCGCCGGCAAGGATAGCCTAGCGAGGCACCCGGACCAGACAGACCGCGGAAGCGACACGCAGGAAGTCGATGTGGCCGCGGATGACCAGAGCGGTCGACCGTCGCGCCGGATGAGGCATGGTCGGATTCTGGCGGTACTCTGATCGGATGTCAACATATTTAATACTGACTACCGTAATGTTTCCGTCGGCCGCCGGCGAGGCCCAGCTTGTCCGCCTGGGCCCCGCAGGATGACGATTCGATGTTCGAACGCGGCTCTGGCAGACGGCGAGACCGGCCTGGGGCACGCTGGCCCAGGTACCCGCAGGCCGGCGACGGACCCGCGGACAGGTCAGGCAGCGGCACCCGCCATCGCGTTGCAGCTGTCCAGGCAGGCCCGGCAGGCCCGGGCGAGACGGGCAAGCTGGGCGTCGCGCGGCATCTTCTCGCACATCTCGGCGCAGGCACGACAGACCCGTGCGCACATGGCACACATCTCGGCGTGGAACGGCGACATCCGGNACATCAGATCGGCGCAGGTCCTGGTGNCCGCCGCACANTCCATCATGAGCCGCATGTCCGCCGCGTCCATCATCGTGCCGGGCATATCCATGCAGTAGGAGATCGTCTCCTCACTCAGTGCCGAGCACGACATGCACTCCTCGATAGCTTTCCGCATGTTCTCGTTGATCGTTTCGACGTGCTGCATCGGACACCTCCGAGGTGTGGGCGACGGCTTTTCCNCCATACCGGGAAGCCCGCCGCAGACGATTGTTTCCGCCTGGCCGGGCTCCTCCGACGATAGCTTTCGCAAGCGGATCCGCATCTCGACGGACAGCCGCCGCCACATACTTCGGAAATACCGGAAAACACTCCGGGAAAACGCCTCCGAAGAGGGCCTGTCGGCCTGCCGACACCGGTGGGTGGAGGCACACCGCTACCGGCGTGCCGGCCTCGGCGCACACCGGTCAGCCGGCGGCGGGCCCCGACGGGAGCACCCGCGAAGCGGCGGCGGCGCGGTCCGCGCCGTCCGGCACCGGGCGCCCGGGCAGCGCGACCGAGGCCAGCATCGAGGCGGGCAGTCGCGGATGTGCCAGTACCGGGCGGCCGGCGAGGAAGACGCCGCTGACCGCGTCCGGGTGCTCGAAGATCCGCAGATCCGCCGGATCCTCGTCGAGCAGGATCGCGTCGAACGTGTAGCCGACGGCGATCCGTCCCAGCCGATCCCCCACCCCGCACAGCCTGGCCCCGGTGGCGGTCGCCGCGAGCAACGCCTCGGGGGCGGTGAGTCCCGCCCGTCGCAACTGGCTGATCTCGGCGAGGTTGGCGCCGTGGCGGGTGCGATGACGGGCGTCGCTGCCCAGCGCGATGGGAACCCCCGCCGCGCGGGCCACCGCGACCGTCTCGGCGAGCGAGGCGGCGGTCGCCTCGGCTCGGTCCACCGCCCAGCCCGGCAGCATGCCGGTGGTCGCCAGCGCGGCCAGGTCACGGTAGGGCGTCAGGGTCGGCACCAGTGTGACCCCGCGGGTGGCCATCGCCGCGGCCGCCCGCTCGCTGAGCCCGAGACCGTGTTCGACGGAACGTGCGCCGGCGGCGACCGCCGCCTCGACCGCCCGCTCGCCCAGAGCGTGCATCATCACCGGACGGCCGTAGCGGGCCGCCTCGGCGGCCGCGGCGGCCAGTTCCGACCGGCCGAACTGGAAGTCCGGGCTACCCGGGCGCGCGGACATCACCCCACCGCTGGCGTAGATCATCACCCAGTCGGCGCCGGCCCGCAGGACGCCACGCACCGCGGCGGGCAGGCCGCCGGCCTCGACGACCGAGTGCGGCGGGCGGCCCGGGTAGTCGGGTCCGAGGACGTCGTCGGCGGACTCCAGCCCGGGGCCGAGGATGCCGCCGTCGCCGTGGCGCCCGGAACGGCTCAGCGCGACGACGCAGATCGCGAGCCGTGGACCCGGCACGCTGCCCGCCACGAGTGCGTCGCGGACGCCCGCATCGGCGCCGCCGGCGTCGCGCAGATAGGTGACGCCCGCCTGCAACGAGGCCCGCAGCGCATCGGCGGTCTGCAGGTACCGCGCGGACAGCGGGGTCGTCACCAGCTCGAACTGGTCATAGGTCGCCTGGGTCACGTGCGCGTGGCAGTCGACGACGCCGGGCATCAGCCACAGCCCGCGGGCGTCGACGTCGACGACGTCCGGGTCGACTGCAAGCCGCGATCCCAGAGCCCGCACGATACCGTCACGCACCGTCACGTCACGCGGTTCGGTGAAGCGGCCGGTCGCGTCGAGGACGTGCGCCTCACGCAGCGTGAAGCTGGTCGCCGCGAGCCCTCGCGGCGAGGCGAGCCGCGCGGGTCCCGCAGTCCGGGCGACCGACACGCGTCCAGCGGGCCCGGGACGGCTCNCAGGCTCGGTCCGGCCCGGCGGATCCGGGTGTTCGGATGATGCAAGGGGATCGGTCATGACCAACGCCGTTCCTGCCGGTGTCGACGACCTCCCGCCGCCGGTTCACGGATCGGGGCCGAGTTCGGATCCGGCGACGCTGCGGCCCGAGGGGCAGGCGGCGCCGGCGGACCCGGGGCGCGGGAAGGCCAGGGAGGCTGGGGGACGTCAGCGGGGACAGGCGGCCGCGTTGACCCGACAGGTGTCGATGTGGCGACGGTGCGTGAGCTCGTGCATCCCACCACCGGATCGAGGACGCGGCGCCGCCGCGCTCCTGGACCAGTCGTCGGACACGATGCCTCCTCCGTCACCCGCGCGGGCCGGACAGCCGCCGACGGCGATCGCCGCCGGCCGTGTCACGCGCCGAGCTCCACGGTAACCAGCGGTCAGGAACGACGCAAAGCGATGCCGGCTCAGGCCCCGAGGCCGGCGGTTCTCCGGACGATCAGTGCCACACGCCGGCGAGGAGCTCGTACGAGCGCACCCGGTCCACGTGATCATGCGCGATCGTCGTGATGATCAACTCGTCGGCCCCGGTCACGTTCCGCAACGTCTCCAGCTTGCGCGCGACGGTGGCGGGGCCGCCGACGAACTGGGTCTCGACCCGGTCCGCGACGAGGGTGNGTTCCTCCTCGGTCCANGGGTGGGCCGCCGCCTGCGCCGGGCTCGGGAAGGGCCGGGCTCCCTGCCCGGACCGGATGCTCAGCACCCACAGTCCGTAGGGCGAGGCGAGCTCGGCGGCCGTGTCGTCGTCCGGACCGACCACCACGTCCGCCGAGACCATCACGTAGGGCCGGTCGAACGACTCCGACGGGACGAAGGCATCCCGGTAGGCCTGCACCGCCTCGAGCACCGAGGACGGCGAGACGTGGTAGTTCGCCACGAACGGCAGTCCCAGTTCGCCGGCCGTCCGGGCGCTTGCGCCCGGACTGGAGCCGAGGACCCAGATCTGCAGATCGGCCCCCTCGGCAGCAGGCACCGTCAGGTGCTCGCCCTCGGCGGTGCGGTAGTCGCCCCGCACGAACGCCTGGATGTCGCGGACCTGCTGGCCGTACTCGTCCCCGGCGCCCGGCCGGTAGCCGACGAGCGCGAACTGGCGACGCAGCCGGTCGGCGTTCAGCCGCATCCGGGGCGGCACCGGCAACAACAACCCGTCGACGACGGTCGCCGCACGGCCAGGAGCGGCGCCACCGGACGCGGCGACCGGCTGCTGCGACCCGGACGGCGGCCCACCGCCGTTCGCCGGGGCGAACAGCCGGTCGACGGCGGGACGCCCCAGCCCGAGGTCGATCCGGCCCGGATGGATCTGGGCGAGGGTGCCGAACTCCTCGGCGACGGTCACCGCCGTGTGATGACCCATCTGGACCGCTCCCGAGCCGACCCGGATCCGGGTCGTGGCGTCGGCCACGAGCGCGATGACGACCGCCGGCGCCGAGGAGACGACGCCGGGCACCAGATGGTGCTCGGCGAGCCAGTAGCGATGGAAGCCGAGCTCCTCGGTGCGACGGGCGAGGTCGAGAGTGTTACGCAACGCGTCGCCCGCGGACGCGCCCTCCGACCGGGGAGACAGATCGAGTACGGACAAGGNCACGCGATCGNCCTGGGACACACGATCGGCCTGGGACATGAGCACGCCACCTCCGCACGGCGACCCGGTCCCGACAGGGACGACCGACCGACGAGGCGGGACGCCACATGACAGTGAGTAGGAATGCGACGGACGCCGACCCGCTCACACCCGGCGCCCGGTCGCGGCTGGTTGGCGGCGCGGCGCCACGAACCAGCGAAGGGTCAGCGACAGAGGCGACTGGCCACCTGCATGAGGTCGACCGACCGANGGCGCACGAGCGGGATCCGGCGGCNCATCGTCACCACCGGCCGGCCGTGACCCGGGACGTCGGGTCGTCCGGGCTCGGCATGATCCCACTCTGGCATGACGGCCTCGGCGAGACAAGGCACGCCCACGGCCGGGCACTGTTGACGACGCCGCGGCGCCCGTGGTGGGATCACCGCGTGCAGCGCTCGGCCGTCCTCGTCACGCGTGGTCACGTCGACTTCGCCCTCGTGAGCTCCGCCATCTGTACCGCGCGCTGAGCCGCGCGGGGGTCTCCCCGCCCCGGGCGCTCCGGGCGGTGCACTCAGCGCGTTCCTGAGGTCCGTCGGCGCCCGGACGCCCCGCCGTTGCCACGCGGGATCGGTCACGCCATCACCTCTTCCTCGGCCAGCCCCGGCTGCACGTGAGCACCTCGCGCCGGGCCGTGGCCGGCCTGCGTGCCTCGCCTCGCNGGGGCCAGCCGGAGGCGTCACCCGGGGCGAGGTTCGCCGGGCTGTCCGTTCACCCGCACGGTCGGGCCGGCCGCCGGTTCCGTCGACGCGGCCCGGCCACGCTCCACCGATCTGCCCGAGGCGGGCCGGGCGGTCCACCGGTTCCGGCCCCAGCCACGGCCAACTCCTTCTTCCCGCGATGCATCGAAACGAGGTCCCACATGTCCCGCCGCCTGTTCACGTCGGAGTCCGTGACCGAGGGTCATCCCGACAAGCTGGCCGACCAGATCAGCGACGCCCTGCTCGATGCCTACCTGGCTGCCGATCCGAGCTCCCGGGTCGCGGTCGAGACCCTGCTGACCACGGGGCACGTCCACGTGGCNGGCGAGGTCACCAGCTCCGCCCACGTGGACGTGACCTCGGTGGTGCGGCGCACCCTCACCGAGATCGGCTACGACGCCGCGACGGGCTTCGACGGGGCCACGGTCGGCGTTCTGGTCTCGATCGGCGCGCAGTCCCCCGACATCGCCCAGGGAGTCGACCGGGCCTACGAGGCCCGGGTCGAGGGCGGCGAGGACGTCCTCGCCCAGCAGGGCGCCGGCGACCAGGGAATCATGTTCGGCTACGCCAGCGACGAGACGCCCGACCTGCTCCCGCTGCCGATCACCCTGGCGCACCGGCTCGCCCAGCGGCTGTCCCAGGTTCGTCACGAGGGTGTGCTGCCCTACCTGCGCCCGGACGGCAAGACCCAGGTGACGATCGAGTACGACGACGACCGGCCGGTGCGGCTGGACACCGTCGTCGTCTCGGCGCACCACGCCGCGGACGTCGACCTCGCGACCCGCCTCATCCCGGACATCCGCGACCAGGTCATCGCGCCGGAGCTCAAGCGGCTGGCCGAGGAGAACCTCGGCCTGGAGGTCGACGGCTACCGGCTGCTGGTCAACCCGACCGGCCGGTTCGAGATCGGCGGGCCGATCGGCGACGCCGGCCTGACCGGCCGAAAGATCATCATCGACACCTACGGCGGGTACGCCCGCCACGGCGGCGGCGCGTTCTCCGGCAAGGACCCGTCCAAGGTCGACCGGTCGGCCGCCTACGCGCTGCGCTGGGTGGCCAAGAACGTCGTCGCGGCGGGCCTGGCCCGCCGGGCCGAGCTGCAGGTCGCCTACGCGATCGGGAAGGCGGAGCCGGTGGGCCTGTTCGTCGAGACCTTCGGCACCGAGACGGTGCCGGTGGCCGAGATCACCCGGGCCGTCACCGAGGTGTTCGACCTGCGGCCCGCGGCGATCATCCGCGATCTCGACCTGCTGCGACCGATCTACCGCCAGACCGCGGCCTACGGTCACTTCGGCCGGCCGCTGCCCGAGTTCGCCTGGGAGCGCACCGACCGCGCCGACGCGCTGCGCGCCGCCGCCGNCCGCTGACGCCGAAACCGCGACCGAAACCGAGCGGCGGATCCGTCGCCGCCCGCACCCGCAACCCGGAGGGCAGCACCCCTCGTCCCGTAGGGCATCACCCCTCGTCGTGGCCCGTCCCGGCTCCCCCGCCGGGACGGGCCACGGCTGTGGCGGCACCGGGCGGACGCGTGGTGACCGCCACCCCGGACCATCGCGGGCGACAGAGTCCCCTCACCTGGTCACACTGACGAAGATGACCAGACCACGACGCCCCGGACCGGCGCCCGCCGGAGCAGACTCCACCGGGTCCACGCAGGAAGGGCCCCGCCCGACCGGACCAGACGGGTCCTCGGGCGAACGCGGCGGCGGTGCACCGCAACCACCGTCCACGCGATCCGCCGAGCGGCCCCGCGACGCTCTCGGCCGGCCCCTGCCGCGCGGAGCGGCCGGCGTGGCGCCCCTGAGTCTGCCGAGCCCGCTGCCCCCTGGCGCCGCGCTCGCCGCCGCCCAGCATCTCCTCGACACCGGCCACCCCTTTCAGGCTCATGAGGCTCTCGAGGCCGCCTGGAAGGCCGCCGCAGAAGACGAGCGCGGCCTGTGGCGCGGGCTGACCCAACTGGCCGTGGGGATCACTCATCTTGCCCGCGGCAACCTCAGAGGCGGCGTGGCCGTACTTGGCCGAGCGTCGGACAACCTGGCGCCCTACGCCGAGAACCCGCCGCACGACGTNGACGTCACCGGCCTGCGCGGGTGGATCGCCGATCGTGTCGCCGCCATCGAAGGTGCGCATCCCCAGCCACCCTGCGTCACAGCCGCCTCGGCCGCCTCGGCCGCCTCGGCCGACCGTCCCGCCGACGCGGACGCATGGCCCCGGACCGCCGCCGGTGGCCGTCCGCCGCGGCTGGTCCGCTGAAAGCTCACGCCGATGGCCGCGGGTGGGCCCGGCTCACGGCAGCCGACTCGGTGCGCCCGGCTCGCAGCACGCCCTCGGCTCACCGCATGCCCGCGGCCACAGCACGCCCGGCTCACAGCACGCCCGGCTCACAGCGCATCCGGCTCACAGCGCATCCGGCTCACCATGCGGCCCGGGCCGGTGCCCGGCGGCGGACCGGTCGCTCGCGCCGCGACCCCAGGTATGGAATTGTCACTCCAATCTGCTTGTTGACCCATCAAGAGCAGCCTCGTAGCGTCAACTCGAACGATCGCCAAGCGGAACACGGCACGACCCGCCCGGCGCGATCCCGGCCCTGACGGCCGGATCGCGCATGTCAGGGCAGGCCGTGGCAGTGTCTACTTAGCGAGCGCTAGACAACCAAGCGAGCGCTGGACATCGGGTGGGCGACACGGGCAGCGTGGCGGATCGGTCCGCCACGCTGGTGACGAGGGAGATCCCATGGAAAACGCAGTCATCGTCGATGCGGTCCGGACGGCGTCGGGTCGCGGCAAGCCCGGCGGGGCACTGTCCGAGACCCACCCGGTGGAACTGCTGGCCACCGTGCTCAAGGCGCTGGTCACGCGCAACGACCTCGACCCGGCGCTGGTCGACGACGTGATCGCGGGCTGTGTCGGTCAGGTCGGCGAGCAGTCGCTGAACATCGGACGCACCGCGTTGCTGTCCGCGGGCTTCCCCGAGTCGGTGCCCGCCACGACCATCGACCGTCAGTGCGGGTCGAGCCAGCAGGCCGCCCACTTCGCCGCGCAGGGCGTCATCGCGGGGGCGTACGACATCGTCATCGCCGGCGGAGTGGAGTCGATGAGCCGGGTGCCGATGGGCTCCGCGGTCATCGGCCAGGACCCCAACGGCCCGGGCTTCCGCGCCCGCTACCCGGAGGGTCTGGCCAACCAGGGCATCGGCGCCGAACTGATCGCCGCACGCTGGAAGATCAGCCGCGAGGACCTGGACACCTTCTCCGCCCGTTCGCACCAGCTCGCCGCGGCCTCGGCGGCGGCCGGCGACTTCGCAAACGAGATCGTCCCGGTGGAGATCACCCTGCCGGATGGTACGAAGACCCAGCACCTCGCCGACCAGACCGTCCGGCCCACGACCACCTTCGAGGGCCTGCAGCAGCTCAAGCCGTCCTTCTACACCGAGCAGTGGGCGGCCCGCTTCCCGGAGATCGCGTGGAGCATCACGCCGGGTAACTCCTCGCCGCTGACCGACGGCGCCTCCGCCGTGCTGATCATGAGCGAGACGAAGGCCAACGAGCTCGGCCTGCGCCCGCGGGCCCGGTTCCACACCTTCGCCCTGGCCGGCGACGACCCGCTGCTCATGCTGACCGCCCCCATTCCGGCGACCCGCAAGGCCCTCCAGCGGTCCGGGCTGTCCATCGACGACATCGACGCCTTCGAGGTGAACGAGGCGTTCGCGCCGGTGCCCCTGGCCTGGGCTCGCGACACCGGGGCCGACCCGGCCAGGCTCAACCCGCGCGGCGGGGCGATCGCGCTCGGCCACGCCCTGGGCGGGTCCGGGACCCGGCTGCTGACCACCATGGTCAACTACCTGGAGGCGACCGGCGGTCGCTACGGCCTGCAGACGATGTGCGAGGGCGGCGGCATGGCCAACGCCACCATCATCGAGCGGCTCTGACGATCGAGACGGCTCTGACGATCGAGACGGCTCTGACGAGCGAGACGGCTCTGACGACCTGGTGATGCGGTGCCGTCGACGACCTGGCCCGTCGGCGGCACCGGCACGTCGATCGATCCGCCCGGAGCCCGCGGCCCGTGGCGGTTCGTCACCCTGAGCGTGGTCCGGATCCACGCGTGGGACGGCCGGTCCACACTGGGTCAGGACCAGCCACACCCGGGAGGCCATCGTGACGGCAGGACCCGCGCTGGCGGCGACGAACTGGCGCGAGTTCGCCCCGCCCCAGCTCACCCCGATCCTGCAGGGCGCGATGGAGGCCCTCTACGAGCACGGCTACCACGGCACGACGGTGCGGGACATCGCGCGCCGCGCCGGCGTCACCGTGCCCGCGCTCTACTACCACTACGCCAACAAGCAGGGCATCCTGGTGGCGCTGCTGGATCTTGGGATCGAGGATGCGCTCGGTCGGGCCCGCGCCGCCCTCGCCGAGGTGGGCGAGAGCGCCCCGGCCCGCGCCCGCTTCGTCGCGTTCGTCGAGTCGATGACGCTGTTCATGGCGCACCGTGTGCGGATGGCCGTCCTCGACTCCGAGCTGCGCTACCTGGAGCCGGCCAACCGCCGCGGATACGCCGCGAAGCGCAAGGAGCTCGAGACCCTGCTGCTCGACATCCTCGTCGACGGCACCAGCAGCGGGGTGTTCCAGATGACCAGCCCCGCCGACACCTCCCGAGCGCTGCTCGGCATGCTGCGATCGATCACCGGCTGGTACCAGCCGGCCGGGCCGCTCACGCCGACGGAGATCAGCAGGCGTTACGTCGGCATCGCCCTGAGCACCGTCGGAGCGGCCGACCCGGCCGCCGGCTGACCGCCGCCGCCGATCGGTGCGGCGCCGGTCGGCCGGTGAGGCGTCGGCCAGGGAGGTCAGCAGGTGAGGCGTCAGCGGGTGAGGCATCAGCGGGTGAAGGCGGTCACCGACAACTGCTGCACGGCCGGACTGCTGCACGCCGAGACATCGGACAACGCCAGCCGCAGGGCCGTCGTGTTCGCCGGGGGAAAGACCCGCAAGGAAGCGACCGGTGTGCTCTGCGCCGNCTCCTCGCAGCCCACCTGGATGCCGGGGTGCACGGTGCGCAGGGTCGCGCTGGCCGAGGCACCGGGGGCCAGCCGGACGGCCTGGCCAGCGGGACCCGACCGGACCGCGGCCGCGCCGACCTGACGGCCGGCGGCGTCGAGGTAGGAGACGCCGGGGAAGCCGCGCAACACGCAGGACGTGGTGCCGGTATTGGTCAACACCAGGTGTTCGTAGGTGCTGCCGGCCGCGCCCTCACCGTCGGCCGAGCGCACCGCCAGCCGAGCGGTGGGGCACAGCCCCCCGGCCGGCGCGGTGACAGTCCTGCCCGGGACGCTCGGCGTCGAGGCTGCCGTCCCCGGCGTTGCCAGGGCAGGCGCCGTCGAGGCGAGCGTCGTCGGGGCTAGCGTCGTCGGGGCGAGCGTCGTCGGGGCGGCCGACCATCCGGCGGGTGGGCCGCCGCGAGGCGCGGTCACCGTGGCGGGGGCCTTCCCACCCGCGGAGCTCGCAGCGCAGCCAGCGGCCAGCAGCAGGGTGGCCGCCGCCACGAGGAGCGCCGCCCGTGACGCGGGCGTCGGCGCCGGCCGCGAACCCGCTCCCACCGGGCGGGGAGGCCGGGACGCCATGGGGTCGACCGGGGGCGCGGGCGCCCGATCGGGCCAGACGGGTATCGGCACGGATCGTGTCTGAAGTCGATGCATGGCGACCTCCTCGTCCGACGGCTGGGCAGCGGCACCCGGCGACGACACCCACCTTCTTCCCGCTGTCACCCTCCGTGACACTCGAGCACTTCGTGCGTGTCGGACCCAAGGCGCTTCCTCCCATCCTGGCCCTCGCCCGGGCCCGCGACCGGCCTTCCGGGACCGTCGTCCGCGGTCGGCCGCGCGTGGATGTGACGACGATCGTCGCGGATCGTGGCCGGACGGTGAGGCGTCGGCCGACTCCCGGCCCGCGGGACCACACAGTGATCTTCTACCGAACGCCGCCCGAGGTCTGGACCGTCCGGCGACGACAGGTCATCGTGAAACGGACGGGCTGCCCGGCGCGTTGAACCCGCGTGACGCGGGTAAGGCCAGCGCACGGGCCGACCCGGACCGACCGGAAGGGATCATGAAGGACTCCGACGACGCCGGATGTAGTTCCGGCCGGCCCACGCGTGCAGAAGCGCCCGCGGGGGTCGACCGATGATCGAGGCGCTTCTCCTGGTACTGGGCCTGGCCCTCGTCGCCACCTGCGGGATCTTCGTGGCCNCCGAGTTCGCCCTCGTCACCGCCGACCGGCCGTCGGTGCAGCGGGCCGCCGACCGGGGTGAGCGGGGCGCCCGGGGCGTGCTCGCCGCGCTGCGCGGCCTGTCCACCCAGCTGTCCGGCGCCCAGCTCGGGATCACGGTGACGAACCTGGCGATCGGTTTCCTGACCGAGCCTGCCATCGCCGACCTGCTGCGCGGGCCGCTGACCTCGCTCGGCGCCTCCGACGGGCTGGCCGGCGCGCTGTCCGTGGTGGTCGCGATGGTGCTCGCCACCACCGTAACGATGGTGTTCGGCGAACTCGTCCCGAAGAACCTGGCGTTGGCCCATCCACTCGCCACGGCCAAGGCCGTGCAGGGGCCGCAGCGGATGTTCACCCGGGCCACGGGGCTGCTGATTCGCTTCCTGAACGCGACCGCGAACGCCGTGCTGCGCCGCCTCGGCATCGAACCGCAGGAGGAGCTGGCCTCGGCCCGCTCCGCCCAGGAACTGTTCTCGCTGGTGGGGCGGTCCGCGGAGCACGGCACCCTGTCGCAGGAGACGGCGACGCTGGTGCAGCGCTCGCTGCTGTTCGGGGACCGGACCGCCGAGGACGTCATGACTCCGCGGATGCGGATGCGCACGGTGCACGCCGACGAGCCGATCAGCGAGGTCATCACCCTCACCCGNCGAACCGGCCACTCCCGGTTCCCGGTGCTCGGCGCGGACAGCGACGACGTCGTGGGAGTGATCCACATCAAGAACGCGGTCGGCGTCCCCGAGGACGACCGCGAGCGCACCCCGGTGCGTGAGGCCATGGTCGCGCCGGTCACGGTCCCCTCCACGCTGTTGCTGGAGCCGCTGCTGGAGACGCTGCGGGCCGGCGGGCTGCAGATGGCCATCGTCGTCGACGAGTTCGGCGGCACGGACGGTCTGGTCACCGCCGAGGATCTGATCGAGGAGATCGTCGGCGACGTCGTCGACGAGCACGACCGGGTCTCCCCCCGGGCCCTGCGCCGGCACGACGGTAGCTGGCTGCTGTCCGGCCTGCTGCGTCCGGAGGAGGCGAGCAACGTCACCGGGATCGCGATCCCGACCGACGACACGTACCAGACGCTCGGCGGTCTGGTGGCCCGCGCGCTGGGCCGCATCCCCCGGGCGGGGGACGCGGCGGCGGTCGAGGGGGTCCGCTACACCGTCGAGCGGATGGACGGCCGGCGGGTGGACCGCATCCGGCTGGAGCCGGTGGCGCCGAGGGGGGTCACCATGGCGGACGACCCGGTCACGGCGCACCGGCCGGCCGGGACCCGGGATCGTGAGCGGTCCGGGGGGCAGCGCGAGCGGTCCACCGGCCCGCGCGAGCGTGGCGGCGGCTCCGGCTCTCGGACGCCCGGCGGCGGGCCACGCCAGCCGGCCGGGGGCGGCGCACCCGAGGCGGTCGGACGGACGGCGCAACGATGAACGGCCTGCTGGCGATCGCCGCCACGATCCTGCTGCTGGTGCTCAACGCGCTGTTCGTCGGCGCCGAGTTCGCACTGATCTCCGCCCGGAGGACGAGTATCGAGCCGATGGCGCAGGCCGGTTCCCGGCTGGCGAGGATCACCCTCGGCGCGATGGAGAACGTCTCGCTGATGCTCGCCGGCGCGCAGCTCGGTGTCACCGTCTGCACCCTCGGGCTGGGCGCACTCGNCGAACCGGCGATCGCGGACCTCCTGCACGGCCCCTTCTCGGCGGCCGGGCTGCCCTCGGCGCTGCTGCACCCGGTGTCCTTCGCGATCGCGCTCGCCCTCGTGACCTTCCTGCACGTGGTCGTCGGCGAGATGGTGCCCAAGAACATCGCGCTCGCCCTGCCGGATCGGGNCGTGCTGCTGCTGGCTCCGCTGCTGGTCGGCGTCGTCCGGCTGGGCAAGCCGGTGATCATGCTGCTGAACGCGGTGGCGGGCATGTCGCTGCGCGTCGTCGGCGTCGAGCCGAAGGACGAGGTGGCCAGCGTCTTCACCCGTGACGAGGTGGCCGNCCTCATCGAGGAGTCGCATCGGGAGGGCCTGCTCGCCGAGGACGAGCACGAGCTGCTGACGGGCGCCCTGTCGTTCGAGGAGCGCACGGCGCGCGCCGTGCTGCTCGCACCGGACGGACTGGTCACGGTTCCGCCGACGATCACTCCTCGTGAGGTCGAACGGCTCGCCGCGCGCACCGGGTTCACTCGTTTCCCCGTGCAGGACGGTGGCGGGATGACCGGCTACCTGCATCTGAAGGACGTGCTGGAGACCCGCCCCGAGCGGCGGTCGAGCCCGGTGGCGGCGAAGTGGATCCGGCCGCTCGCCCATGTCGGCGCCGAGGACAGCCTGCGCACGGCGCTCGCGACGATGNAGCAGTCGGGCGCCCATCTCGCCCGGGTCACCGACGCGCAGGGCTCGGTGCTGGGACTCGTCGCGCTGGAGGACATCCTCGAGGAACTGGTCGGCAAGATCCGCGACGACGCGGTCCGCGGCGGTCACCGGCCGGAACACCAGCCCGCCTGACGGCACGCGGCGCGGATCAGGACCGGCGCGGATCAGGACCGGCGCGGGCCACGGGCCACGATGACGGCCATCGAGGGCGCCCACCAGTAGCTGCAGTCCTCGGGTGGGCGCAGGCCGTCGACGATCTCGACCGCGAACGTGCGGAAGTGGCGCAGCAGCGCGCGCTGGTGTCGCCGGGAGACCGAGTCGATCTCGTTGGAGTAGTAGGTGAACGCGCCGCCGCCGGTCAGGGCCGACGCGGCCGGTGCGAAGAAGTGCTCGGCGAAGGTCGCGTCGCGCATGACGTACTCGTCGACCTCGGCCTCGTCCATGGGATAGGTGTCGAACAGGACGCCGTCGAACCGGCCGAGCTCGGCGAGGGCGTCCTGCCAGCGCCCGGTGACGATCTCCACGCCACGCCGGCCGGCGGCCCGCGCCCACTGCTCGGCGACCGCGGCGGTCTGCGGGTTCGCCTCCACGATGACGTGACGGGCGGGCCCGACCTCCTGCACGAACCCGGCGGACAGCCCGAGACCGAACCCGATCTCCAGCACCGTTCCCCCCGGCGTCGTGACCGCCTGGGCCAGCGCCCGCATCAGCGGTGCCTCCCAGGTCTGCATCACCTCCTGGNCGGAGACGAGCAGGGTGCCGTCGACCACCGCGGGCGCGGNCGCGTNGATGGCGGTGTCGATGCGCGGGCGGGCGGCGCCCGGCACCATGGCCTCGGCCGCCTCGTCCAGCGCGCCGAGGTCCGCGACGAACTCGTCCAGGGCCCGGTCCAGCAGGAACTGGCGAGGCTCGGCGGACATCGGAGCGAGCAGGGACTGCGCGGTGGGGTTCAGCGTCACCTCGAACTTCGCGGCACGGCGGAGCACGCGGCCTCCCGGGTCAGGGCGCGCCGGGCGCGGCCCGGCATCCAGTTCGTATCGTAGAGCGATCAGTCCCGTGCTACCGGCGATCCGCCGGGTGTGGACGGTTATGATCGTGCCACGCTTCGGCGCAGACGGGGGATTGGGCCGGGGTAAGCAGAACGGCACCTCGGGGGAACGCGTGCGATACCAGCTCGGCATCAGTCCCGGAGTCGACGTCTCGACGGCCGCCATCGCGGAGAACGGCTGGCCGTCCGCCCTCGCCCTCGAAGGCGAGCCNCAGATTCCGACCGTGCTCCATCTCGCCGCCGACGGCGCGGTGCGCGTGGGGCGCTCGGCCGTCCGGCTGCGGGCCGGCCAGCCGGAGCGGACCGCCGACGGCTTCGTGCACTGGCTCGGCGACTCGACGCCGATCCTCGTCGGCGGCATCGGCTACACCGCCGCTGCACTGCTCGCCCGCTTCCTCGATGCGGTGATCCGCACGGCCACCGCCCAGCGGGGTGAACCGCCGGAGCTGGTCGTCGTGACCAGCCCGGCGTCCTGGCCGGCGCGCCGGCAGGAGGGGCTCGCGGACGCGCTCGCCCGCCTGGAGACCACCGCGCCCGTCCTCGCCCGCAGCTCCACGGAGGCGACGGCCGCCCTGTTCTCCCAGACCACTCCCGTGGCCGACGGGCGCGGTGCGGCGACCTACCAGCTCGGCTCGCACTGGTTCGAGGCGGCGGTCTTCACCGCGACGGCCGGCGGCCACGTGGCCGTCGGTTCGCCGGTCGGGCTTGCCGACGTGTCGACCTCGATGCTCGACGATCTGCTCTACGCCCACGTCGCCCGGCTGGTCGGCGACGCGGGCGAGCGACTGCGCGGCGGCCCGCGGGCCTCGGCCGACGGCGCCCGCCTCGGCGCGGCCTGCGCCGAGGCCCGGGAGGTCCTGACCGAGGAGACGTTCGTCGACGTCTCCGTGCCCACCGGCGACACGACCACCGTCGTTCAGGTCAGTCGGGAGGAGTACGAGTCGCTCGTCCGGCCGTTGCTCGACGACTCGGTCCGCGCGCTGGCCCGGGCGGTGCGCGCCGCGACGAACGACGCCGGCCCGCTCGGCCTGCTCGCCGTCTACGGACCGGGGGCGCGCATCCCGCTGGTCGGCCGGTTGCTCGGCGAGCAGTTCCCGGACGTGGGCCGACTGGAGATCCGCCACGACGGCGAGTTCGCCCTCGGCGCGGCGCTGCTTGCCGCTCGCGACGCCGTGGCCGAGCCGGCGAGCTCGGAGACGGTCCTGCTCGGCCCGGCCGCCTTCGCGACGACCCCGCCGCCGAGCGTGCCGCCCGTCGGGCACACCCCGCCGCCGACGCTGGAGTCGTCGGGGCAGGCTGACTCGCGGGCCGTCGGCGATGGCGCGTCCCGCGGGTCGGTGCCCGGGGGTGCGTCGGTGCCCGGGGGTGCGTCGCTGGGCGGGGGTGCGTCGCTGGGTGGGGGTGCCGTCGTCGGGGGTGCGGCCGGGACTGCGAACGGTCCCGGTTCACCGGATCCGGCCACGCCGGGCGGCTGGGCGGGATCCGGCGGCCCGACGGCGTCGGCCGGCCCGCGCGGGATCGCGGCACCGGCGTCGGGCGAGGGCGCCGCCGCCTCCCCGGCCGGCGTGCGTCGGCGCTGGTCGGCGGGCGGCCGGCCGAGGCGACGACTCCTGGCGGGCGTGCTGGCGCTGGCCGTGTTCATCGCCGGAAGCGTCACGCTCGGCCTGGTGCTGACCGGCGGGGGCGACGACACCTCGGTGACCGCCGCCACGCTGCCCCGCTCGACGGTCGATCAACATCCCCACCTACCCGCCGACTCCATGCGCGCGGCCGAACGGGCAGCCGGAATCGTCGGCGGGAAGGGCTCCACCGGGGCAGGTGCCGGCGGGGCTCTTCCCGGCGGGACGGGCGCCGGCGGGACGGGCGCCGGCGGCGGAGCCGTCGACCCCAATGCGGTGATCACGACGGGGTCGGCGGAGGTGGCCGCGATCACCGGGACTGCGTACACCCTGTTCCGCGAGTCGACGAAGGGCGTCACCGTCCGCGTCGGCAGCACCGACACGGACGACGGGTTCCAGCAGGTCTGCGCCGGCCGGGCGGACATCGTCGGAGCCTCCTACGCGCTGNCCGACAAGGCCTGCGGGGCCCGGGTCGCCGGCTTCGAGATCGCCCACCACCTGCTGCCCATCGTGGTGAGCAGGCAGAACACCTGGGTGCAGTGCCTGACCACGGCGCAGGTCGGCCGCATCTGGGCGCGGGACTCGACGGTCACCAGCTGGAACCAGGTCGATCCCAGCTTCCCGAACGTCCCGCTGTCACCCATNGGTCCCGCGGCATCGACCGTCCATGCCAAGGTGTTCCTCGCCAGCATGACCGGCAGTTCGACGAACACCCGCGCCTACGAGACCCGGGAACTCGACGAGATCCCGGCCCGGGTCGACGGCGACCGCGGCGCCATCGCCTTCATGGACTACTCGAACTTCCTGACGACGAACCGGGCCGTGCGCGCCATCAAGCTCGACTCCGGCGGCGGCTGCGTCGAGCCGAACGCGCTCACCGCCGGCACCGGCATGTACATGCCGCTGTGCAAGCCGCTGTACCTCTACGCGAACAGGGCGTCGCTGCGCAAGCCGGCGGTGNCCGCCTTCCTGCGGTACTACCTGGAGAACCAGAAGGAGATCACGTCCCAGGCGCACTACATCGCCCGCGACGACGCCACGGTGCGTGACAACATCNCCATCGTGCAGAACCTGACAGCCGGCGTTCCGCCCGTGAAACCGGCCTAACCGTCCCGATCGCGGCCCGGCGTCGTGAAGACGCCAATGTTGGTCTGATCCGGAGACGCTGCACTTACATCATCACCTGGTATGAACATGGGGTCAGACGGACGCCGAGGCCGGCGTGCCGTGATTGCGGGGCGGGGCATGCGGGGCCGAGGCGGCCCCGCGGGAGTGGGGCACGGTGACGGGGACGACACCACCGCCGTTGTCCGGGAACACGGCGCGCCCGCTGCAGCCCGAGGATCCCCGCCGCCTCGGCACCTACCAGGTGGTCGGTCGGCTCGGCCAGGGTGGGATGGGCACGGTGTTCCTCGGCCGGGCCCCCGACGGAACCGCGGTGGCCATCAAGGTGATCCGGCCGGAACTCGCGCAGCGCCCCGAGTTCCGTGCCCGGTTCGCCCGGGAGGCCGAAAGCGCGCGCCGGGTGCGCCGGTTCACCACCGCGGCCGTGCTCGACGCCGACCCCCACGGCCCGCAGCCGTACCTCGTGACCGAGTTCGTCGAGGGCCCGACGCTGTCCCGGCACGTGTCGGTCCGGGGCCCGATGCGGCCCGCCGACCTCGAGCAGCTCGCCGTCAGCGTCACCACCGCGCTCAGCGCGATCCACGCCGCCGGAATCGTGCACAGGGACCTCACCCCCGGCAACGTGCTGCTGTCCCCGGTCGGCCCGAAGGTGATCGACTTCGGGCTGGCCCGCGAGTTCAACGCGGACACCGAGCTCAGCCGGAACGTGCGCCAGGCCATCGGTACGCCCGGATACATGTCGCCCGAGCAGATCCTCGACGCGCCGATCACCTCGGCCGTCGACATCTTCTCCTGGGGCGCGGTCATGGTCTTCGCCGCGACCGGGCAGCCGCCGTTCGGCACCGGCCGGATGGAGGNGATCCTCTACCGGATCATCAACGAGCCGCCCCGGCTCGACGGCGTCAGCGGGGAACTGCGCGGCCTCATCGAGGTCGCGATGGCGAAGGAGGCCGGCGCCCGACCGAGCGCCGAGGAGCTGCGCACGGCGCTGATCGGCGGCGGGGCGCTGCCCGCCCGGCCGACGCCGGTGACGACGCCGGACGAGCCGGCCGACGCCGCTGCCGCTCAGCCCCGACGGTGGGGCCGGCGTGGCCGGGACACCGCGACCTCCACGCCGCCGGTGCAGCCACCCGGCACCGCCGGTGCCGGCAGCGTGACCGGCTCCGAGGGCGCGGCGGGACGCAGCGCGCCGGGACGGTTCACCGGCTCTGCCGGCGCATCCGGATCTGGCAGGTCGGTCGCGCCCCACGCGGCACCGGGCGGGGCAGCCACGGATGCCCCGGCCGGCTCGTTCGGCGGACGACCCGCGACGGCGGTGCCGCCGCCCACTGCCGGCGGCGGTCCGCCGGCCGGGGCGATGCCGGCGACCCAGATGTCGCCGGCGCCGCTGGCCTCCCCGCCTCCGGTCCCGTCCCGCACCCCACCGCCCGGCAACCCACCGCCCGGTGGCCTACCCCCAGGCGCAGTGTCGCCCGGCGCAGTGTCGGGTTCGGTGCCGTCGGCGGCGCCGTCCGCCTCCTCGCCCGGGTCGGTTCCGCCTCGGGCGCAGGGGCCGGGCGACGCCTACGCGCCACCGGGGGGTGCGGCGGGTGACGCGCAGCCCGGTCCGCGCCGGCGCCGTCCCCGCACGCTCGTGCTCGCCGCCGCCTTCGTGGTCCTGCTCGCTGCGGCGGTCGCGATTCCGGTCCTCGTCCTGGGAGGCGGCGACGGGCCCGGCGCGCCGAACCCGGCCGAGCGGGCGGCCGCGTCGGCACGGCTGGCCACCGACGCCGCCGCGCGTCGCGCCCAGGATCCGCAACTCGCCGCCCGGCTCAGCCTCGCGGCGTACGCGGTCGCTCCGACTGCCGCCGCCCGTGACTCGCTGATCGCCTCGTTCGGCCAGTCGACCGCGGTGCGGGTACCCGCCGGCGCGGCGGCGTACTCCGATCTCGCCCTCAGCGCGGACGGCACGGCGCTCGCCGGTACCGACGACGCCGGCCGCCTGCACCTGTGGCGCCTCGACGGCGAGGGTCGGCCGACCGTCGCCGCGCAGGGCTCGGCCGACGACCACGCCAGCGGGGTGGTCTTCGACGGCGGCGGCCGGACACTGGCCACCGGAGGGGCCACCGACGCCGGCCGGCTGTGGGACGTCAGCGACCCGGCGAGGCCGCGCCCGCTCGGCGCGCTCGGTACCCAGTCAACGCCGGTGCACCGCCTGGCCCTGTCCACCAGGGCTCATCTGCTCGCCACGGCCGGCGTCGACTGGTCGGTCGGGCTGTGGGACGTCACCGACCCCTCCCGGCCCACCTCTCTGCAACTGCTGATCGGGCGGTCCGGGCCGGTCACCGGGGTGGCGCTGCGACCCGACGGGGCCGTGCTCGCCATCGCCGGAGTGGGTGGCACAGTCCAGCTGTGGAACGTGCGCGACCCGCGCAGTCCCACGCAGATGGGCTCGGTGCCGGGCCACACCGGGGCCGTCAACACGGTGGCGTTCAGCCCGGACGGCACGCTGCTGGCGACCGGGGGCGACGACCGGAACCTGCAGGTGTCGGACGTCACCGATCCGAACCGTCCGCGCGTCGTGCATCGCCTGCCCGGGCACGCCGCGCCCGTGACCACCGTCGCCTTCGCCACCGACGACCAGCTCCTGAGCGCGGACAGCGCCGGCAGCGTCGCCTACTCGAACCTCGCCGCCACCGGGCCCGCCCTGATCCCGGTGGGCACGCTGGACTCGCCGGTGCGGGCGATGAGCACGAGCACCACCGGGACCGTCGCGCTCACCACCGACAGGGGCACGATCCTGCTCGGGACGGTGGACCCGCAGCGGCTGCGGCAACGCGCCTGCGCGAAGCCGGGGGCAGCGCCGAGTCGGACCGAGTGGAGCCGGCTCGTCCCCGGCATCCCCTGGTCCGACGCCTGCGCGAGCTGATCACCTGCCGACCGCGGATCAGGAGGCAGACCGGCGTCGGCGCCACCGCCGCGCGAGCATGACCAACGTCCCGACGCCGACCAGCGACCCGCCGGTGACGATCGCGGAGGTGACCGCGACCTGGCGGGTGGAGGCGCCACTCACGCGGACCCGTTCGGAGGCGCCGCGACGGTCGGGAAAGCGGATCACCGCCGTGGCGGTCCGCTCGACCAGCCCGCTGTGCAGCTTCACCGTGGCGGTCCACGGCCCGGCCGGTATCTGCCCGTCGAGGGCGAACGAGACCGGGCTGACCTCCCCGGGGGCGATCGTCGTCCCGAGGTTCGCCGGGAACGGTCCGGCCCGCAGGCCGCCGGGACCCTTGGTCAACATGAGATCGCCGGACATGTCCAGGGCCCGACCACCGGTGTTGTGGATCTCGGTACCGACCGCCAGTCGCCCGTCGAGCAGGCGGCTCGCGGTGAGTGCGGCGATGGTGAAGCCGGCGGCGGGCGGCCCGCCGGGGCCGATGTCCAGGTACATCCGGATCCCGACCCGGTTGACCATCTGGAAGCCACTGCCCTCCGGCGCCCCGCTGCCCGCCTGCGCCCAGAGCACGCCGTAGTGCTCGCCCGGCGAGGCGTCGCGGGGGACGGCGACGGTGACCTCAGCCTTCTGCCGAGAGTGCGCGCCGACCTCGATCGCACTGCGGTCCAGGCTGACCCAGGTGGTCAGCTCGTTGGGCTTGCGCCCCTCGGCGAAGTGGAACGAGCTCCCGCCGAGGCTCGCGGCGCCCGGGTAGAGCTCGATCCNCATCGGCCCGTCAGTGTTGTTCACGACCTCCACCTGGCGGCGCATCGTGGCACCCGGGTTGAGGTGGTCGACGATGTACTGCCTGGCCCGGGGGTCCTTCCACAGCGACGCGGTGACCTCNCCCAGCCTGATCCCGAACGTCCCGTCGGAGTTGACGGTCCCACTGCGGGGCGCGGCTGACACGGCAGGAGCGGTGATGGTCGGAACGAGCATCCCGACCATCACCGCCATGGCACCGAGAAGGGTGCCTCTGTTCATCCCGAAGCCCCGATCACGGCACCGTGGAGTGGGTGATCGTGGCGGTGTAGTTGGTGCCGGCGACGGCGGTGGGCGGGATGTCCACCGTCAGCGTCGGGTTCCATGACGCCGAGTTGATGCCGGGACCGCCGGTGCCCGTCACCGTCTCCACCGGAGTGCCGGCGGTGACGAAGTCGACGTCGGTCGCGGTCCCCGCGTTGTTCACGCGGGTCACCGTTCCCGGCGCGTAGTGGATGTTCGTGACCGGGATCGCGGCGATGCCTCCCGCCGCGGTGAAGTCGGTGGCGGNGACACTANCCACCCAGGAGGGCGCTTCGATGCCCTGGGTGTCGGTGACCGTGACGACCCCGAGGGATCCGGTGACAGGCGTCGTGCCGATCGTTCCGCTGAGGGTGGCGGTGGCCGGGGCCGTGATGTTCACGGCCCCTCCGGTGAGGGTCAGGGTCACCACAGTGTCGGCGGTCGCGGCACTGGCCGGTAGCGCGGTGCCGAGAAGCGCGGCCGCCGCGGCGGCTGCGCTCAGAAGAAACAGCGATGACTTACGCAATGGAACTACTCCCCTGGTGTGAGGCCGGAGCGCCCCAGCAGCGGAACCGCGACGGATGATCCGCGGGGGCACGTCGCGCAAGCTATCACTCTGAGTAGCTACTTAATGACGTACAGCAACGACAGCGTGTCTCGAGGGCCTACCCCGCGCACCGCTCGCCCGCCCCGACGGCCGGACTCGTCCCGGCAGGCCAGGGATCCAGCCCCACCCTCATCCCCCGTGGTATGAAGTCGGCCTCGCGCCGAGGGCCTGCTCAGGAGTCCCCGAGAGCGAGAAGTCGCCGAGATGCGGCGCAGCCTCCCGCCAGACCGCCCCAGGGCGTCGCCGACCTACTGGTCCGTCCTCNCCACCGCCGGTGATCGAAGGCCCTGGTTTCGAGGCGGACCGGACCACTGCCCCACCAAGGCTGGATTGCCACACAGCCGCAGCGCTCGGTCGNCNCGATCCGACACCGCACCACAGTCACGCAACGTGCTTGCCCTGCTCCTCGCCGCGCGATACCAAGACGGTGTTCGCGCCCTCCGTGGTCAGGAGCAATCGATGCGGCTCAGTCCTGGGGACTCTCACCATCACGAGCACCACGCTGACCGGAGGCTGACCGTCACCCACTCAGTCGCCTGACGCCGCCGGGCGCCNTCAGGCGGGCACCCTCAGGCGGGCACNGGTCCCACCCCCGTCGTCAGCTTCTCCAGCCTGGCGACGTTCTCCCCGACCGTGTCGTCGCTGCGGGGCACGTAGTGCGCGTCGAAGGCGATCTTGCGACCGTTCTCGAGGAAGTAGCGCAGGAAGGCGGCGGTCGCCGGCTGGCGCAGCGCGTCGGTGCGAGCGTAGACGAACAGCGGCTTGCACAGCGGCAGGTAAAGCCCCGTGCCGACGGCCACCGCGGTCGGCGCCACGCACCCCTCACCATTGTTGATCTCCACCCCGCGCAGCCTGGCGCCGAACGTCTCGTAGGTGGGGTAGTCCAGGAAACCGATGGCCGACCGGTCACCGGCCACGTCGTTGGCGACCCCGCTCAGGTCCNCCTGCTTGTAGGCGCGAGAGCGGTCGCTGGCGTCACTGATGGTCGCGTTGAAGACCTCCGCCTGCACCGAGTTGTGGGGCGGGCCGACGAACGCGATCGGTTCATCCGGGAACGAGCTGTCGATCTGGTTCCACCGGGTCACCGACGAGTCGGCGCCCCAGATCTGCTTGACCTGCTTGAGGTTGAGGCAGTGCAGCCAGGTGTTCTGCGGGTTGACCACGATCGGCAGGGTGTGGTGCGCGACCTCGAACCCGACGACCTTCTTCGCGCAGCCGGGATCCTTGGCGGTTTGCGGGGTGAGCTCGAAGGAGGCGTCGGCGAGTTCGGCCTNACCGCTGCACAGGGCCGCGAAACCGTCCTCGGTGCTGGTCGCCTCGATGCTGACGGTGACGTTGCGCTGGGTCTGACGGAACTCGTTGTAGGCGGTCTCGGTGATGGGAGCGACCTCGGAGGAGCCCGCNACCCGGACGAGGTTCGCGGCGGGCGGCGGCGCGGCGGAGGGGCTGGACGACGGCGGAATCGGATCCGTGGTCGGGAAGGCCCCGACCGCGGCGACGGAGGCCCCGCCCGAACCCGAGTCGCGCCCCGTGAGCACGACTCCGGCGGTCGTCCCGATGGCGACGAACAGGACGACGATGATCGCCGCGGCCACCATGACCCGACGGGACCCGAAGATCCCGCCGCCTCCCCCGGCAGCGCCGTCTCCCCCGCCGCCCCCGGCGGCACGGCCACCCCCGGCGGCACGGCCTCCCCCGGCGGCACGGTGCGACCCCCCGGCATCCGCGACGCCACCCGCGGGCGGACCTGCCGCGCCGGCGGGAAGCAGACCGATGTCGGCGGTGCTCGCGGCGGCGGCATAGGCACCGGGGTCATAGGCACCGGGGTCATAGGCACCAGGGGCATAGGCACCAGGGGCATAGGCACCAGGGGCATGGGCATCGGGGGCATGGGCATCGGGGGCATGGGCATCGGCGCCCGCCCGAGCCGGCGCACCGCTGCCGCCCGCGCCCAGCGGGCCGGCGGCGACCGTCACTCCGCTCACGTCGGGGGACCCGCCGCTCCCGGCGGCGGCTCCCGGCGGCGGCGTCCCGACCCCGGAGAGGAACGGCGGCAACGACGTGAGGCTGGACGCATCCGGCGGACGAATGACCGCGGTGACGTCGTACGGCTCCTCGACGGCCCCGGCTGCGGCAGCCGCGCCGAACAACGCCCCACCGGCCCGCGCGGAACGATCCGCCAGGTCGGCGGCGATCAGCGCCGCGCCCATCGCCACGTCCGCGTCCGAGCGGTGCTCGATCCGGCCGATCTCCGGGAAGGCGGCACGCAGCCGGCGCAGCACCAGCGGCAGGTGCGCCACCCCACCGGAGAGCAGGATGCGGGAGAGGTCGGCGGGACCCGCCGGCACCGAGCGCAACGCCCGACGGAAGGTCTCGACGGTGTCGTCGACGGTCGGGCCGGCGAGCGTCTCCAGCTCGCCGCGGGTCAGCGTGACCGTGGCGTCGATGCCGGGCAGCTCCACCGCCAGGTCGACCTCGTCCTCCTCGGCGAGGATCTCCTTGGCCTGCGCGGCCTCGCGGCGCAGGCGGGCGAGCGCGGTGCGGGTGGCGGCGTCGGCCCGGTCGAGGCGCGCGGGCGCGGCACCGGCCGCGGCGAGCACCCGGTCCACCAGCAGCTCGTCGAGGTCGAGCCCGGCGCCGTGACGCAGCCCCGCCGGCGCACCGACGACCTGGAACCCGAACGGGGAGAAGGAGAGGATCGCGGCGTCGAGGAAGCCCGCGCCGAGGTCGTACCAGCCGACGAGGTCGACCGTCTGGGTCACCGAACTGCGGGCGAGCAGCGTCCCCATCGCGTCGGCGGCGGGCAGGGCCACGACCGGCAGTTCCAGCCCGGAGAGCTGGGTGATCGCCTCGGTGAAGGTCTCCCGCCGGCCCGGGGACCAGAACGACGGGAAGGTCACCACCACCTGGTTCGGGGGCCCGCCGAGCTGATCGACCGCCAGGGCGACGAGATGGGCGACCAGGCGGGCGAGCAGACCCTCGCGGCTGTAGGCGGCGCCGCCGAGCAGGACCGGACCACCGTCACCGAGCCGGCGCAGCAGGTCGGTCGCGGACCGGTCCGGATCGCCCTGGGCGCGCCGGGCCGCCGCGCGGGCGAACTGCAGGCCGCCTCCCGGCGGCGCGAACACCACCGACGGCAACCGCCGCTGCCCGCCGAGTTCGAGCACGCGGGGCCAGCCGCCGTCCGCGACCGCAACGATCGTGTTCGCGGATCCAATATCGATGCCTAGCTGATAACCCACCGCGACTCCTGAAACCCACACGATCACCGAGGCGCTCCGGGACGCACGAGCCGCCCCCAACCGCCGGAGCTCTCGCCCTTCTAGCTGGTGCGATCATCGTAGACGCTTGACCAGGCAATTTTCGTGTCCGGTGCAAGACAGTCAAGACAATAAGGAACCGGGACCAAAGCGAACCGCGAGGCGGCGGGAGAATGCGGGAGGAGTTATTGCCCAGTGCCGGAGGGTGGCGCGGGTTCGCCGAAGGCGGTGAGGATCGCGTCGGCGGCGAGGGCGGGGGTGAGCGTGCCGTCGCGGACGCGGCGTTCGAGGTCAGGCGTGATCTCCCGGACGCGCGGGTGCGCCCGCAGCTCGGCGAGCAGCCGGTCGTGGACCATCGCCCAGGTCCAGTCCACCTGCTGGCGCCGGCGGCGGGCGGCGAGCTCACCGGAGGCGTCGAGGGTGTCCTGGTGCTTGACCACCTGCGCCCAGACGGTGTCCAGGCCGGTGCGCTNGGCGGCGCTGCAGGTGAGCACCGGGGTGTTCCAGTCGCGCGGCCCCGAGGAGCCCTGCAGCATCCGCAGCGCCCCGGCCAGCTCGCGGGCCGCGCGGCGGGCGTCGAGCTCGTGCGGGCCGTCGGCCTTGTTCACCGCGATGACGTCGGCGAGTTCCAGCACACCCTTCTTGATTCCCTGGAGCTGGTCGCCGGTGCGGGCCAGGGTCAGGAACAGGAAGGTGTCGACCATGTCGGCCACCGTCGTCTCCGACTGGCCGACGCCGACCGTCTCGACCATGACGACGTCGTAGCCGGNCGCCTCCATGACCACCATCGCCTCCCGGGTGGCCTTCGCGACCCCGCCGAGGGTGCCCGCGGTCGGCGACGGCCGGATGAACGCCGCCGGGTCCACCGACAGCGCGGCCATCCGGGTCTTGTCGCNGAGAATGCTGCCGCCCGTCCGCGTCGACGACGGGTCGACGGCGAGCACCGCCACCTGGTGGCCCCGCCCGGTCAGGGTGGTGCCCAGCGCGTCGATGAACGTCGACTTGCCGACACCCGGCACGCCGGTGATCCCGACGCGGCGCGCCTTGCCGGCGTGNGGGAGCAGCGTCACCAGCAGCTGCTGGGCGAGCTCCCGGTGGTCCGGCCGGCTGGACTCGACCAGCGTGATGGCCCGCGCGATCCAGGTCCGCGACGAGGCCAGCACGCCGTCCGCGTACTCGGTCAGATCAATGCGCCGGTTCACGATGCCGGCGATGCCGTTGCCTGGGATGCCACAGCTCGGGCCGCCTAGGCGGCGGAGTGGCCGAGCTGCGCCGACAGGGTGGCGAGCAGCTCCAGCGCCGCGTCCGCGATGACCGTCCCCGGCGGGAAGATCGCCGCCGCCCCGGCGGCCCGCAGCTCGTCGAAGTCGCCGGGGGGGATGACCCCGCCGACCACGATGAGGATGTCGGACCGGTCGAGCGCGGCGAGCTCCTCGCGCAGCGCGGGCACCAGGGTGAGGTGCCCGGCGGCCAGCGAGGACACGCCGACGATCTGGACGTCCGCCTCGATCGCCTGGCGGGCGACCTCGGCGGGCGTCTGGAACAGCGGGCCGACGTCGACGTCGAAGCCGATGTCGGCGAAGGCGCTGGCGATGACCTTCTGGCCGCGGTCGTGGCCGTCCTGGCCCATCTTCGCGACGAGGATGCGCGGACGGCGGCCCTCGGCACGCTCGAACTCGGCGGCGGCCTCGCGGGCGGCGGCGACGTTTCCGGCGGGTCCCGCCTCGTCCCGGTACACCCCGGAAATGGTACGGATCTGGCCGGAGTGGCGCCCGTAGACCTTCTCCAGGGCGTCGGAGATCTCGCCGACCGTCGCCTTGGCACGCGCCGCGTCGACGGCCAGCGCCAGCAGGTTCTGCTCCAGGCCCGGACCGCGACGACCGTCGCGGGCGGCGTCGGCGGCGGCGGTGAGNGCGTGCAGCGCCGCCTCGACCGCCGCCGGATCACGCTCGGCACGCAGCCGGCGCAGCTTGTCGATCTGCTCGGTGCGCACCGCCGAGTTGTCGACCTTGAGCACCTCGATCGCCTCGTCGGCGTCGACGCGGTACTTGTTCACCCCGATGAGCGGCTGGCGGCCGGCGTCGATGCGCGCCTGGGTGCGCGCGGCGNCCTCCTCGATGCGCATCTTGGGGATGCCGGCGTCGATGGCCTGCGCCATGCCACCGGAGGCCTCGACCTCGCTGATGTGCCCCCACGCCTTGCGGGCCAGATCGTAGGTGAGCCGCTCGACGTAGTGGCTGCCGCCCCACGGGTCGATCACCCGGGTGGTGCCGGACTCCTGCTGCAGCAGCAGCTGGGTGTTGCGGGCGATGCGGGCGGAGAAGTCGGTGGGCAGCGCGAGCGCCTCGTCGAGGGCGTTGGTGTGCAGCGACTGGGTGTGGCCCTGGGTGGCGGCCATCGCCTCGACGCAGGTGCGCACCACGTTGTTGAACACGTCCTGGGCGGTCAGCGACCAGCCGGAGGTCTGCGAGTGGGTGCGCAGCGACAGCGACTTCGCACTCGTCGGCGAGAACTGGTTGACCAGCCGCGCCCACAGCAGCCGGGCCGCCCGCAGCTTCGCGACCTCCATGAAGAAGTTCATGCCGATCGCCCAGAAGAACGACAGTCGCGGCGCGAACGCGTCGATCGCCAGGCCCGCNCCCAGACCGGCGCGGATGTACTCGACGCCGTCGGCGAGGGTGTAGGCGAGCTCCAGGTCGGCCGTCGCGCCGGCCTCCTGCATGTGGTAGCCGGAGATGGAGATCGAGTTGAACTTCGGCATCTTCTGCGAGGTGTACGAGAAGATGTCCGAGATGATCTGCATCGACGGCTGCGGCGGGTAGATGTAGGTGTTGCGGACCATGAACTCCTTGAGGATGTCGTTCTGGATGGTCCCGGCGAGCTGCTCCGGGGCCACCCCCTGCTCCTCGGCCGCGACGATGTAGAGCGCGAGCACCGGCAGCACCGCGCCGTTCATGGTCATCGACACGCTCATCCGGTCCAGCGGGATGCCGTCGAACAGCTGGCGCATGTCGAGAATGGAGTCGATGGCCACGCCGGCCATGCCGACGTCGCCGGTGACCCGCGGGTGGTCGGAGTCGTAGCCGCGGTGGGTCGGCAGGTCGAAGGCGACCGACAGGCCCTTCTGGCCGGCGGCGAGGTTGCGCCGGTAGAACGCGTTCGACGCCGCCGCGGTGGAGAACCCGGCGTACTGGCGGATCGTCCACGGCTGGGTGACGTACATCGCCGGGTACGGCCCGCGCAGGAACGGCGCGATGCCCGGGTAGGTGCGCAGGAAGTCGAGCTGCGCGGTGTCGCCGGCGGTGTAGAGCGGCTTGACCGCGATGCCCTCGGGGGTGTCCCAGGTCAGGGCGTCGACGTCCTTGCCGGTCGCCGACTCCAGCGCGGTGCGCCACTCGGCCTCGGGCGTGTCCGCGCCGGCGGGCGGGTCGCCGAGCTCCACCTGGGAGAAGTCCGGGATGGCGCCGGCGCGCCGGTTCGAGCTGTCCACGGACATCAGCGCACTCCCGCCTCGGCCTGCGTCGCCTGCAGCACGGCGACCGCATTGCATCCTGTGAAGACGTACCCGTCGATCCCCGCCTCGGCGTCGGCCTGGGCGCGCGAGCCGGGCTGACCGGCGAGCCACACCTGGCGGGCGCCCGCGTCGCGCAGCGCCCGGGCCACCGGTGCGGCGTGCTCGGCGTACACCTTGTCGCCCGAGCAGAGGCAGGCCACCGCGGCGCCGGACGCGGCGAAGGCCGCCGCGATGGCGGCCGGGTCGGTGCCCGGGCCGGACGTCGGGGTCTCGAAGCCGCCCGCCTGGAACAGGTTCGCGGCGAACGTGGCGCGGGCGGTCGACGCCGCGGCGCTGCCGAGGGTGGCCAGGAACACCACCGGGCGGGCGGCCGCCTCGGCGTGGGTGTCGGCACGCGAGCGCAGCGCCTCGAAGTCGGCGTCGTAGTGGATTTCGGGCAGGCCGGGCGTCCCGTCGACGGTGGGACGCTCCTCGGCCGGGGCCGCGGCGCGCTCGGGCAGGATCTCGGCCAGGTTCGGGAACTCGCTGACGCCGGTGAGGGGGTCGCGCCGGTGGGCGATCGCCTCGGCGCGCTTCGCCCAGGTGGCCGCGATCCGCTCGGCGACGAGACCGGAGCCCAGGGCGGCGACGATCCCGCCGGCCCGCTCGATCTCGGTGAACCAGGCCCAGGCGGCCTCGGCGAGCTCGGCGGTCAGCGACTCCACGAACCACGAGCCGCCGGCCGGATCGATCACGCGGATCAGGCTCGACTCCTCCTGCAGGAGGGTCTGGGTGTTGCGGGCGATCCGCCGGGAGAAGTCGTCGGGCACGCCGAGGCGGGTGTCGAACGGCAGGACCGTCACCGCGTCCGCGCCGCCGACGCCGGCGCCGAAGCAGGCCAGGGTCGTGCGCAGCATGTTCACCCAGGGATCGCGGCGGGTCATCATCGCCGCCGAGGTGACCGCGTGCTGGCGCTGGGCGCGCTCGGCCGGCTCGGCCCCACACACCTGCGCGACCCGGGACCACAACCGGCGCGCCGCGCGCAGCTTCGCGATGGAGGAGAACTGGTCGGCGGTGACCGCGTAGCGGAACTCGAGCTGCCCGAGGGCCTCGGGCAGGCTCAGCCCCGCGTCGGTGAGCGCGCGCAGGTAGGCGACGCCGGTCGCCAGCGACGCGCCGAGCTCCTCGGCGTCACTGCCGCCCGCGCGGTGGTAGGGCTGGGCGTCGACGACGAGCGCGCGCACGTTCGGGAACTCGGCCACGCAGCGCGCCGCGAGGGCCGCCGCCTCGGCCAGCCCCGCCGGCCCGTCCGCCGGCAGGCCCGCCCGCGCGGCCAGGCCGATCGGATCGGCGCCGAGGCTGCCGGCGAGCTGCGAGCCGGGCACGCCGCGGGCGGCGGCGAGACGGAAGAGCTCCTCCGCCGCGGACCGGGTCTGCGCGCCGGCGTCGAGGACCACGGGGGCGAGGTCGAGGTAGACCTCGCCGAGCACCGTGGCCAGGGCGTCGATCGCCAGCCCGCCGGAGCCGAGGCGCAGCCACAGCGACGTGACGCCGTTCTCCAGGTCGGCGAGAACGGCGTCGGCGGCGGGCTTCGCGTCGGGACCGGCGTGCAGGGCGCGGACGTCCCAGCCGGTGGGGCCCGCACCCTGGGGCCGACCGCCCCGCACGAACGGCGCGAGGCCCGGCAGGCCCACCCCGCCGGCAGGCAGGTCGTCGGCGGTGTAGAGCGGGCGGATCAGCGGGCCGTCATAGGTCCGCGTGGCCAGTAGTTCCTCGACTTCGCCGGCGGCGCTCGACTCGGTCGCCACGCCGGACTTGCGCAGGACGCCCAGGACGAGCTGCTGCCACTCGGCGCGGGTGGCCTCCGGAAAGTCTGCGGCCAGCGACAGCCCGGCCGGGGGAACGCTCATGTTCCGGATCGTAGGCGTGGGAGGCCCGGACGGCTTGGAATGTACTTCCTGTCACAAGTCCTTGCACGCCTTTGTCCGGATGGTGGCGATGCTCACGAGGCGCGGCGTTGCTCCAGGTCCCACGCCGCGGGCGAGTCGAGGAACCGGTCGACGGCGGCGACGATCCGCTCCGGGTACCAGGCGACGTCCAGTTCACTGAACCGCAGCACCGCCCACCGCCGGGCGGCGAGCAGGTTGCCGCGCAGCCGCTCCAGGTGGAAAACCTCGGCGGAGCTCGCCGCGGTGGCGGTGTCGGCCTCGACGTCGAGCCGGTGCTCCGGCCAGGCGAGGTCGAGCTTCGCGATCGACTGGCCGCCGTCCTGGACCGGCCACTGCAGCTGGGGCGGCGCGAGCCCCGCGTCGGCGAGCAGCAGCCGCAGCCGGGTCTCGAGGGCCGACTCCGCCCTCCCGTCGGCCAGGTCCCACCAGCCCTGCGTCTGCCGGAAGCCCCGGCGCCCGGCCGCCGCCTCGCGGGCCGCCCGCAGGTTCCGCACGACCCCGCTGCGCAGGGCGGCGTCCATCTCGGTGACGGCGGCCTCCCGGTTGGGCGCGGCGAGCACGAGATCGGCGACGGTGCGCGCCGGCGAGGTGACGGGAATCCCGGCCACGTCGATCTGCTCACCGGCGCCGAGTTCGGTGAAATGCAGCCGGATTCCCCGCGGCTGCGCCCGCGTGAGCCGGGGCGGCAGCAGCAGGTGCACGGGCTCGGCGGGACTCTCCGGCTCCGCACCGGAAAGACCGAGCAGCCGGGCGGCGGTGATGTTGCAGACGACCGCGTGCGGACGGCCGACGAGTGCCGCCCGCACGCGCGCCGACAGCGGAAAGGGAGGCGGCGCGAACACCCCCGGGACCGCGCCGCCGGGCACCGGCTGCGGCACCCAACCCGAGCACGGCCGCTCGTCGCCGGGGCCGGCGACGTCCTCCCACAGGGGGGCGACCGGGACGACGAAGGCGCCGCGAACGGGGTGGCTCCACTGATCGGACTGGACGAGCTGGCGGAGCTGACCGCGGGTCAGGCCGGCGGACATCGCCTGCCGGAAGGTGATCACCCCGCCCTGCCGGCGGGCCAGCGCGACGGCGGGGTCGAGCCCGGCGTAGCGGCGGACGACGGGTCGGGTCGGCGGGGTCGAGGCCGAGTGGGAGAAGGTCATGAACCGAGAATCCAACAGAATCGACCCGCCAGCCAGTGTCACCAGGAAGGCTGTGGATAACCGCCGGGACGATGGACGGAGAGCAGATCACGAATCCCCCGAACGGCGACAACCATTTCCCATAATCGCCGCGGGGCGCTTCGAAGAAATGGTCGAAGAATGGCGTCCGGCGACGTGCGGCGCGCGATGATGTGCGGCGGTGTACAGCGGTGTAGGGCGGTGCACGGGTCAGCAGTTCCCGCGCGTCGGGAGGCCGGCGAAGCGGTCGGCGAGGAACCGCAGCGCGTCCTGCGTGCGCCCCACGCCGTCGATGTGGTCGCCGGGGAAGGGAGCCCAGGTCACCGCGACCCGCCGGGCGCAGTACTGCGTCCGCAGGCGCGCCGCCTGGTCGAACGCCACCAGGCTGTCCGAGGTGGCGTGGTAGAGGTAGGCCGGGACCCGGGGCGCCACCCGTCCCAGGGTGTTCTCGGCCAGCCGGGCCCGCCAGCGCGGCAGCGTCATCGGATCGGCGGTCGTCAGGTCGGCGATCCGCCTGCCGGCGAACCCGGTGACCAGGGCGAGCGAGCAGGCGGTGCGGACGGCGGCGAACACGCCGCGCCCGGACGCGGTCAGCAGCGCGTCCAGCCGCAGCTCCGGGTAGGCCGCGTCGAGGCCGACCGCGGCCGCGAGACCGAGCCCGGCGGCGCCCCGGCCGTCCAGGGCGCGTCCGACCGCCACCAGGTCGGCCGGCACGCCACCGGCGGCGACCCCGCGCAGGTCCAGGTCAGGCGCATAGGCGGGAGCGAGCTGCGCCGCCCACACCGCGGCTCCCCCGCCCTGCGAGTAGCCGGTCAGCCCGACGCGCCGGGGTACCGCGGCGGCGACCCCCACGACCCGGGGGGTGGCCCGCACGATGTCGAGCAGCGCGTGTCCCTNGGCCGGTCCGACGACGTAGGTGTGCTCGCCCGGGGTGCCGAGGCCCTCGTAGTCGGGCACGGCGACGATCCAGCCCCGGGCCAGTGCCTGGGTGATCGCCCCGACGGCGAGGTTGACGCCCACGGCGAGTCCCTTCGACGCCGCGCAGTCGTCGCCGAGCCCCTGGGTGCCGGGGGCGTAGCCGAGGATCGGCGCGTCACCGGCCGGGTGGGCGGGGACGAGCACGGTGCCGCTGACCGCGATCGGCCTGCCGAGCGCCCCGGCGGACAGGTACAGCACCTGGGTCACCCGCGCCCCGGCCGTGGCGAACGACCCCGCCGCCGGCACGGGACGCGACCACAGGACGTCCCCGGGGCGCCCGGCGGGCAGCGGCGCGGGCGGGCGGTAGAACCCCTCCCCCGCCGGCGCCGCCACCGGACCGACGTAGGGTGGCCGGCCGGCCGCGTCCTCGACGCCCGCCCTCGCCGCGCCTTCGGCGGCCGACGAGGACGCCTGACCACCACCCGGCGCCCCGCCAGCCGGGGCACAGCCGGCCAGCGCGAGCGCCAGACTCAGTGCCAGATTCAGTGCCAGTGCCACGAGCACGCTCGCTGAAGGCGGCCGACGGCCCGGACAGCGACGACGACTCCGGGACGCGCGCGCCCGAGTGCAGTCGGGCATGCGGGCCGCTCCCCTCGCCACCGTCGCGGGGCGCCGGGCGGTCGGGCCCCGCGCTCAGCTCTCTCCCGCGAGCAGCAGCGGGATGTCGTGGGCGTAGTCGGCGACGGCGGTGCCGGCGAGATAGCCGACGCGGGCGACGCCGTCCGGGCCGATCGCCGTGACCTGGCTGCCGTGCGGCACCACGATCGTGCCATCCGCGGCCGGCGTCGGCGTGCTGAAGGTGACGCCGGCCGTGTCGGCGAGTCGGGTCACCGCCGTCACCGGCCCGGTCAGGCCGACGAACGACCGGTCGAACTGATCGAGCCAGTGGCGCAGGACCGGGCCCGTGTCGCGGGCCGGGTCGGTCGTCGCGACGACCACCCGGACCCGGTCGCGCTGCGCGGGGGTGAGCAGACCCACCGCGGCGGCGAGGTCGGCGACCGTCGTGGGGCAGATGTCCGGGCAGGAGGTGTAGCCGAAGAACAGCAGGGTGAGCCGGCCGTCGGCGGCAGCCGGCAGGGTCCACGGCCGGCCGGCGGTGTCGGTGAGGGTCACGCCGGGCAGGCGTACCGGGGGGTCGAGGCGCACGCCGCGCACCCCGGTGGCGCCGCTGACGTCGTCGAGGTGCACCGGTCCCCCGGCCGGCGACCCCGAGCCGCCGGCGGGCCCGCAGGCGGCGAGCAGACCGAGCAGCGCGACGAGGCAACCGACCAGAACCGCCGCGCGGCCCCACCGCGGCGGCCTGCCGCGCAGGGTCACGCGGCCCTGCTCGCCAGGCCCAGGGCGTAGTCGAGCCACCATCCGCCGGCGGCCGGGCCGCCGTTGCACGCGCCGTCGGACTCGCCGGGCACCTTGATCCAGAGGTAGGCGTCGGCGCGCGGGTTGCCCGTCCGGCCGCTGGGAGCCACGCCCAGGCCTCGGCCGGGTGGGTTGCACCAGGCGTTGTCGGCCGCCGGCCCCCGACCGTTGCGGGAGGTGTCGACGACGTAGTGGGCGGTGCCGCCGAGGGCGGCGACGACCGCGTCGCCGTAGGCCGTCTCGTCGGCGGTCTCGTCGAAGTTCGACACGTTGAGGGCGAAGCCCCGGGCCCGGGCGACGCCGGCCTGGCGCAGCCGGGCGGCGGTGTCGGCGACCGAATGCCAGGAGGCGTTGCCGGCGTCGAGGTAAACCTCGGCCCCGACCGCGGCGAGCTGGTCGACGGCGTAGCCGAGCATGGCGTACCGGGCGGTGGCGGCGGCCGGCGCCAGGCAGTCGATCTGGGCCAGGGCGTCCGGCTCCAGGATGACCGCGGCGGGGCCGGAGCCGATGCCGGCGGCGAAGGCGGCGATCCAGGCCCGGTAGGCGGACTCGCCGCCGACCCCGCCCGCCGACTGGCCACCGCCGCAGTCGCGCTGCGGGATCGCGTAGGCGACGAGCACGGGCAGCGCGCCGGCCGCCCGCACCACCCGGACCCGGTCGGCGACGCGGGTGCGCACGGTGGCGGGATCCGGATCGCCGAACCAGTCCGCGTGGGAGCGGTCGGCCAGTCGGGACAGCGTCTGCGCGCCGGCGGGATCGCTCTGGCGCAATGTGCGCACCGCCTGGGCCGCGTCACCGGCGGGATCGACGTAGAGGGTCGCGGCGGCGAACGGGTCGCCGGCCGTCGCAGCGACGACCGCCGGCAGCGCCGCGGCGCCGGTCGGCGTGCCGGAACCCCCGGCGCCCGCGACGGTGGGCCCGACCACCGTGACCGCCGGGCTGGCCGACGCCACCGGCCGGGTGGCACGGGCGGCGGGCGCGAGGGCCACGCCGACCTTCGCCCCCGGGACCGGGCCCGACGAGGCGAGTGTCGGCGCCGCCGGCGCCGGGGCGGGGGTGAGGGTGATGATGCCGGGCTGCGCGGCGACCGTGCTCGATCCGCCCGAGGACCCGTAGGCCGGCTCGATGACGAGTTGTTCCAGCCCGAAGCCGGCGCACACCATGAGCGCCGCGAACGGCCAGAGCAACGCGAAGAACCGGCCGTGGTGACCTCGCGCGGCGCCCGCGGCCGCCGGGACCCGGCCCACCCCCGGGGTGGGACGACGATGACGGCGGTGCCCCGAGGCGTCCGACACACGACCTCCGAATGCACGCGACCGCGCGGCGTTGACGCGCAGTGCCCCGATGTCGGGAAAGAGCATATCGACCGCCACAATGGCGACACACCGGCGGGTACCGGGGAATCTGCCGTACCGGGAGACTTCCCTCCCCCGTCCGGGGGGCGCGGATAACCGGTCGGCGTTCAGCCGGGCGTTCAGCCGGGCGTTCAGTCGGGCGTTCAGTCGGGCGTTCAGTCGGACGTTCAGCCCGCGGCGTTGCGCACGAGCTCCGCGGCCTGTTGCGGCCACCATGCGCCCGCCGTCGGATCGCCCCGGCCGCATTCCCCGTCGCTGGCGCCGGGCGTCTTCACCCAGAGGAACGCGTCGGCATGCGGATATCCCGTGCTGGTCGTGGGTTTCTCGCCGAGGCCGCGACCGGGCGGGTTGCACCACGGGTTCGTCAGCCCCACCGCCGGTCCGCGGCCGTTGCGGGAGGTGTCGACGACGTAGTGCGCCCCCCCGACGAACCGGGAGAGGACCTCGGCGCGGGCGGCCTCGTCCTCGGTGCGGTAGTAGTTCGCCACGTTGACGGCGAAGCCGCGGGCGTGCGCGATCCCGGCCTGCGCCAACCGCCCGGCCATGACCGCCGGGGCGATCCAGCCGCAGTTCGCGCCGTCCAGGTAGACGCTGGTCGCCGGCAGCGCGCCGTACACGTCGACCGCGTCACGCAGCAGCGCGTAGCGTTCCGCCGCCTGGGCGGCGTCGAGCCGGTCGATCTGCCCGAGCGCGTCGGGTTCGAGCACGATGACCGCCGCCGCGCCGCCGATACCCGCGGCGACCTGACGGGTGAACTGGCGGTAGGCGGCGGCGTCGGGCAGCCCGCCGGCGGAGTAGACGCCCCCGGTGTCCCGGTGCGGGATGGCGTAGACCATGTACACGGCGGTCGCGCCGGTCGCCTCCGCCGCGGCGGCCCGGCTGTGGACCTCACCGACGACGTCGGTCACCCAGTCGCCGACCGGGAAGGCGCTCGAGGTCTGCACGAGCGGGGCGATGGCCGCGGCCTCGGCCGGGTGTGCCTGGGCCTGCTGCGCCGCCTGGCCGGCCGGGTCGACCAGGAACGGACCCCGGGGCGCGCGGCCCCGCGCGGCGGCGCCGTCGGCCGACCCGGCGGCGGCCTCGCCGCCAGCAAGGGACGGACCGCCCCCGGCGCCGCCGCCCGCGGGGCAGCGGGTCGGGTCCGGGGCGGGCACCGCGGTCGTGGCACCGGCCGCGCCCACGGCCCCGCCGGCCCCCCCGGCGCCCCCGGCCGACTTCCCCCCGCCCGGGCCGCACCCGACCAGCGTGACGACCAGCGCCGCGACCAGGGCGAGGACGGCGGCGACCCCGCGGGGACGCCCGCCGGCGCGCGGGCGCCAGGCCCGCCCTGCCCGGCCGCACGGGTCCGGGGCCCGGCGTGGCCAGGCCGGCCGCACCCGGTCGCCGCCCGGCGGCATGGGCGCGGCGGCCCGGGACCTGGACGTCGGCACGAAGTCACTCCTCTCGACGGTGGCCTCGCCGACCCCGGCGTCGGGCGGCCGTCAGGGGGTCACGTGCACCCAGGTCGCGACCGACGGCACGTTCGCACCGTTGTCGACGAAGAGCATGTACCAGTCACCCGGCAGGACGTTCGGATTGTCCGGCACGCTCACGGTGACCGTACCGTCCGCCTGTGCCGTGATCGGCAACGCTACCGACCGTTGCTCGGTGTCGGTCACGTGGGTGTAGGCACCGGGCCGCATCAGCCGGACCTTGCCGATCTTCTGTGAGGCGTGCAGGGTGATCGTCGTGCCTCGGGTGATCGTGCCCGGGGCGCNGCTGATCACCGGGCGTTCCCCGGCGTACAGGTAGGGCGGGGAGTAGACCTCGACGCGGGTGTCGAACGTGTTGTCGTCGCTGAGCGGGTTCGAGCCGAAGACCGCGACCCGGCCGTCGGGCAGCAGCAGGTACTCGGAGTGGTAGTCGCGGCCGACATGCGGGTCGGCCACCGGGCGGAACGCCTTCGTCGCCGGGTCGTAGATCTCGGCGGTGAGGGTGTCCTTCGCCCGGTAGCGCCGCGACCCGCCGGAGACCAGCACGGTGTCGTCGGGCAGCAGCACGGCGCCCGGGTACCGCTTCGGCGAGCTGAGGTCCGGACCGCGCTGCCAGGCGGGCTGCGGCGCGGCCAGGTCGACGATGGCGGTGCGGTCGGTCGCCACCTGGGTGTCGCCGACGCCCCCGCCGCCGATGAACATGACCTTCTGGTCCTGCGCCGGGGCGAGCAGCACGGTGCCGGCCGTCTCGTTGACCTCGGGCAGCGGCAGCCCGGGAACGGCCTGGAACTGGTTGTTCGTGAGATTCCACAGGCCCGACTGGCGCGCCTCCAGCGACGCCGGTCCGTAGCCGGCGTTGGCGCCGGAGAAGAACAGTCGCCCGTCGGCGGCGAGCAGCAGCGACGGGTAGGTCGGGAACTCCTTGACCAGCTCCGGATGCTCGATCCAGGCCGAGCTCGCGATGTCGTAGGACTCGGTGTTGCCCGGGTCGATGTCGCCGTTCTCGTTGAGCCCGGAGACGGCGACGACCGCGCCGTTGGCGAGCGTGACCAGCGTCGGATACCAGCGGGCGTGCTNCAGGAACCCGGTCTTGACGTACCGCTCGCTGATCGGATCGAACACGTAGGAGTCCTTCAGGCCCTCGTATTCCTTCTTCTTGCCGTCGGGGGCGTCCTGCGCCAGCACCTCGTAGGCCTTCGTCCCGCCGGCGATCAGCAGATCGCCGTTGGGCAGGAAGGCGTGACCGGCGCAGAAGACGTCCCACGGCGTGTAGATCTTCTGGAAGCTGTTCGCCGCCGGATCCCACAGGACGGTCTCGAACCGCTTGGCGTCGAAGTTGTTCTTGTCGTTGCCGGAACCGGACATCAACAGAACCTTGCCGGTGCNCAGCAGCGCGGCATGGATGGACCGCGAGCCGCTGTCCGCGACGATGTCCCAGCGCCCGTTGTCCCGCATGTACGCGGGCTGGTGGGAGCGCCACTCGTCGTACCGGTCGGACGCCCAGGAGTCCATGTACGGGAAGTTGCCGGCGAGGACGACGAGCACGATGACCGTCGCCTGCAGGAGCCGACGGCGCCGCCGGGAGGTCGTCGGCGCGGCGACGACGGGGGCCATCCGGGGGTCGTCGAGTGGCCGCGGTCCGCCCGGCGGCGGCAGGTCGGAGACGGTCGGCGGGTCGGGGTCCGGCGTCGGGCCGGAACGCCGGGGACGGTCGGCCATCAGTGCAGCTCCTCGAGCGTGCCATCGAGGGTGACGCGGCGGCGGCGCGGGGTGAGCCGCATCGTGACGTCCTCGACGTAGGCGGGCTGCTCGCCCGCGGCGGACACCCCGGCCAGGTCCTTGCCGCGCCGGGTCAGGACGGTCTGCTGTTCCGTGAACGCCGGTTCGACCTGGGCAGGCTCGTCGTCGGCGTAGGCGGGCTCGGCGTAGGGGAGCTCGGTGAAGGGGAGCTCGTCGTCGGCGTAGGCGGGCAGGTCGGCCGGCCGCTCGGCAGCCCGGCGCTCGCGGCGCCACTCGCGCCCGTCCGCGGCGGGCCGATCGCCTTCCCGCGGCGGCCGGCCCCCGCTGGAGGGCAGTGTGCGGGTGATGACGGTGTCCTGGTCGGCACCGCCCGCGCCGGCGATCCCACCACCACCACCACCGGCACCGCCACCGCCAGCGCCACCGGCTGCGGCTCGGGCCGCGGCCGCGGCCGCCGCGGGGGCGGACAGCAGGATGGTGGGCCCGTCCACGCCCGTGGAATCGCCCGCCCGGCCCGCGGACTTCGCCGACGCGGCGGCGGGAACCCTCGGTCCGACGATCGTCTCGGCACCGGCACCGGACGCGCCGGCACCGGACGCGCCGGCGCCGGCCAGCACCGCGGGAATCGGCACGTGCACGTGCTCCGTCGCCGGCTCGGCGAACGTCGCGACGACGGCGGCCGGCACCTCCTCGGTGACCGGGTCGAGGGCGGACGGGTACCCGGCCGCGGCCGCGCGGACGGGTGCGTGCCCGCCCGACCCGACGGTCCGCGGCGCGCTACGCGGCGCCGGCACGTGCGCGGCGGGCAGCGGGTTCGGCGCCGCCGCACGCCGCGGCGCGAGGATCGGCTCGAGGCCCCAGAGCCCGATCGGCAGCAGACAGGTCACCAGCGACAGCGAGACCCAGACCATGTTCGCCGGGTACAGGTGGCCGAGCGCGGCGGCGGCCGCGATCGACCCCGCCGACCAGGCCGCCCAGAACAGGTGCTTGCGGAAGGTCAGCAGCCGGTCCGGGCTCGCCTGGTCGCCCTTCGGCGTCACGACGAAACCGAGCTTGCGCCGGAAGATCGCCCCGACGAACGCCGTCGAGTAGAACGGCGTGCACAGCACCGACACGAAGATGCCGGACATCCCGGCGCTGCCCGCCTCCTCGTGCGGGCTGGTGTTGAACCGGCGCAGCCAGAAGTAGAGCAGCAGCCGGGCGGCGAACACGTCGATGTAGAGCGCCAGCCACGCCGAGACGTGCACGACCACCCCGGTGGAGCCCAGCGCCATGTACGTCGTGGTGAGGATCATGCCGAGGATCCAGGTCAGCGCGACCGTCGGGTAGTGCAGCATGAGCGTGGCGTAGTGCAGCCGCGGGCCCCAGCTGAGCTTGCGCATCCGGCCGGCGGCCTCGGTGACGAGGACCTCGTTGGCGCCCCGCGCCCAGCGCAGCTGCTGGCTGAAGAAGTCCGTCCAGGTGNCCGGGCCCTCACCGACGGCGATGACGTCCGGGGTGTAGACCGAGGTCCAGCGGTGGTTCGTNCGCGGGTTGCGGGCGCCGTGCACGGCGAACGACGTCGCGAGGTCCTCGGTGATCGAGTCCTGGAAGCCGCCGATCTGCCGCCAGGTCTCGACCCGGTAGGCGTGGTTCGTGCCCACGAACATGCCGGCGGCGAACCGGTTCGCGGCCCGCTGGATGACCGAATGGAACATGTAGTTCTGCGCCTCGGCGCCACGGGTCAGGTAATGGCGGAAGTTTCCGTAGACCTGCGGGCCGACGACGAAAGCGACGTTCGGATCCCGGAAATAGCCGAGCATGCGTTCCGCGAAGTTCGGCAGCGGGATATGGTCCGGGTCGACGGAGAGCACCACGTCGTAGGTGTCGCCGTGCGCGTCGAGCCACGAGTTGTGGTTGCCGTGCTTGGTCTTCGCCCGGAACCGGCCGCGGCCGGTGTTCCAGCGCTCCACACCCTTGCGGGAGAAGTGGTTGACCCCGATCTCGGCGCACATCGCACGCACCNCAGGGTCGTCACCCTCGTCGAGCAGCCAGACGTCGATCGTCGAGTCGTGGCGGATGTTGCGCGCCGCGATGAGGGTGTCCCGGACGACGTCGAGGGGCTCCTTCGCCGGCACGATCGTCGTCGTGAAGGCGACGCGCAGCCCCTTCGGTGGTCNCACGGGCACCGGATTGCGCATGATGTAGGCCGACCAGCACAGGGTGATCGAGTTCAGTAGCCGGATACCCTCCGTGACCACGATCAGCCAGAACATCACGGCGTTGCCGACCTGCACGGCGGTCGGCAGGTACTTCGCATGCGGGTAGTGCTGCGGCTGAAGCAGCCACACGAAGAACAACGACGACAGGCCTACCGTGGCGATGAGCTGCGGCAACACCTGGTAGAGCGCCCGCCCGACCATGATCTTGCGGTAGGCGACGTGGTACTCCCCGCGGGCGGGGGGCTCCTGGAGCGGTCCGGNGAGCGTCGAGAACGACGCATAGTCATAGGCCATGGTCGACTCCGCGTTCCGCGGCTCCGTCGCCGCCCTGGATCCCACCGCGCCCCGCCGACCCGGCACCCGACCCGGCCGCTCCTGACCCGACCGTTCCTGACCCAGCCGGCCCCGACACCCCGGCTCCGGACACCACGGCTCCGGACGCCACGGCTCCCGGCGTCTCGGCTCCCGGCGTCTCGGCGGGGGCGGGCCCGGCGACAGGAGCGAAGCCGGCCTGCGCCGCTCCGGCCGGGCCGGCCCATCCGCCGGCCGTCGACGCGTGGGACTCCGCCGCGGCGCGGCGGGAGAGCCGCAGCCAGCCCACGGCCGTCAGCACCATCACGATTCCGGCCACGACCGCGGTCCACAGGCCCGCGCCGGCGGTGCCCGCCGCGACCGGTTCGTCGGTCTGGAAGGTGCCGATACGCAGCCGGCCGATCGTGTGCACGAGCGGATCGGCGGCGTGCAGCCGGCTCAGCGCGAGGCCGGTGACGGCGGCGCCGAGCAGGGCCAGCAGCGCGCCGAACGCGGCCCGGCCGCGGCGGTGCGCCAGCAGGCAGACCAGGGCCGTGACCAGGCCGAACGCGACGACCAGCGGCCCGGCCGGCCGCAACTGCCAGCCCGATCGGGTGACCACCAGCAACGCCGAGCCGCGGTCCGACAGGGTCGCGCGCGCCCAGGTGCGCGTCACGGCGGCCGCGGCGATCAGCCCGGCCAACGCGCACAGCGCCAGCGCCCGGTCCGACCAGCGCGCGGCCCCCGCCGACGGGCGGCTCAGGCCCCGCCCGCCCGCCCGCTGCGCCCCCGGCCGCGCCGCGCCGGACCGCCCGTCTGCACTCGGTTCATCGTCGAACACAAGACCCCTCCCAGCGGACGGCCACGCGCGTCGGCACTCCGACCGACCGCACGGGCATGCCGCGATACCGCGCCACCCCCTGGCGCGACAGGACCCACCGACCCCGCGCGGATCACGCTGGCAGCAGCCCCGCTGATAGACGCTCAGCGGGGCGAGATTGTTGCGCCATCCGCACAGGATTACCGTTACGTGAGCGTTCCTCGGGAACACTGCGTACACAGATTATGCGGGCGCGCCGAATACGGCTCCGCCGGGCCCGGCTCGTCGGGCTGCCATTGTGACACTGACGTGAGCGTCATTCGAGGCGCGGACCGNCAAAATTACCCGACGTAGGTCGGAGCGTTGTCCGGCCGGTTGTCCCGCGATGAGATGGCCGGCCGCGCGATGGCCTCCGGTGAGATCGTCCTCGATGCGACGGCCCCTGGTGAGATGGCCCGCGCGGCGCCGATCAGTTCCGGATGATGAGCACGATCGCCACGACGACACCCAGCGTGATGACCGCCGCACGCAGGAGGGTCGGGCGCAGCCGCCGGGCGATCCGGGCGCCGAGCAGGCCGCCGAGCAGCGAGGCGACCACGAGGATGCCCGCGAATCCCCAGGAGACCTTCGCGGTGATGAGGAACACGGCGACGCCCACCGCGTTCACGCCGAAGNCAAGCAGCGTCTTGAGCGCATTCGTGCGTTGGAGGTCGTCGACGAGCAGGATCCCCAGCACGCCGAGCAACAGCACCCCGAGGCCGGCGCCGAAGTACGAGCCGTACACGCCGGCGACGAAGATCCCGATTCGGGTGGGCCAGGTGACCGCGGTCGGTGAGCCGCCGATCCCCGCCGCAGACGCAGCCGGAACCGTCGAGGCGACCGGAACCGTCGAGGCGACCGGAACCGCTGAGGCGACCGGAACCGACGGGGCGGCCGGAACCGACGGGGCGGCCGTTGCCACGGCGGCCGCGGCCCGACGGCGCGCCACGACCGCGGCCAGCCGGGTCTGCGCCGCCAGCAGCAGGCAGGAGACCAGGACGAGGTACGGGACCAGGGCCCGAAAGCTGTCCGACGGGGTGGCCAGCAGCACGACCGCGCCGACGATCCCGCCGAGCATCGCGGGCGGTCCGAGCGCCCGCAGCCGGTCGACCTGGTCGGCGAGCTCGCGGCGGTAGCCCAGCGCACCGCCGGCGTAGCCGGTGAGCAGGCCCACCGACGAGGTGATGTTCGCGGTCAGCGCGGGCATGCCCGTGGTGAGCAGAGCGGGGAAGGCGATCAGGGTCCCTCCGCCGGCGATGGCGTTGACCGCTCCCGCCAGCAGACCCGCCCCGGCCGTCAGCAGGGCATCGGCTGGACCCACGCGTCCTCCCTCGTCACACGCCGTCGCCGCGGGGATCCACCCGGACGGCCATGGGCGCCGCAGTCCGCACCCGCCTGCCGCCCGGCTCCCCCGGGCAACGCGTTGACCTGCAGGTCAACCCGTTCGGGCGATCTGCCCGAGCATCCAGCTCCGGCGGCGAACATGGGAGAAAGTGTGACGAGGTAGGCGCTCGGCGGCCACCGTACCCCGGAGCGGAGCTACAGATCGAACTCCTCGGGGCTGATCCCGACCGCGAAACACGCCTCGCGCACGACGGCCTGCTCGCTCTTGTCGAAGGTGCCGTCCGCCCCGCCGATGACGATGCCGATCTGGATGACGGCGCGCGCCTCAGCCGGCTTCTTCTTCGTCTTGCCGATGTCCTGCAGGACGGACACCTTGCCGAACTCGAAGTCCGCCTGGAGCTTGCCGACGTAGTCGTTGAAGCGTCGCTGGAGGTCGTCGGCCGGGAAGTTGTTGAGCACGTCATTCGAGATGATCAGTGACGCGACCCGCTGACGCTCGGCCGGGTCGATCGTCCNGTCCGCCGCCGCGACCAACGCGCAGATCGCCATGCTGGCATCGCGGAAGGCGCCGCTTTTGAGGTCGTTCTTCTTCGCGGCGAGCTGGCCCTGCATCGTCTGGGCGGACTGCCGAAGCTGGTTCCAGATGGGCACCTGGACTCCCTTGCGCGGGTGTGGGGTCGACGGAGGCGTCTTCTCGCTGGTTGCAACGCACGATGGCCGACCCATGCTCCCACCGGCTACCCCCGCCACCCCGTCAACCTCCGCCACCCCGTCGACCTCCGGCGCCGTCATCAGCCTCCGGTGGCGTCAGCAGCCTCCAGTGGCGTCATCAGCCTCCGGTGGCGGAGGCCGCCGATGCGGGGAGGCGGTTGAGGCGGTCGACCGCGGCCTGCGCCGAACCGATTGTCGAGAAGTCGACCGCGACGAACGTCGGCGTCCGGCCCTGCTCCGCACGGCAGCGCTCGGCTCTGCCGACGATGGTGTCGGCGGCGTTGGAGGTCAGCGCGGCCCGCCGGCTGGGCGCGGCGTCGGTCAGCCAGTGGTTCATCAGCAGCAGGCCCGCACCGGCCGCGCCCCGGTTGCGCACGCAGCCGCGCAGGTCCTCGGGCCGCTTTGCGGCGAACGGCGTGTCGGNGGCGTACCGGTAGAAGCCGCGCGGGAACGTGCCCGGCAGGTCCTGGCGCTCGGTGAAGACCACCAGCCGCCGACCCGAATCGATCATGGCGCGCAGCGTCGGCCAGCGTCCATGGGGATCGTCGGGCGGCGTCGCGACCATGCCGGCGAGCCCCGCCGCCGCAACCCCGCCGGCGATCTCGCTGGCCGGGACGTCGTCATCCTGAATGATCAGTGTCACCACCTCGGTCGGGTTGCGGGCCATCCAGTCCCGCACCCGGCCGAGCTCCGTGACGAAGTCCAGCGAGCCGAGCTGGCACAGGTTGTGGCACAGCCAGACGCCGGGCCGCGTCGACACGGCACCCCGGGTCAGCGGGGCCAGCGCCGCGCGGGTCGCCGGCGGCAGCGTGGCCAGGTACGCCTCGACCTGCGCGGGTGGCGTCCAGTGATGGACGTCGATCAGCAGCGTCCGCACCCCGGAGTCGAGCTGGTGGACGATCGTCGGGTCCTGGGACGGGCCGAGGAACCGGTCCTCGCTGTTCGCCATCGCGTTGTGGGTCGCGAGGTAGGTCACCTGGTCGTAGCGCCGATCGCACAGCGAGGGGCTGCTCTCGCACANCTCGCGCGGCTCGGCTGCGGCGCCGGGGAACGCGGTCCAGGTCACGGTGACCATCACGGGCACGGCCAGGGCGAACGCGGTGGCGACCCGGCGGCGGCGACCCGTCCGGCTCCACCGCGCCGACACCGCGACCAGCAATGACAGCCCGGCGGCGGCCAGGCCGACGACGAGCGTCCAGGCCACGACCCGCAGGTAGTCGCCCTCCACCGTCCCGTAGGCGTGCCGGGAGAAGTCGACGAGCACCGCGCTCGCCCCGGGGGGCAACGGCGAGCGCGGCCCGGCGAGCGAGGTCAGCGGATTGGGCAGGGTCAGGCGCAGCACCGCCCCGAGCAGGGCCGCGCCGAGCCCGGCCGCGATCACCGCCCCGGCCGCCGCGCGGACCCGCGAGACCCCCCGCCGCCCGGCCAGCACGACGATGCCGGCCAGCGCGCCGGCCATGATCAGGCTCAGCAGCACGGTCACCCAGGTCAGGGTGGCGGCGACGTCGTGCAGGCGGTCGATCGCGGTGATCGCCGGGGAGTCGCGCAGGTCCGACAGGCGTAGGCCGAGGTCGAGGGTGGAGCCGTGCAGCGACGCCTGCAGCCGCGCGGTGGCCCGCTCGTCGCCCTGGAAGACCTGCGGCCCGATGAGAGCCAGCGCCCCGGCGACGTCGCCCGAGCGCAGCAACGCCCGCAGTTCGGGACCGACGCGCGCGCGGGTCGCCGGATCCACCCGGTCGAGCACGAGCGGCAGGATCCGGTCGGTGTCCTGCGGGGTCAGCTCGATGCTGGGCAGCGACGCCGGGGGGCGGCCCNCCGCGATGTCGTCCAGCGCGGTCAGCACGCCGTGGGTGAAGTCCTGCACGGACGCGACCCGGTAGCTGGTGCCGGCGCCGAGCTCGCCGGCGATGTAGCGGTTGGCCAGGCCGGAGATGTTGCCGAAGATGGGCCGCAGGTCGACGGCGAGCTCCACGTCGCNGGTGCGGGCGCGCAGGTAGTCGACGATCCGGGTGATCTGCTCGTCGGTCATCTCCTGCACCGTCGCCGGCGGNAGCACCGTACGCAGGTTCGCGGTGACCAGTGAGCTGTCNATCGGCAGACCGGCGAGCAGCGTGTCGACCGCCGGGTCGGGCAGGACCTCGGTGTAGATGCGGTCGTAGGCGTGCGCTCGGGCCAGCGACTGGGAGTAGAAGGCCGGGTTCAGCACGGTCCGCGACGCGGTGAGGATGACCACCAGCGGCAGCCAGCAGACCACGACGAGGGCAACCAGACCGAGGTGCGTGGCGCGCCGGCGGCCCGTGTGCGGCGGACCGGCGGCGGGCTGGGCGCCGCCCGTGGCCCGACCGGTCCGTACCGACGGCTCCCGCTCATCCGCGCCCTGGCTCACCGCGTTCAAGATATCGCGACTCGACGCGGTCCCACGCGGGCGGCAGCGACCGGGGACCCCTCGGGCTCCCCCGCCGCAGCGGTCAGCCGGGCAGGTGCAGCTCGGGGTGGGCGGTGTCCGCCAGCACGCGCTCGATGCGGGCGGCCACCTCGTCGGGGGTGCCCGCGCCGTCGACGGTGCGCAGCAGTCCGCTGCGGCGGTAGTAGCGGCGCAGCGGCGCGGTCTCCTCCGCGAAGACCTTCAGCCGGCGACGCGCGGTGTCGTCGCCGTCGTCGACGCGGTCCTCGGTGTGCGCACGGCGGCGGATACGGTCGAGCACCTCGTCGATGTCGACGTCGAGGTCGATGACCGCGTCGAGCGGGCCACAGCTCGCGGCGAGCATCCGGTCCAGCGCCTCCGCCTGCGGGTAGGTGCGGGGGAAGCCGTCGAGCAGGAAGCCGACGGCGCAGTCGACGCTGCCGTCGAGCCGCTCGGCGACCATGTCCAGGACGATCTCGTCGGGCACGAGCTCGCCGGCGCGGACATACCGCTCGGCGCGGCGGCCCAGGTCCGTCCCCGCGGCGATCTGCCGGTCGAAGAGCTGGCCGGTGGAGATCGCGGGAATGCCGTGGCGGGCGCTGATGCGCGCGCCCTGCGTTCCCTTGCCGGAGCCCGGGGGGCCGAGCAGCACGAGCCTCATAGGACAGGACGGTACCGCCACCAGCGCCGATGCCCCTAGCAGATCTCGGTCAATCGGGGCAGATCCGGCAGGGAGCAAGGCACATCACAGCGCTGTGTCACCGAACGCGAACAGCTGACCGTCGCGGCCGCACGCGGCCACACCGGTGACGCCGGCGGGGACCGGCCGTGACGGCCGCCCCTGCGGGAGGGCGGCCGTCATCGTCAGCGACGGGTCGGGGTGATCGGCTCGGGCAGGTCGGTGCGGCCCATGAGGTGGCGATCGACCGCGGCGGCCGCCGCGCGCCCCTCCGAGATCGCCCAGACGATCAGCGACTGGCCGCGGCCCATGTCCCCGGCGACGAACACGCCGGGCACCGACGACGACCAGCCGGCGTCGCGGGCGACGTTGCCCCGGGGGTCGAGGTCGACCCCGAGATCGGTCAGCAGGCCGGGCTTCTCCGGGCCGGTGAAGCCCATGGCCAGCAGCACCAGCTCGCAGGGCAGCTCGACGTCGGTGCCCTCGACCTTCTCGAACTTCCCGCCGACGAAGCGGACCTCGTGCATGCGCAGCGCCCGCACGTTGCCCTCGTCGTCACCGAGGAACCGCTCGGTGTTGACGGCGAAGACCCGCTCGCCGCCCTCCTCGTGCGCGCTGGACACCCGGTAGACGATCGGGTACGACGGCCACGGGTTGGCCGGCGCCCGCAGCTCCGGCGGCCGCGGCATGATCTCCAGCTGGTGCACCGACGCCGCGCCCTGGCGATGCGAGGTGCCCAGGCAGTCCGCGCCGGTGTCGCCGCCGCCGATGATGACGACCCGCTTACCCTTCGCCGAGATCGGCGAGGTCGCCAGGTCGCCCTGGGCGACCCGGTTCGCCGGCACCAGGAACTCCATGGCGAGGTGGATGCCGCCGAGCTCGCGGCCGGGGACCGGCAGGTCGCGACCGACCGTCGAGCCACCGGCGAGCACGACCGCGTCGTACGAGGAACGCAGCTCGTCGGCGGAGATGTCGACCCCGACGTTGCAGGAGGTCACGAACGAGGTGCCCTCGGCCTCCATCTGGGCGAGCCGCTGGTCGACGACCTTCTTCTCCATCTTGAACTCGGGGATGCCGTAGCGCAGCAGCCCGCCGATCCGATCCGCCCGCTCGTACACGACGACGTCGTGTCCGGCGCGGGTGAGCTGCTGGGCGGCGGCGAGCCCGGCCGGGCCGGAGCCGACCACGGCGACCCGCTTCCCGGTGCGGACCGTCGGCGGCACCGGCACGACGGTGCCGTCCGCCCAGGCCCGGTCGATGATGCTGACCTCGACCTGCTTGATGGTCACCGGGTCGTCCCCGATACCCAGCACGCAGGCCGCCTCGCACGGCGCGGGGCACAGCCGGCCGGTGAACTCGGGGAAGTTGTTCGTCGCGTGCAGGCGCTCGATCGCGTCGGTCCAGTCCCCGCGCCGGGTCAGGTCGTTCCACTCGGGGATGATGTTCCCCAGCGGGCAGCCGTTGTGGCAGAACGGGATGCCGCAGTCCATGCACCGGCCGGCCTGCTCGCGCAGGTGCTCCTCGGGGAAGGGCTGGTAGNCCTCCCGCCAGTCCTGGAGGCGGAGGTCGACCGGCCGGCGCTTCGGCAGCTCCCGGCGGTGCTTGAGGAAGCCTGTCGGGTCAGCCATGACACTCCTGTCGGATCCGTCCGGGCCACCCGGCCCCATCGACGCTCAGCTTCTCCACGGCCGGCCGGCCGCCGCACGGGCGGCGCCGGTCAGACACGACTCGCCGCCATGATGACGTCCTCGGCGACGAGGCCCTGCTCCTCGGCCTGGCGGATCGCGGTGAGCACCCGCTTGTAGTCGCGCGGCATGACCTTGCGGAACGCGCCGCGCACGTTCTCCCAGTCGGCGTAGAGCCGCGCGGCCACCGTCGAACCGGTCTCCCGGCGGTGGCGGACGAGCAGGTCGCGCACGACCGCCTCGTCAGCGGCCTCCAGGTCCTCGACGTCGACCATCTCGGTGTTGATCCGGGCCTCGACCGGGTCGTACAGGTACGCCACGCCGCCGCTCATGCCGGCGGCGAAGTTCCGCCCGATCGCGCCGAGGACCAGCACCGTGCCGCCGGTCATGTACTCGCAGCCATGGTCGCCGACGCCCTCGACGACCGCGGTCGCCCCGGAGTTGCGCACGCAGAACCGCTCGCCGACGATCCCGCGGAAGAACGCCTCCCCCGCCGTCGCCCCGTAGAGCAGGACGTTGCCCGCGACGATGTTCTCCTCGGCGCGCAGCGGCGACTCCTTGGGCGGGAACACGAAGATCTTGCCGCCGGACAGGCCCTTGCCGGTGTAGTCGTTCACGTCGCCCTCGAGGGTCAGCGTCATGCCCCTGGGGGCGAAGGCNCCGAAGCTCTGCCCGGCGGACCCGGTGAAGCGCAGCTGGATCGTGTCGTCGGGCAGCCCGGCCGCGCCGTACCGCTTCGTCACCTCGTAGCCGAGCATCGTGCCCACGGTGCNGTTGACGTTGCGGATCGGCATCTCGAGCCAGACCGGCCGGCCNTCGTCGAGGGCCCCCTCGCAGAGCTGGATCAGCGAGTTGTCCAGCGCCTTGTCCAGCCCGTGGTCCTGGCTGGAGGTGCAGTTCAGCGAGCCGCCGAACGGCCGCTCGGGGGTGTGCAGCAGCGGCGTGATGTCGAGCCCGGAAGCCTTCCAGTGCTCGATCNCCGCGCGGGCGTCGAGCAGGTCGACGCGGCCGACGGCCTCCTGCAGGGTCCGGAAGCCCAGCGCCGCGAGGTAGGCGCGAACCTCCTCGGCGATGAAGGTGAAGAACGCCTCGACGAACTCCGGCCTGCCGGTGAACCGCTCCCGCAGCGCCGGGTTCTGGGTGGCCACTCCAACCGGACAGGTGTCCAGGTGACAGACGCGCATCATCACGCAGCCGGCGACGACGAGCGGCGCGGTGGCGAAGCCGAACTCCTCGGCGCCGAGCAGCGCGCCGACGACGACGTCGCGGCCGGTCTTGAGCTGGCCGTCGACCTGCACGACGATCCGGTCGCGCAGCCCGTTGAGCAGCAGCGTCTGCTGGGTCTCGGCCAGGCCCAGCTCCCAGGGGGCGCCGGCGTGCTTGAGCGAGGTCAGCGGGGACGCGCCGGTGCCGCCGTCGTGCCCGGAGATCAGCACCACGTCGGCGTGCGCCTTGGAGACGCCGGCGGCGACCGTGCCGACGCCGACCTCGGCGACGAGCTTGACGTGCACCCGCGCCTTCGGGTTGGCGTTCTTCAGGTCGTGGATGAGCTGGGCGAGGTCCTCGATCGAGTAGATGTCGTGGTGNGGCGGCGGGGAGATCAGCCCCACGCCGGGCGTCGAGTGCCGGGTCTTCGCGATCCACGGGTAGACCTTGTGGCCCGGGAGCTGGCCGCCCTCGCCGGGCTTCGCCCCCTGCGCCATCTTGATCTGGATGTCGTCGGCGTTGGCCAGGTACTCGCTGGTCACGCCGAACCGGCCGCTGGCGACCTGCTTGACCGCCGAGCGGCGCAGGTCCCCGTTGGCGTCGGGGACGAAACGGCGGGCGTCCTCGCCGCCCTCGCCGGTGTTCGACTTGCCGCCGAGCCGGTTCATCGCGATCGCCAGGGTCTCGTGCGCCTCCGCGCTGATCGACCCGTAGGACATGGCGCCGGTGGCGAACCGCTTGACGATCTCCGAAACCGGTTCGACCTCGTCGATCGGCACCGGTGGGCGTACCCCGGTGCGCAGCTCGAACAGCCCGCGCAGGGTCGAGTTCTCCCGGGACAGGCCGTCGACCTTGCCGGTGTACTCCTGGAAGACGTCGTACTGGCGGGTCCGGGTGGCGTGCTGGAGCAGGAAGACGGTCTCCGGGTTGAACAGGTGGATCTCGCCCTCGCGCCGCCACTGGTACTCGCCGCCGACCTCCAGGCCCCGGTGGGCGAGCTCGGAGGCGACCCGCGGGTGCGCACGGCGGTGCCGGGCGGCGACCTCGTCGGCGATGACGTCCAGCCCGATGCCGTCCAGGCGCGAGGGGGTGCCGACGAAGTAGGCGTCGACCAGCTCCTGGGACAGTCCGATCGCCTCGAAGACCTGGGCGCCGGTGTAGCTGGCGACGGTGGAGATGCCCATCTTCGACATCACCTTCAGCACGCCCTTGCCGAGCGCCTTGATCAGGTTCTTCTCGGCCTGCTCCCGGGACACGTCGGCGATCTCGCCCTCGGCGATCAGGGTGTCGATCGACTCGAACGCCAGGTACGGGTTGACCGCCGCGGCGCCGTAGCCGGTGAGCAGGGCGATGTGGTGCACCTCGCGGGCGTCGCCGCACTCGACGATGAGGCCGACCTTCGTCCGGGTCCGCTCCCGGATCAGGTGGTGGTGCACGGCCGCGGTGAGCAGCAGCGACGGGATCGGCGCCTTGCGCTCGTCGGAGTCACGGTCGGAGAGCACGACGATGCGCGCCCCGTCGGCGATGGCCTCGCTGACCCCGGCGCAGATCTCGTCGAGGCGGGCCGCGAGCGCCGCCCCGCCCCCGTCGACGTCGTAGAGGCCGCGCACGGTCACCGAGGCGAACCCGGGCATGTCCCCGTCGTCGTTGATGCCGATGATCTTCGAGAGCTGGCCGCTGGAGATCACCGGGTAGGGNAGGTGCACCATCCGGCACGACGCCGGCGACGGCGCGAGCAGGTTGCCCTCCGGGCCCAGGGTCCGCCCGAGGCTGGTGACCAGCTCCTCCCGGATCGCGTCCAGCGGCGGGTTGGTGACCTGCGCGAACAGCTGAGTGAAGTAGTCGAACAGCAGCCGGGGACGGCTGGAGAGCACGGCGACGGGAGTGTCGGTGCCCATCGAGCCGATCGGCTCGGCGCCGGCACGCGCCATCGGCGCGACCAGGACGCGCAGCTCCTCCTCGGTGTAGCCGAACACCTGCTGGNGGCGCAGCACCGAGGAGTGGCCGTAGATGACCTGCTCGCGGTCGGGCAGGTCGTCCAGCGAGATCAGCCCGGCGTGCAGCCACTCGGCGTAGGGGGCGGCGCCTGCCAGCTCCGACTTGATCTCCTCGTCGCTGACGATGCGCTTCTGCGCGGTGTCGACGAGGAACATCCGGCCCGGCTGCAGCCGACCCTTCTGGACGATCTTGTGCGGCGGGATGTCGAGCACGCCGACCTCGGAGGCCATCACGACCAGCCCGTCGTCGGTCACCCAGTAGCGCGAGGGGCGCAGGCCGTTGCGGTCCAGCACCGCGCCGATCACCGTGCCGTCGGTGAACGCGATCGACGCCGGGCCGTCCCAGGGCTCCATCAGCGTGGAGTGGAACTCGTAGAAGGCTCGCAGCGCCGGATCCATCTCGGCGTGGTTCTCCCACGCCTCGGGGATCATCATCAGCACCGAGTGCGGCAGGCTGNGCCCGCCGAGGTGCAGCAGCTCCAGCACCTCGTCGAAGCTCGCCGAGTCGCTCGCGCCGTCCGCGCAGATCGGGAACAGCCGGGCCAGGTCGCCGGGGATGAGGTCGCTGGCCAGCAGCGCCTCGCGGGCCCGCATCCAGTTCCGGTTGCCACGGACCGTGTTGATCTCGCCGTTGTGCGCGACGAACCGGTAGGGGTGTGCCAGCGGCCAGCTCGGGAACGTGTTCGTCGAGAAGCGGCTGTGCACGAGCGCGATGGCGCTGGCGAACCGCGGATCGTCGAGGTCGGGGAAGTAGGCCGAGAGCTGATGCGTGGTCAGCATGCCCTTGTAGACCAGCGTCCGCGACGACAGCGAGGACAGGTAGACGCCGGTCTCCCGCCGGATCCGCTTGCGCACGCAGAACGCCCGGCGCTCCAGGTCACCCACGTCGAAGCCGTCGTCGGCGCCGTCCGCGGCGGCACCCTCGGCCGGCCCCTGCGCGTTCGCGACGCCCTTCGCCCCCGCGCCGGGCAGGCTGCCCGGCAGGGCGAGGAAGAGCTGGCGCATCCTCGGCTCCACCTCGCGGGCCGCGTGCCCGACGATGTGGCTGACCGTCGGCACCTCGCGCCAGCCGAGGACCCGCAGGCCCTCCTGGCGGACGATGCGGCTGATCGTGCGCACCGCGTCGTCGCGCTCNCCCGCGACCTGCGGCAGGAAGGCGATGCCGACCGCGTACCGCCCGGGCGCGGGCAGGGCGAAGTCGACCACGTCGCGCAGGAACAGATCGGGGACCTGGACCAGGATGCCGGCTCCGTCGCCGGTGTCCGGGTCACTGCCCGACGCACCTCGGTGATCGAGGTTGNGCAGCACGGTCAGGCCCTGGTCGACCAGTTCGTGGCTACGTCGGCCGCGCACGTCGACGACGAAGCCGACACCACAGGCGTCGTGTTCGAAGGTGGGGTCGTAAAGACCTTGCGCACTCGGCATCCGGCGAAGTCCTGTCCATCTTCAGGGGCTGAAGGAGGTGCGGACGACGCTGTCCGAGGTGAAACGAGACATGACAGCGCTGGCCCAGCGCCGGCTGCCTCCTGTCGAGTGTGCCACGCGCCGCGTCGATGCGCCGTGATCATATATGTCCAGGAGATCACGGCCGTATAACGTCACATTTCCGGGCATGACCACGGGTGGCCCGAGTAGTGCGGCGGCACCGTGCCGTGAGCCCGGGCGCGTCGCTCGGGGCAGCGCCGTGAACGCTCAGGTCGCGGGCGGCCTTTCGACCCGCGTCCGCCCGGAGGACACCGCGGCCGCTCCGGTCTCGGCCCCCGCGACCGGCTGCTCCCCTGCCCCTGCCCCTGCGCCGTCGGCGTCGTTGACGTTGACGTTGACGGGATCGGCGCCGTTGACGTTGGCGCCGTTGACGTTGCTGGGATCGGCGCCGTCGACGTCGGCGCCGTTGACGTCGACCCCGTCCGTGGCGTCGTCGTGCCGGGTGGCCGTGCGGGTCTCGCCGGCGGTTTCGCCGGCGGCGTCCGTCGGCTGGCGCCGGGTCCGATCCTGGACCAGCCCCAGCGCCCGCTGCTCCTGCGGGGACACGTCCGGGTCCACCGGCCGGCGCACGACCAGCAGCGCCACCACCGCGCCGACGCACACGATCGCGGAGGTCCAGATGTTCACGCGCAGGCCGAGGATCTCGTCCGCGGTGTCGATGCGCAGCATCTCGATCCACAGCCGGCCGAACGTGTAGAGCGCGACGTACAGGGCGAACAGCCGGCCACGGCCGAGGCGGTGGCGCCGGTCGACCAACAGCAGGATGGCGGCCACGACGAGGTTCCACAGGAATTCGTAGAGGAACGTCGGCTGGTACGTCGCCACCCCCGGGTCGGCCCGGTGCGCGGGGTCGATGCGCACCGCCCAGGGCAGCGTGGTGGGCTTGCCATAGAGCTCCTGGTTGAACCAGTTGCCCCAGCGCCCGATGGCCTGGGCGAGGATGATCCCGGGCGCGGCGGCGTCGGCGAACAGGGCGAGGCTGATCCCGAGACGCCGGGCGGCGAGCCAGGCGCCCAGCGCGCCGCCGGCGATGGCCCCCCAGANCCCCAGCCCGCCGTTCCAGATCTTCACCACGTCGGCGACGTGCCCGTGCTCGCCGAAGTAGGCGTCCGGGGTGCTGAGCACGTGGTAGATCCGGGCACCGACGATCCCGAAGGGGACGGCCCAGTAGGCGATCTCCCCGGCGAGCGCCGGGTCCATGCCCCGGGCACGCAGCCTGCGTCCGGTGACGACGACGGCGACGACGATGCCGATGATGATCATCAGGGCGTAGGCGCGCAACGGCACCGGCCCGAGATGCACCACACCGCGGGAGGGGCTGGGGATGGCGGCGAATACCACGGTCGTCAGGCTATCCCGCGGGCCGCGGAGACCCGGCGGGGGGCCGCGGCGCCACTCCGGTCAGGCCGAGGCCGGGACGGGGGCACGCACCCCTTCGGCGAGCTCGGCGGCCAGCCGGCCGATGCCGGCGAGGGCGGCGGCGTCGCCGGTGCCCGAGCGCTGCGCGTCCACCAGCANCTTGACCAGCGCCGAACCGACGATCACCCCGTCGGCGAACCCGGCGACCTCGGCGGCCTGCGCGCCGGTGCTCACCCCGAGGCCGACCGCGACCGGCAGCTCGGTGGTGGCCCGCACCCGGGCAACCAGATCGGCGGCCTGGCTGCCGACCGCGGCGCGGGTGCCGGTGACGCCCATCAGCGAGGCGGCGTAGACGAACCCGCGGGAGATCCCGGTGACCCGCCGGATCCTGGCGTCCGAGGAGCTCGGCGCGACGAGGAACACCGGGTCCAGCCCGTGCTCCGCGCTCGCCGCGAGCCAGGGGTCCGCCTCCTCGGGCGGCAGGTCCGGGGTGATCGTCCCCGCTCCGCCGGCCGCGGCGAGGTCGGCGGCGAACCGCGCCGGGCCGTAACGGTCGATCGGGTTCCAGTAGGTCATGACCACGGTCGGCGCACCGGTGGCGGCGACCGCCTCGACGGTGCGCAGCACGTCCACGGTCGTCACCCCGCCACGCAGCGCCGCGTCGGCGGCGTCCTGGATCACCGGCCCGTCCATGGTCGGGTCCGAGTAGGGCAGGCCCACCTCGACGACGTCGACGCCCGCCGCGACCATCGCCCGCATGGCCGCGACCGCGCCGTCGACCGTCGGGTAGCCTGCCGGCAGGTAGCCGACCAGCAGGGATCGACCCTCCTCGCGGGCGGCCGTGAAACGCTCGTCCAACCGACTCTGCACCGTGCTGCGTCCGTTCCGTCGGGCCCGAGGGCTGCCTGTGCGCCGGCGTCAGCCGCGCGGATCCGCGTCGGCGGCGGCGCCGCCCGCGTCGTCGAGCAGGCCGAACCAGCGGGCGGCCGTGTCGACGTCCTTGTCACCGCGCCCGGAGCAGTTCACCACGACGGTCGCGTCCGGACCGAGCTCGCGGGCGACGTCGAACGCGCCGGCGAAGGCATGCGCGCTCTCGATCGCGACCAGGATGCCCTCGGTGCGGGCGACCAGCGCGAGCGCCGCCATCGCCGCCGCGTCGTCGACGACGCGGTAGCTTGCCCGGCCGGTCTCGTGCAGCAGCGCGTGCTCGGGGCCGATGCCCGGGTAGTCCAGGCCGGCGGAGATCGAGTGGGACACCTGCGTCTGGCCGAACTCGTCCTGCAGCAGGAAGGTCCGCATGCCGTGCAGCACGCCCGAGGAGCCGCCGGCGATCGCCGCGGCGTGCCGCCCGGTGGCCACCCCGTCCCCGCCGGCCTCGCAGCCGATCAGTGCCACGCCGGTGTCGGGGATGAACGGGTGGAAGATGCCCATCGCGTTGGAGCCGCCGCCGACGCAGGCGACGACCGCGTCGGGCAGCCGGCCGGTGCGCTCGAGCACCTGGGCCCGGGCCTCCACGCCGATGATGCGCTGGAAGTCCCGCACCATCATCGGGAACGGGTGCGGGCCCATCACCGAACCGATGCAGTAATGGGTGTGCTCGACGGTGGCGACCCAGTCGCGCATCGCCTCGTTGATCGCGTCCTTGAGGGTGCGGCTGCCGGAGGCGACCGGGACGACCTCGGCGCCGAGCAGGCGCATCCGGGCGACGTTGAGCGCCTGCCGGCGGGTGTCCTCCTCGCCCATGTAGACCACGCACTCCAGGCCGAGCAGGGCGCACGCGGTGGCGGTGGCCACCCCGTGCTGGCCGGCGCCGGTCTCGGCGATGACCCGGGTCTTGCCCATCCGCCTGGTCAGCAGGCACTGCCCGAGCACATTGTTGATCTTGTGGGAGCCGGTGTGGGCGAGATCCTCGCGCTTGAGCAGGATGCGGGCGCCACCGACGTGCTCGGTGAGCCGGTGCGCGTCGGTCAGCGGCGTGGGCCGCCCGGCGTAGGTGGCGAGCAGGTCGTCGAGCTCGGCGACGAAGCCCTCGTCGGCCCGGGCCTGGTCGTAGGCCTCGGTCAGCTCGTCGAGGGCCGCCATGAGCGCCTCGGGCACGAACCGCCCGCCGAACCGGCCGAAGTGCCCCGCGGGATCGGGAAACACCTGCCAGTTCTCCGCCTGCGCCCGGACGGCCTCGGCGGACGGCGTCGAGGTCGCGGTCTCGGCGGGAGCTGGCTGGGCAGCAGTTCGGGTAGCCACGGTGCGACTGTATCGGTCCGCACCGACAGTCCGGACGGACCCGCCGACCGCCGGGCCCGCTAGCGGCCGACCCTGGCCGCCGGATGCGCCCCGGCGGCCACGAGGTCGGCGACGGTCTGGCGGGGATCGCCGGTGACCGCCGCCTCGCCGACCAGCACCGCGTCGGCCCCGGCGGCCGCGTAGGCGAGCAGGTCGTGCGGGCCGCGCACCCCGGACTCGGCGACGGTGATCACGCCGGGGGGGACCATGGGCGCCAGCCGGGCGAACGTGGCCCGGTCGACCTCCAGAGTGCGCAGGTCACGGGCGTTGATGCCGATCAGCCGGGCATCGGCGTCCAGCGCGCGGCCGAGCTCCGCCTCGTCGTGCACCTCGACGAGCGCGGTCATGCCCAGCGACTCGATCCGCTCGCGCAGGCCGACCAGCCGGGGCTGGTCGAGCGCCGCGACGATGAGCAGCACGAGGTCCGCCCCGTGCGCACGCGCCTCGAAGACCTGGTAGGGCGAGACGATGAAGTCCTTGCGCAGCAGCGGGACGTCCACCGCGCGGCGCACCGCGTCGAGGTCGGCGAGCGACCCGCCGAAGCGGCGCCCCTCGGTGAGGACGCNGATGGCGGCGGCGCCGCCGGCCTCGTAGTCGAGGGCGAGGGCCGCGGGATCGGCGATGGCCGCCAGCTTCCCCTTCGACGGGGAACTGCGCTTGACCTCGGCGATCACCGATACCGGGGAGTTACGGAACACGGTGAGCGCGTCCCTGGGGTCGGGGACGCGCTCCACGCGCTGCTTGAGGTCGGCGAGGGGGGTCTGCTGCTCGCGGGCGGCCAGGTCGGCCCTGACCCCGTCGAGGATCTCGGCGAGGACGCTCATCGACCCGCGCTCGCGGCTGTCGCGGTCATGCCGCGATGGTAGGCCAGGCCCGGTGGCCCGACCCGAGGCCCCCACAACTTGCTACGACCCACAACGCTACGTAGCCAACGGTCGGNCAACGACGGCCCGCCTGCCGGCCGGTCGGCCGCGGCGGTCCGCGCCACGCCGTGCACGGGGCGCAGTGGCGCCAGTGGCCTTCGATCCCCTATAGTCGAACACGCGTTCGACATCGAGGGAGTTCTCATGGACACTCGCCGCACCTCCTTTCCGCTGCTCCCGGGCATCTCCCTGGTCCCCGGCCAGGCCCTGCCACGCCGGGCGGCCGGCGCCGGGCCGGCGGCGGCCCCCGCCCGGGCCGAGGACCTCGCCCGGGCCGGCGCCGCGGCGCCGGCCTGGGCGGAGCAGCTCGACGCGCTCGCCCGCTGCCTGGCTCGGATGGACGCGCTCATGGCGATGGTCGAGGCCGACCTCGACCGCCACACGCGGGTTCTCGCCGCGCTGGCCGACCCACTTCCGCAGCTCGCGCCCGTGGCCATGCCGCCGGATCTCGACGTCCCCCCGTATCCCGATCTGCCCGGCGGCGCCGCCGGGCGCGGCGAACAGCGATGATCAGGTGGGGTCGTGGCCCCGCTCGATCGCGTCCCAGGCGTCGACCGGCCGGGCCTCGCGGGCCTGGTAGCGGCCGGACATCCCCGGCCAGGATCGGCCTCGCAGGACGGCGAGGGCACCGGCGGCGGTGAGCAGCACGCCGCCGAGCATCGCCAGCCAGGGCGCGGCCGTGCGGTGCACGCCGCTGATCTCCGCCTGCCCGCCCGGGGCGAACTGGCGGACCTGGTCGGTGTCACGCAGGGCGGACAGCGGATCGACGCCGATGGCCCCCGCCACGTAGGCGATGCCGATCCCGGCGGCGACAGCCAGCAGGCCGACCACCGGCCGGCCGATCCGCCGGGTGGCGACGATCGCGACCGCGGCGGCGAGGCCGACGAGGGCCAGCGCCGTCGCCGCCGAGGCGATGTCGCCGCCGGTCCAGTGCACGGCGAGCGGCGCCGCCACGGCGGTGGCGTCCCGCTCGCCACGGGGGGTGCCCACGCGGGCGGAGACCCAGGTCGCCCCGCCGCACACCAGGACCAGACCCGCGCCGAGCAGGCAGCCGAGCACGGCGAGCACCCGTTCCCGGCGTCCCCGGCGGGCCGCCCGCGCCGCGCCGGCATCGTCGGTCGGGGCCGTCGGGGAGTCCGCCGGCAGGCCGGCGCTCATGCCGGCGGCCGCAGCGACTCGGCGACCTCGATCGCGCGCAGGACCGCCGCCGCCTTCGTGCGGCTCTCCAGGTCCTCGGCGTCGGGGTCGGAGTCGGCGACGATCCCGGCGCCGGCCTGGACGTAGGCCACGCCGTCGCGCAGCACGGTGGTGCGGATCGCGATCGCGGTGTCCAGGTCACCACCGAAGTCCAGATAGCCGACCACGCCGCCGTAGAGGCCGCGGCGGGTGGGCTCCAGCTCGTCGATGACCTCCATCGCGCGCACCTTCGGCGCCCCGGAGAGCGTGCCCGCCGGGAAGGTCGCGGTGAGCACGTCGACGGCGCTGCGCTCCGGCGCCACCTCACCGATCACCGTGGAGACGATATGCATGATGTGCGAGAACCGCTCGACCGCGGCGAACTCGACGACGCGCACCGAACCGGGCACGCAGACCCGACCGAGATCATTGCGGACCAGATCGACGAGCATCACGTGCTCCGAGCGCTCCTTCGGATCGGCGAGCAACTGCGCCGCCAGCTCCGCGTCGCGTTCCGGTGTCGCGCCCCGGGGCCGGCTGCCCGCGATGGGATGCAGCAGCGCCCGGCGCCCGGTGACCTTGACGTGCGCCTCCGGCGAGGAACCGACGACATCGTGGTCGCCGAACCGCAGCAGGTACATGTACGGGCTCGGGTTGGTCGTGCGCAGCACCCGGTAGACGTCGAGGGAGTCGGCGGCGGTCGTCCGCTCGAAACGCTGGGAGACCACGATCTGGAAGCACTCGCCGGCGCGGATCTCCTCGATGGCCCGCTCGACCGCGGCCTGGAAGGCACCGGGCGGCGTGGCGGAGACGAAGTCACCGACCCCGCTGGCCGCCCCGCTGGTCGTCGCCACCGTCGGCTCGGTCCACTTCGCCAGGTCGCTGGTCATCGCGTCCAGCCTGGCCACCGCATCGTCGTACAGGGCGTCGAGGTCCGGGCGGGCGGCCTCGGCCGGATCGCCGCCGGGCTCGGTCGACGCCCCCGTGAAGACGTTGGCGACCAGCAGGCACGAGCCGTCGGCGTGGTCGAGGACGGCGAGGTCCGTGGTGAGCAGCATCCGCAGCTCGGGCAGGCCGAGATCGTCGACGGCGTGCGAGGGCAGCCGCTCGATGCGCCGGACGATGTCGTAGCCGAGGTAGCCGACGAGGCCGCCCATCAGCGGTGGGGCGTCCGGATCGTTGGCCGCGCGCAGGGAGCGTTCCACCGCGCGCAGGATGTCCAGCGGGTCGCCCTCGGTGGGCACGCCGGGCGGCGGCGTGCCCACCCAGACCGCCTGGCCGTCGCGTTCGGTCAGCGTCGCCGCGGCCCGCACCCCGACGAACGAGTACCGCGACCACACGCCGCCGTGCTCGGCGGACTCGAGCAGGAACGTGCCCGGCCCACCGGCGAGCTTGCGGTAGATCCCGACCGGGGTCTCGCCGTCGGCGAGCAGCCGGCGGGTGACGGCGACGACCGGGCGGCTGCCGGCGGCGGCGTGGAAGGCGGCCCGGTCGGGGCGGATCCGCCCGGTGGTCATCGGGCCGGCCCGGCGTCGGCCGCGACGCCCGGGTCACCCACGCGCGCGGGCAGCGGATCGGCGACGAAGCAGTTCCGGGTGCCGGTGTGGCAGGCGGGCCCGACCTGGTCCACCCGAACGAGGACAGCGTCGCCGTCGCAGTCGAGGGCGACCGAACGAACCCACTGCTGGTGGCCGGAGGTGTCGCCCTTGACCCAGTACTCCCCGCGGCTGCGGCTCCAGTACGTGGCCCGCCCGGTGGTCAACGTGCGGTGCAGCGCCTCGTCGTCCATCCACCCGAGCATCAGCACCTCGCCGGTGTCGTGCTGCTGGGCGATGGCCGGGAACAGACCGGCGTCGTTGCGACGCAGGCGGCTGGCGATGGCGGGATCCAGAGCGGATGGACGTACGGTCACGGCTCCATTCTGCTCGTCCGCGGCGGCGGGGCAGGGCGCACGTCGACCGACCCGACCGGCGCCGCCGGGGCCACCGCCCCCGCTTCCGGGCCCGACACCGCCGCCGCCGGACCCACCGCGACCGCCCCAACACCCGCCGCCCAGGACTGGTGCATCCGGCGGTACACCCCGGGCACGGCGACCAACGCGTGGTGATGGCCTCGTTGCACGATGCGCCCGGCGTCCACGACGACGATGTCCTGCGCCGCCTCCGCGGTCGACAGCCGGTGCGCGATCGTCACCGAGGTGCGGTCCCGGGTCAGTTNGACCAGCGCCGCCGACAGGCGCACCTCGGTCTCGGGGTCCACCGCGGAGGTGGCCTCGTCCAGGACCAGCAGGTCCGGATCGGCCAGCCGGGCGCGGGCCAGCGCGACGAGCTGCCGCTCGCCGGCCGACAGTCGCGACCCGCCCTCCCCCACCCGGGTTGCCAGCCCCGCCGGCAGCCCGGCGAGCCAGTCGGCGAGGCCCAGTGCCTCGAAGGCGGCGCGGACGGCCTCGTCGTCGGCCCCGGGGCGGCCGTAGCGGACGTTGTCGGCGATCGTGAGGTCGAACAGGAACCCGTCCTGCGGCACGAGCAGCACCCGGCCGCGCAGCGAGGCGAACCGCACCTCGGGCAGCGGCACGCCGCCGATGCGCACGGTGCCCGTGGTCGGATCCATCAGCCGGGTGAGCAGCTTGGCCATGGTCGTCTTGCCGGACCCGGTCTCGCCGACCACCGCCACCCGGGTGCGCGGGGCGATCTCCAGGTCGACGTCGCGCAGCACCGGCGGCCCGTCGGGATAGGCGAACCCGACCCCGTCGAACCGCACCCCCAGCGGTCCGGCCGGCAGGTCCCGGCCGGCCTGGGCCGTGACCGGGCCGCGTTCTCTGCCGGGAGCCGGTCCGACGCGACTGCGGGGCGCCGGCAGTCGGCCGACGGCCGGGCCGAGGGCGGGGTCGCGGACGTCGGTCGGGATGTCCAGGACGTCGAGCACCCGGCGCAGCCCGGCCAGCGCGTTGGCCGCGTCGTTGAGCACCTCGGTCATGGACTGGATCGGCATGACGAACAGGGTCATCAGGAACAGGAACGCGATCAGCCGCCCGGTGGTGAGGGAGCCGGCGACGCCGAGCGCCACTCCCGCCGTCACGACCGCGGCGGTGGCCAGCGCGGCGACCAGCTCACTGAGCGAGAAGACCCCGGCGACGACCCGCTGCGCCTCGATCTGGGCGGACCGATAGCGGCCGATGGTCCGGTCGATGCGCCGCCCGGTCCGTTCCTGGACGCCGTAGGCCCGCACGACCGGGGCGNCGACCACCGCCTCGGACANGGCGCCCAACAGCTCGCCGACCCGTTCGCGCACGATCGCGTAGCGACCGGCGAGGCGGCGCTGCACCAGCCGGGTCACGACGAACAGGGGGACGAAGAACGCGTAGACGAGGAGGGTCAGCTGCCACGAGTAGACGACCANCAGCACGGTGGCCAGCNGCATCTGGCCGGAGGAGACCAGCAGCATCACGCCGCCGAACTGGAGGAACTGCGACATCTGGTCGACGTCGCTGGTCACCCGGGAGGTCAGCGAGCCGCGGCGTTGGGCGGACTGGCTGAGCATCGACAGGTCGTGGATGTGTCGGAAGGCGTGCACCCGCAGGGTGGCGAGGGTGCCCTCGGACAGGCGGTAGAGCCGCAGGTTCATCCGGTAGGTGGCGACGGTGGTCAGNACGATGACGACCGCGGCCGCGCCGACGGCCACGGCGACCAGGCCGACGTCGGCGCCGTCGTCGGTGAGCCCACGGTCGAGGGTCTGCTGCACGACCACCGGGATGACGACCTTCCNCGTGGTGGCCACCAGGGCAAGCGCGAGCGTGCCGAGCAGGCCCCGGGTCAGGTCGGGGGACAGCGCGCGCAGCCGGCGAAACGTTGCCGCGAGCGTGGGCTGGACCGGCGGGGCCGGAGTCCTCACGGGGCCGCCTCCGGTTCGAGCTCCCGGACGTGCTCGGAGACGGCGGGCTCTGGGAGGGCAGGCTCACGCCCCTGGACGGCGGGCTCGCGGACGGCGGGCTCGGGGAGGGCGCCGGCCGCGCGGGCGGCGGCCTCGTAGGCGGTGAGCAGGGCGGTGTAACGCGGGGAGGAGGCGAGCAGGTCCTCGTGTCGACCGCGTCCGATGACCCGGCCGGCGTCGAGGTGGATCACCTCGTCGGCCAGCGCGATCGTGGAGCGGCGCTGGGCGACGACCACGACGGTCGAGGCGCCGGCACGTGCTCGCAGGTCGGCGAGGATCGCCGCCTCCACCCGGGGATCGACGCTGGCGGTGGCGTCGTCGAGGACGAGCAGCCGCGGGGCGCGGACGAGCGCGCGAGCCAGGCCGATCCGTTGGCGCTGGCCGCCGGACAGGGAGGTCCCGCGCTCGCCGACCATGGTGTCGAGGCCGTCGGGCAGGGCGGCGACGAAGCCGTCGGCCTGCGCGCGGCGCAGCGCCGCCCAGACCTCGTCGTCGGCGGCCTCCATGCCCAGGGTCACGTTGGCCCGCACGGTGTCGTCGAACAGGAACGCCTGCTGGGCGACGACGGCGACGGCTCGGCTCACCTCGCCGGCGGCGAGTTCGCGCAGGTCGACACCGTCGAGCAGCACGGTGCCGGCCTGCGGGTCGACGAGCCGCGCGAGCAGGTTCACCAGGGAGGACTTGCCGGCGCCGGTGCGGCCGGTGATCGCGACGACGCTGCCCGCGGTCACGTCGAAGCTCACCGCGTCCACCACCGGCCGCGGCGGCGGATCGCCGGCGCTCGCGCGCTCCGCCGGCTCGCCGCTCGGGTCTGCGCCAGCGTCGAGAGTAGCACCGGAGGAGGTCGGGTAGCTGTAGGTGACGGCGTCGAGGCGCAGTGACGCGGGGCCAGTCGTGGTCAGCGTGCGCGAGCCGTACTCCTCGTGCCCTTGGGCCCGCAATACCGCCTCGACCCGGTCGTAGCCGACGACCTCCCGCGGCAGGTCCCCGAACACCCAGCCGAACGCCCGCAGCGGGAAGGCGAGCAGGGTGAACAGGTAGGCGACCCGAACGAGCTGGCCGACGTCCATCGCCCCGGCGTCGATGCGGATCGCGCCGACCAGCAGCACCAGCAGGATCCCCAGGTTCGGCAGGGCCTCCATCACGGGGTCGAACAGGCCCCGCAACCGGCCCGCGTGGATCATCGCGTCGCGCAGGTGCTCGGCGCGGACGGCGAAGCGGGCGGTCTCGTCCTCCTCCCGGCCGAGGGTCTTGACGACGAGGGCGCCGTCGAACGACTCGTGCGCCACCGCGCTGACCTCCCCGCGCAACTGCTGGGCCCGGGAGTACAGCGGCCACACCCNCCGCCCGTACCAGACGTTGAGCACGCCGAACGTCGGGAAAATCACGAAACCGATCAGCNCCAGCACCGGGTCGGTGACCACGAGCAGCACCAGCGCCACCACGAGCATGACGAGCGCGCCGAGCGCGAACGGCAGCGGCATCACCGGGGCCCAGGCCGCCTCGACGTCCGAGTTGGCGTTCGACAGCAGCGTGCCGGTGGAGTGCCGCTGATGCCAGGACAGCGGCAACCGCAGGTACTGGCGGGTCACCGCGTGCCGGTGCCGCGCCTGCAGCCGGAACACGACCGTTCCGCCGGCGAGGCGGCGCAGGAACATGCCGAGCGCCCGCGCGAGGCCGACGAGGCTCAGCGCCGCCGCGGCCAGGGCGATTCCCGACCAGTCGGCGTACCCCCGCCGGATCGCCGGGATCACCACCCGGTCCGTGGCCTCGCCGAGCACGAGGGAGCTCGCCACCCCCGTCAGCGTGAACAGGCAGCCACCGACCGTTGCCACGGCGAACAGGCGGGGCTCGTCGCGGATGCCCCGCCCGAGGTTCGCGAAGCCCTGGCCGATGACCCCGGGTTGTCGCCCCGGCTCCGCCACCCGCTCCGACATCGTCACCCTCCGTCAACACGTCACGGCAGCGGCGCCGGCGTGGTGGCGGCGGTCAGCGCACCGGAACGCCCGTGTCCCGCAGCGCCGCCTTCACCTCGCCGATGCGCAGCTGCCCGAAATGGAACACGCTGGCCGCGAGCACCGCGTCCGCGCCCGCGCCGACCGCCGGCGCGAAATGAGCGAGGTCACCGGCCCCGCCGCTGGCGATCACCGGCACGTCGACCTCGGCGCGCACGGCGGAGATCATCTCCAGATCGTAGCCGTCCCGGGTCCCGTCGGCGTCCATCGAATTGAGCAGGATCTCGCCGGCACCGAGCTCGACCACGCGCGAAGTCCAGCCGACCGCGTCGATTCCGGTTCCCCGGCGACCACCGTGCGTAGTCACCTCGAAGCGGGGACCCGCCGGATCCGGGCAGCGCCGGGCGTCCACCGAGATCACGATGCACTGGTTGCCGAACCGGTGCGCGCACTCGCGGACCAGTTCGGGCCGGCCCACCGCGGCCGTGTTGATCCCCACCTTGTCGGCCCCGGCGCGCAGCAGCCGGTTGACGTCGTCAGCGGAACGGACCCCGCCTCCGACGGTGAGCGGGATGAACACCTGCTCGGCGGTGCGCCGGACGATGTCGTACGTGGTCTCCCGGTCGCCACTCGACGCCGTGATGTCGAGGAACGTCAGCTCGTCGGCGCCCTCGGCGTCGTAGAGCCGGGCCATCTCGACCGGGTCCCCGGCGTCGCGCAGGTCGGTGAAGTTCACGCCCTTGACCACCCGCCCGCCGTCGACGTCGAGGCAGGGAATCACCCGAACCGCGACGCTCACCCCGCCACGACCGTCGAGGTGACGGCGAGGGCCTCGGGGAGGGTGAAGGCACCCGCGTAGAGGGCCTTGCCGACGATCGCGCCCTCGACGCCGGGCACCGCGGCGATCGCCACGAGGTCGGCGAGCGCGGACACACCCCCGCTGGCGACGACCGGCCGGTCCGTCACCGCGGTCACCGAGCGCAGCAGGTCGACGTTCGGGCCGGTCAGCGTGCCGTCGCGGCGCACGTCGGTCACGACGTAGCGGGCGCAGCCGTCGGCGTCGAGGCGGGCGAGCACCTCGAACAGCTCGCCGCCGTCCTGGGTCCAGCCGCGGGCGGCCAGCGTCGTGCCGCGCACGTCGAGCCCGACGGCGATCCGGTCGCCCACCCGGTCGATCGCCCGGCGCACCCAGTCGGGATCCTCCAGGGCGGCCGTGCCGATGTTGACCCGCGCCGCGCCGGTGGCCAGCGCCGCGTCGAGGGAGTCGTCGTCGCGGATGCCGCCGGAGAGCTCCACGGCCACGTCGACCGAGCGGACGACCTCGGCGATCAGCTCGCGGTTCGAGCCGCGGCCGAACGCGGCGTCGAGGTCGACGAGATGGATCCACTCGGCGCCGTCACGCTGCCAGGTCAGCGCCGCCTCGAGCGGATCACCGTACGAGGTCTCGGATCCGGCCTCGCCCTGGACGAGCCGGACGGCCCGCCCGTCGGCCACATCGACGGCGGGAAGCAGAGTAAGCGTCACACCGGCCACCCTACGGCCACGCGCGACGGCCCGAGATCACTGCCGCCGGCACCGCCGGTGACGACCCGTCTCGACGACGTCGCTCCCGACCGGGATGCTCGGCAGTGGCAGATCTTGGACTATGGCTGGGCGACGGCCGGCGTCCTGCGCGTCGCGCCGGCCGGATGTGGCGTCACCCCGGGGCGACNCCGGTCAATCGCACCTGGGGTACGGCCACGGGCCGTTCAGGTAGTCAAACATGGCGTTCCAGCTGTAGTACGAGCTCGCCGTGTCGGATTGGCACGCTATGAAGCTGTACATGAAACCACTCGGGTCACGGTAGTCGGAGCGATTGGTGAAGAGTGTGCTATGGAAGACCAAAAACACCATCTCCACATCGCCACTGACGTCCCAGTACACGGCTTTCGGCCCCTGGCCGTCCATGATGNCGGCATCTGGCAGGTTCGCGAGAGCCGGCCATACGTCAGTCACACCCAAAGGACGGGCCCAAGGCCCCATGGGCAGCATATCTCCGCTGCTTGCATCGAGCAGGACGACCCGGTTTCCCGCGATGAACAGGTAGGAGTCGCCGAAGGNCGTGGCACAGGAGATGCCGTTGGCCCACTGCTCTTTCTCTTCCTCGCCGAACTCTCCGCTGTCGATCCGGCTGAGCCCCCTCCAGGTATCCGTCAATTTCGACGGCGACCAGGTGACCGAGGTTCCGTTACCGTCCGTTCGCACACAGTAGGTGTCGTTGAACAGCCACCACATCCCAGTNCGGGGGACGAAGGTGCATGTATCCAGCCCACTGTCAAACTGCTTGTAGTCCTTGAGGCAGGGCCATCCATAGGTGCCCCTGAAATCCTCCGGGTTAGTGTGCATGGAGTTCCCGTCATACCCCGTGGAGAAGTAGACCGACGACACGGACTCGTCCGGATTCGAATTGGTGGCAGTGAAAGTCCAACGGTTCTTGTAGAGGTTGATGGAGTTCACGGTCCACCACCGCAGNCCGTTCACAGGGTCCGGCGGGTTCCATCCTCCCGGCGGGACGTAGCCCTCGTCCGGCACCGGCATCACAGCAGGATCGGGAATCCACCCCTCCAGTTTGACCCTTCCGTCCGACACCTGGGCCGACACCGCCTTGATCGACTCCACCTCAACATCAATATACGCCTTAACCGCNTCGAAGAGCGGCGCGAGCTCCTCGAGCCCCTCCATGGCCGCTTTCAGGAACTGATCGAAGAGCTTGTCCATGCCGCCGATCCAGACGACCGCCTGCTTGCTCAGGTGAATGGCATAATAGAGGCCACTCACTTCGCAGTAGACGTCTCCGCTGATGTCGGCCTTGCCGATGTCGGTCGCCCCGGTGTGCGAGCGGTGCGTGAGCGTTCCGTCAACCGGTTGATGGGGAAGCAGCAAGGTGACTCCTCCTGTCAGGACCGTCGGCCAAAGGGTAGGAGATCAAGCGGCTCGGCGATGGGCGTTCGAGAACTTTTGTCCGTCTAGGTGATGGGATGCTCTGGTCTGGTACAGGATCAGCGCCCGCCATATCCTCGGCGCGCACGAACCGAGCGGCACGTCGCAAGCCCTGCTGGGCACGAGGAGGCACGTGTCGAGCAGCGGGGAGACACCTTGTTCAGCCATCAGCCTTTTGACGGGCGGCTTCCAGCGCCGCGCCGCCTGGGACTCGTCGGGGCTGACGTCATAGCGGCCGAGACGCTCGGTATCGGCGGGGCCGCGGCCGAGATCATCCCTCGCCGTCGGCCGACAGATGCTGCACCGCAGGCTGGCCCAGCCGACACGACAGTCGCCGCGGAGAGCAGCCGAGGATCGACGAACCAACACCCGACACCCCCCGACCTGAGCTTGACCTTTGAGCCTCCGTCCACACGATCAAACTGCCCGGGATGTCGCCCAGTACCTGGGAGGCNAGTCTGTCGAGGCGCTTCCGATCTCCGTAGTTCCCTTCCACTCAAACAATGGGCGAGTGAGGCGCCCTCACGGGATCTTCGGGTCGACGCACACCCCCCACGCTGCACCCCCGCCCGCGTCAGCAATCACTCTCGGCCATCGTCAAACAAGATCAATAAATGATCATCCACAGTTCGTTCGGCACCACGCGGCACCACCAGGGCCAACTGTTGATCTCTGCAGTGACNGGGGCTCTGTCTGTTTCATGCTCGAACGGGAGAAAGGCACCTGCGCCGAAGCCGCGTTCCTGCGCTCCATCAGCACCGGACAGATCAGCCTGATCCCACTGGCTCGCCAGGACCTCGACCGGATGATCGAACTGGTCGAAAAGTACAGCGACTTCCCGCTNGGCGCCGTCGACGCCTCCGTTCTCGCGATCACCGAACGGCTCGACGCGGAGCTCCCATGACCTTCGGGTTCGGCCCGCTCTGAGCAGCGATCGAGAGTTCCTCTTCGACGTGAGGCGAGCCGCCCTACGGGCATACGTCGGACAGACGTCGGGGTGGGACGATGCGGAACAGCGCATAACCGCTGACAGGGAGTTCGCCGACCTGCCATTTGCCGTGGTCGAGGAGAGCGGGCGAGCCGTCGGCTACGCGTGTGTCATCCACCAGAGTAAGTACGACTTCGTCGAGGAGATCGCGCTGCTCCCCGAGGCGCAAGGTCGTGGCATTGGCACCCATCTGTTACGGGGCATCCACATCGNCGGGATACCAGGCCAGCACCCGACGCCGCACGGTGAGCAGATCAAGCGAGTCGTCCCGGACCACGCCGCCCGTGAGGCTGGCCAGAATCTGGGTCGGGGCCAGTAGCAGTGGTCACTGCCACCTGGTGATGTGGCCGGCAGCCTCTCCAGGGCGACGTCGATCGGCGTGGTGTCGAAGCCCGGCGGGACGAACAGCCGCACCCGGGGGCCGAACCGGACACGACTCCAGAATCTCCCCACGGCGTCCCGTCATGAACCAGACGACGCCATGATCCCACCGCCCCGCCGACGGATCGCGCCCGCGAGATCCCGAAGGCCCGCCCGAGACCACCTGACCACCTTGGGCCAGCTCCACGCCGGCCGCCCGGGGGCTCGGGGGTCGCCCCCGAAAAAATTGCGGCCCGCCGCGAAGCCACCAACGGGTGGCGAGCACGACGGGCCGGCTCGTGGACCGGGCGGGGCCCGAACCCTACCGGTGACCGATGCCCCGGTTTCGACCGGAGCAGCGGCGGGAATCCCGCCGGTTCGCGCGGCGTGCCATGCACGCCACGCCGGACGAGGCGGGAGGCTGTCGCATGACCAGTACCGATCACGAACTCGCCGATGCCGTCAGCACCGTGCGCTACGAGGTACGTCGGCTGTCCGTCGCGACGGACCTGAGCTATGACGAGACGGTCCGCCGCTATGAGCAGGCGGTTCCCGCCCTCGACGAGGCACGCTTCGCTGCTCTCGCCGCGGGCGAGCCGACCTGGGACGACGTCCGGGTCGCGACCGCGCCGAACGCGCCGCACGACTTCCTCCGCAACTGGCGCGGCGAGTTCACCTGGATGTTTCGGGCGGNCGGCGACGAGGGGCGGTGCGTCGAATATCTGATGGGCAACCATGTGATCGCCGAGCGGATGTTCCGCCATGACCCGGGGGTGCTGCTGCACGCCCCGCTGCGGACCACGATCCACACCGACCGGGCGGGCACGACCTGGTTCAGCGTCGACCAGCCGAGCACGCACTTCCGCAGCTACGGCAGCCGGGCGATCACGATCGTGGGCATCGAGCTGGACCTGAAGCTGGNCGCCCTGCTGGAGCACCTGGGCCTGCCCGTGCCCGCGGCGCTCACCGCCGGCCGGGTCCCCGCCCACGCCGGCTGACTCACCCCGCCGCCGACCCGGCACCAGCGGCGGCGATGGCGGCGGCGATCGCGATGGTGCCGCCGTCAGGACAGGGTGGCGAGCCAGTTGGTCAGCAGGTGCGCGCCGGCGTCGCCGGACTTCTCGGGGTGGAACTGGGTGGCGGCCAGGGCGCCGCGCTCGACGGCCGCGGCGAACGGCTCGCCGTGCTCGCCGATCGTGTCGCCGGCGTCGGGATCGGCCTTCGCCGCGTAGGAGTGGACGAAGTAGAAGCGGGTGTCCGCGGGCAGCCCGGCGAACAGCACGGACGCCGCGGGCGGGCGCACCGTGTTCCAGCCCATGTGCGGCAGGATCGGCGCGGCGAGGCGCCGCACCTCGCCGGCCAGCACGCCGAGCCCGGCCGTGCGCACGCCGTGCTCGTCGCCGAGCTCGTAGAGCACCTGCATGCCCACGCAGATGCCGAGGACCGGCCGGCCTGCCGCCACCCGTTCCCGCACGACCGGCCCGGCGCCCACCCGGTCGAGGCCGGCCATGCAGGCCGCGTAGGCGCCGACGCCGGGCACGACCAGCCCGTCGGCGTCCAGAGCGGCATCAAGATCATCGCCGACCGTCACGTCGGCGCCGACCCGGGCGAGGGCCCGCTGCGCCGAGCGCAGGTTACCCGAGCCGTAGTCGAGGACCACGACCCGCGGGCGCCGGCCCGTCGGCCCGGTCACAGCACACCCTTGGTGGACGGGACGCCGGCCACCCGGGCGTCGAGCGCCACCGCGTCGCGCATGGCCCGGGCGACCGCCTTGAACTGGGCCTCGACGACGTGGTGGGCGTTGCGGCCGGACAGTACCCGCACGTGCAGCGCGATCCGGGCCGACGCGGTGATCGACTCGAAGATGTGCCGGGTCAGCGTGGTGTCGTACGTCCCGATCAGGCCGACGAGGTCCGGCTCGACGTGGACGCAGTACGGCCGGCCGGACAGGTCGACCGCGGCCTGGGCGAGGGCCTCGTCGAGGGGGACCAGCGCGTCCCCGAAGCGGCGGATGCCGGCCTTGTCGCCCAGGGCCTCGCGCAGCGCCGAGCCGAACGCGATCGAGGTGTCCTCGACCGTGTGGTGGGAGTCGATGTGCAGGTCACCGCGGGTTCGCACGGTCAGGTCGAACCCGCCGTGCTTGCCGAGCTGGGACATCATGTGGTCGAAGAACGGCACGCCGGTGTCGGAGCTCGCCACGCCCGTCCCGTCGAGGTCGAGCTCGACCAGCACGTCGGACTCCAGCGTCTTGCGTTCGATCCGCGCGGTGCGGGCCATCGGGGCTTCCTCGGTCTTTCTCGGTCACGGGTGGGACCGGCGGAGCGGAGCGGCTGAGGGGGCGGCAGGGCGAAAGCGGCGGGACGAAAGCGGCGGGACGAAAGCCGCGCGGCGAGGTGGAAGCGGCAGGGCGGAAGCAGCAGGGCGGAAGCGGCAGGGCGGCAGCAGGAGCGGCGGGGTCAGCCCCCGGCCAGGGTGACGATGCCGTCCGCGGCGACGTCGCTGCCGGCGAGGACGCGGCCGAGCGCGGCGAGGAACGCGTCGACCTCGGCGGGCAGGCCGGCGGTGACCCGCAGCCAGCCGGGCAGGCCGACGTCGCGGACGAGCACCCCCGCGTCGAGCAGGCCGCGCCACACCGCACGCTGGTCGGCGAACAGGCCGAAGAACACGAAGTTCGCGTCGCTGGGCGCGAGCCGCAGGCCGAGGGCCCCCAGCTTCACCACGATACGGTCCCGCTGCGCCTTGACCGCCTCCACCGTGGCGAGCAGCTCGTCGGCGTGCGCGAGCGCGGTACGGGCGACGGCCTGGGTGAAGCTGGACAGGTGGTAGGGCAGCCGGACGAGCTGCAGCGCGTCGACGACGGCGGGGTGCGCGGCGAGGTAGCCGACCCGGGCGCCGGCGAGGGCGAACGCCTTGCTCATCGTGCGGGTGACGATGAGGCGCGGGTGGCGGGGCAGCAGCGTCAGGGCGCTGGGCACCCCGGCCCGGCGGAACTCGGCGTACGCCTCGTCGACGACGACCATGCCGCTGCCGACGCGCGCCATCGCCTCGCAGGCGGCGACGACGACGTCCAGGGGCAGGGCCGTGCCGGTCGGGTTGTTCGGCGAGCAGAGAAACAGCAGCGCCGGGCGGTGGCGCTCGACGGCCGCGGTCACGGTCTCTGCGGAGAGGGTGAAGTCCGCCGCGCGCTCCTCGCGGACCCACTCGGTCGCCGTGGCCAGGGCGATGAGCCGGTGCATCGAGTAGGACGGCTCGAAACCGACCGCGACCCGCCCGGGGCCGCCGAACGCCTGGCAGAGCTGCTGGAGGATCTCGTTGGAGCCGTTGGCGGCCCAGACCTGGGCGGTGTGCACGCCGAACCCGGCGTCGGGCGTGAGGTAGTAGGCGAGGTCGGCGCGCAGGGCCTCGGCGTCGCGGTCGGGGTAGCGGTTGGCCTCGGTGGCGACGAGGGTCGCGGCCTTGCCGAGCGCGTCGACCAGGCCGATCGACGGCGGGTGCGGGTTCTCGTTGGTGTTGAGCAGCACCGGCACGTCAAGCTGCGGCGCCCCGTAGGGGGACAGCCCACGCAGGCTGTCGCGCAGCGGCAGCCCGTCGATGTCGAGCGGGCGCCAGGGCCGGTCGTCCCCGGCAGGGCCGGCCTCGGCGGGGTGGGACGCCTGGATCGTCATCGGAATCGAGCCTCCACGGCGTCGGCGTGTGCGGTGAGATCCTCGGCCCCGGCGAGCGCGGCGAGGCGCGGGGCGACGGCGTGCAGCGCGTCGCGGGTGGACTCGACGACGTGGACCTGGCGCTGGAAGGCGGCCACGGCCAGGCCGCCGGAGTGCCGCGCCGTCCCGCCGGTGGGCAGGACGTGGTTGGAACCGGCGAGGTAGTCGCCCAGCGGGACGGGGGCGTGGGGGCCGACGAACACCGCCCCGGCGTGGCGCACCCGGGCGGCGACCGCGGCCGCGTCGGCGGTCTGGACCTCCAGGTGCTCGGCCGCCCAGGCGTCGGCGACCGCGAGGCCGGCGTCGACGTCGGCGACGAGCGCCACGGCGCCCTGGCCGGCGAGGGCCTCCTCGACCCGCTCGCGGTGGCGCGTGGCGGGCACCTGCTTGCCGAGCTCGATGTCGACGGCGTCGGCGAGTTCCACCGACGAGGTGACGAGCAGGCAGGCCGCCATCGGGTCGTGCTCGGCCTGGGCGATGAGATCGGCGGCGACGAACGCCGGGTCCGCGGTGGCGTCGGCGAGGATCGCGACCTCGGTGGGGCCGGCCTCCGCGTCCACCCCCACGACGCCGCGCACGAGCCGCTTGGCGGCCGTCACGTAGACGTTGCCCGGGCCGGTGACGACGTCGACGGGCGGGCAGCTCGCGGTGCCGTAGGCGGCCATCGCGACGGCCTGGGCGCCGCCGGCGGCGTAGACCTCGTCGATCCCGAGCAGGGCGCAGGCGCCGAGCACGACCGGGTGCGGNAGGCCGTCGTTGTCCCGCTGCGGCGGGGAGAACACGGCCAGCGAGCCGACCCCGGCCTCCTGGGCGGGCACCACGTTCATCACGACGCTGCTCGGGTAGGCGACCCGCCCGCCGGGCACGTACAGCCCGACCCGCTCGACCGGCACCCACCGCTCGGTGACCGTCAGGCCCGGCCCGACCTCGATCGTGACCGCCTCGCGCAGCTGCGCGCGGTGCACCACCCGGCTGCGGCGGATCGCCTCGACGAGCGCGTCGCGCACGGCCGGATCGAGGGCGTCGGCGGCGGCGTCGAGCGCCGCCTGCGGCACCCGCAGGCTGGCCGGACGCACGCCGTCGAACCGGGCGGCGGCGTCCAGAACGGCCGCGTCGCCGCGGGTCCGCACGTCCTCGCAGACGGGACGGACGGCGTCGACGGCGGCGTCCACGTCGATCGCGGCCCGGGGCAGCAGACGCCGGACATCGGCCGCGGAGGGCACCGCACCCCGCAGATCAAGCCTTCTGAGCACGATACGAGACTAGCCGCCGAGCCGGGGGGCGGTGAAATCACAGCTCGCGGCGGGGTGTCACGCTCATCTGCGTGACCGACACCCGTACCCCGCCGCCCCCGGCCGGTCCGCCGCCCACCCCCGATGCGCCGGCGGGGTCCGTGACCGTGCCCGGGGAGTCGTTGGCGACGCTGCTGCACGGCTACCGGGTGCACGCACGGGCGCCCCGCGGCGTGGTGGCGGCGCTGACCGAGCGGCCGCGGACCCTGCGCGCCCTGATCCAGGACTCGGGGCTGCCGCGCCGCTCGGTCGAGGAGATCCTTGGCTGCCTCGGCGACGATCTGCGGACCGGGGCCGGTGGGACGTTCGTGCTGCGGCCCGCCGCCGTCGACCGCTACCGCGCCCTGATCGACTACGACGAGCTGCGCGCGGNCACCCCGCTCGACTCCCTCGCCGCGGCGATCGGCCGCAACGATGCGCTGGTCACGACGATGCACGAGCTCATCGCCTCGGCCCCGCGCCCTCGAGCCGAGCTGGACCACGTGCCGGCCACGGCGGCGACGGTGGTCCGCCGGGCCGTCTGGCTGGCGACCCACTACGACCTGCGCGACGCCCATCTGCTGTGCGTGGGCGACCACGACCTGACGTCGCTGGCCGTCGTCCTNCTGGCCGCCGCCGCGGCCTCGGCCCCGGGCGCTGCCCCGGGCTCGGCGCGGCGCGGGCCCGCGGTCACGGTGGTGGACATCGACGAGGACCTGCTGGAGTTCCTCGACCGGTCGGCCCGGTCGCGGGGCGTGCGGCTGCGATGCCTGTACGCGGACCTGCGCTTCGGGCTGCCGCCGTCGGTGGCGGGCAGCGCCGATCTCGCCTTCACCGACCCGCCCTACACCCCGCAGGGCGTGTCGTTGTTCGCCGCCCGCGGCGCCCAGGGCCTCGCCGACCGGGAGCGCGGCCGGGTCCTCGTCGCCTACGGGTTCAGCGACCGGGTGCCCACCCTCGGCTGGAAGGTGCAGCGGGCCCTGCTCGACCAGGGGCTCGTCTTCGAGGCGATCTGGCCGGCCTTCCACACCTACGAGGGCGCGGAGGCGGTCGGCGCCCGCGCCGACATGTACGTCTGCCAGCCGACCCCGGCCACCTGGAAGCACCTCGACCGCCCGGCGCCGGCGCGCGGGCCGGTGCCGACGGCGATCTACACCCGCGGCCGGCAGTCCACCGAGAGCCGGCCGGTACCGCCGGCGCAGCCCGTCCTCGCCGCNGCCACCGCATTCCTCGCGGCGGCGCCGGGCCGGTCGGTCTTCGTCGGCGAGCGCCCGGAGCTGGCCGCGGCGGCCCACGCACACCTTGCGACGGTCCTCGAACGCGGGTTGCCGACGGCCGCCGCCGGAGCGGGCGGGCCGCTGTCCGCCGTCGCCGACCTGTCCGACGATCCGGGCCCGTGGCTGACGCGGCTGCTGCTGGCCGTCAACGCCGACCGGCTCGCCGTGATCGTGACCGCCGATCATCCCGTCCTGGGCGCCGGGGGCAGCCGGTCGGATGCCCTCGACCCGCTGCGGGCGAAGTGGGTTCCCACGCCCGAGCACGACGCCACCGCCGATCACCACGCCACCGCCGATCACCACGCCGCCACCGATCACCAAGGCGGCGGCGATCACCACGGCGACGGCGGGGACGGGGCCTGGGGTGGTGCCCGCCTGGTGACGTTCGCCGCGGTCGACCCCGCCGACCTGGATCCCGGCATGCGCCTCGCCCGCTGGCTGCTGGACCGGCCGCACGGCAAGATCGGCAACGTCTGGCGCGACGGCCTGATCCGCGTCGTCCGGACGGCCGAGGGCCGGGCGCCGTCCCAGCGGGAGGCCCTGGCGGCCGCGCGCCGGGCCGTCGCCGATCCCGATCTGCTCGCCGCCCGGCTGATCGACCTGCCGCGGCACGCACTTGCCTCGACGCTCGCCGCCGCGGTGACCAGCGTCGAGCCGCTTCGCGAGGGCGAGGCCGCCGCGGGTGGGTGAGGGGTCGGCGACGCGGCGCTCACACCCGCGGGGACGCCGCACTTCGCCCCACTGGACGTCCTACGCTGGGAAGATGGCGACGCCCGCAGGCCACCACCGCACGGGACGGATGCCGGACCCGCCACGCCAGCCCGATCCCGGCGGCGCCCGGGTCCTGGTGGTCGAGGACGACGACGGGCTCGGGACGCAGCTCGTCCGCGGGCTGGACCGGGCCGGCTACACGGCGAGCCGGGTGCGCACCGGCGGCGCCGCCCTCACCCAGATCGCCGGTCCCACCCCGCCCGACCTGGTGCTGCTCGACCTGGGCCTGCCGGACATGGACGGCGCGCAGGTGTGCGGACGCATCCGCGAGCGCACCGACATCCCGGTGATCGTCGTGACGGCCCGGGGGGACGAGGCCGACCGGGTCGAGGCGCTCGACCTGGGCTCGGACGACTACCTGGTCAAGCCGTTCGGATTTGCCGAGCTGCTGGCCCGGATGCGGGCCGTGCGCCGGCGCACCGCCGGGCGGACCGGCGGTGGGGACGCCGACCTGCTCCGGCACGGCCCGCTCACGCTCGACCGGCGCAGCCGCCGGATCACCGTCGACGGCCGCCCCGTCGCCGTCACCGCCCGCGAGTACGACCTGCTGGCCTTCCTCGCCGCCGACCCGGGCCGGGTACGGACCCGGCAGGAGATCTTCACCGGGGTCTGGGGAGACTGGTTCGGCTCGCCGAAGGTCCTCGACGTGCACATCGGCGCTATCCGCCGCAAACTGGGCAAACCGGAACTGATCGAGACGGTGTACGGGGTCGGCTTCCGGCTGGCCGGCGCCCAGGCCGCCAGGTCCCACGCCACCGCGACGCAGGCCACCGGCACGCAGAGCACCGGAACGCAGAGCACCGGCACGCGGGGCACCGGCACGCGGGGCGTGGTCGGGCCGGCCGATCCGGCCCGCCTGCCGGTGCAGGGTGGTTGGCGGCAGGAGCTGCCGGGCTGATGAGCCGGCGGATCCTCGCCGCCCAGCTCCTGCTGACCGCGGCGCTGCTCGTCGGGCTGTGCGTCCCGATGGGTCTGGACGCCACCCGGCACGACCGGGCCCTGTTCGGGCTGCGGTTGTCCGCGTCGACCGACGCCTACGTCGCCGAGGTGAAGTGGCGGCGGCTGTCACCGGACGCCGCGCCGCTGCCGGTGCCCCGCCGCGACAGCGCGGACGTGCCCCCCGACGAACTGCGCCTCTACCGGCCCGACGACACCCCCGTGGCCGACACCGGCGAGGACATCCCGGTCACGCCGCAGGACCTCGACCGTGCGCACCACCACAGCATCACGCTCGAACCGAGCGACGCCAACGGGCACCGCATGATCCTCGTGGCACCGGTGTCCAACGCGAACGGTCTGGTCGGGGTCCTCGCGGTCGCGCGCAGCGACTACGGCCTGCGGGCCTCGATCAATCAACGGTGGACGAAGATCGCCGTCGGTGGCCTGCTGGTCGCGCTGGCGGCCCNGGCGATCTCCATCCTGCTGGCCCGCTGGGTGGGCCGCCCGCTGCGCCGGCTCGGACACGCCGCCGGCGAGCTCGGCGCGGGCGACCTGACGATCCGGGCCCGGGCCGTCGGCGGCCCGCCCGAGGTCCGGGAGGTCGCGGCGACCTTCGACGCGATGGCNGACCGGATCCAGTCCCTCGTCGACAGCCAGCGGCACTTCCTCGCCGACGTGTCCCACCAGATCCGCACCCCGCTGACCGCGATGCGGCTGCGCCTGGAGCTGCTCGAACAGGACGTCGACGCCACCGTGGCCGCCGAGGTGGCCGGCACCCTGGTCGAGGTCCACCGGCTGTCCCGCATGGTCGACGGGCTGCTTGCCGTCTCCCGGGCCGAACACGCCCCGACCGCCGCCCGGCGGGTTCCCCTCGCGCCGGTGACCGCGCAGCGCTGCCTGATCTGGCGACCGGTGGCCGCCGCCGCGGACATTGCGCTGACCTGGGACGTCGACGACACGCACATCGTGACCAGCGGCCCCGGCCATCTCGAGCAGATCCTCGACAACCTGCTCAGCAACGCGCTCGAGGCCACCCCGCCCGGCGGCCGGATCCGGATCGAGTCGCAGCCGGCCCCGCCGACCCTGACCGGACCGGCGATCCGCCTCACCGTCACCGACAACGGCGGCGGCATGAGCGCCGAGCAGCGCAGGGCGGCCTTCCGCCGCTTCGGCGGCGCGGCCGGCGGGCGCGAGCTGGGACAGGCGCAACAATCCGAAAGCGAACGGGATCCCGACAGCGAACGGGATCCCGACAGCGAACGGGATCCCGACAGCGAACGGGACTCAGCCGGCGAGCGGGACCCCGACACCGAGCAGGGGTCCTGGGCCGATCGGGGATCCGGCGGCGGGCGAGGTGGCCCGGACGGGCGGGTCGCCGACCCGGACCGGACGCCGCGGCGCGCCGATCGGCGGGGCCACGGGCTCGGACTCGCGATCGTGCATGCCCTGGTGACCGCCGACGGTGGGACGATCACGCTGGCCCCCGCCGCGACCGGTGGCCTGTGCGTCGTGCTCGACCTGCCGTCGGCGAGCCCGCAGCCCGGCGAGAGCGCCGCGGCGGTTCCGCCGCAGCGGGCCGGAGCCGGCCACCTCCGGCATCCCTCGGAGCTCGGGCTCCCGGAACCGGAGTTCGGGCTCCTCGACATCGTCGACGATGCCTACCGGGACCGCGAGGCCGGGCGAGAAGCCTGACGGGCCCGCGCTGGGCCCGCCGCCGCCCGGGGTCCCATCTGTGATCTTTACCGTTTCTTTCCCGGCCGAATCGCGGTAACGCACCGGCAATCCGATGCCGGACGGTTACTTTCGCACCGAGCGACCAGGGAGGGAGTACCCACAGATCATGCCAAGAAGCCCGGCGCAACGCATTCGGGAAGTCACGGCGCTCGGTGCCGAGACGGTTCGCCGCCAGGTCGTCGGGGGTGGNGGCCGAGGTTCCAAATCCACCTTTCTCAGCGGCAGAATCGCGGCATATCTGACCGAGCACAGCTCACCGCCCGACGAGGTCCTCGACGACCTGTCGGCGGTCACCGCCGCACTGCCCGAGGCGGAGATGCAGGTGCCCGCCGAACAGGGCACGCTGCTGACCATCCTGACCGCCGCGATCGCCCCGCGGCGGGCCGTCGAGGTCGGCACCTTCACCGGCTACTCGGCCCTGTGCATCGCCCGCGGCCTGCCGACCGACGGCCGCCTGCTCTGCCTCGACGTCAGCGAGGAATGGACCACGATCGCTCGCAAGCACTGGGNGCGGGCCGGCGTCACCGACCGGATAGACCTCGTCCTCGGGCCGGCCGCCGACAGCCTCGCGGACCTCGCCGAGGAACCCACCTTCGACCTGGCCTTCATCGACGCGGACAAGGTTTCCTACCAGCGCTACTACGACCTGCTTGTTCCCCGCATGAACCCCGACGGGGTCATTATCGTGGATAATGTTCTCCAATACGGTGAAGTCGTGCGCCCGCGCTCGGAGAATCCGGNGGTGGTCGCCGTCCGGGAGTTCAACCGGCTGCTCGCCGCCGATTCCCGGGTACAGGTCGTGATGCTGCCGATCGCCGACGGGCTGACCATCGCCCGCAAGCTGCCCTCCCCTCGCGGCGGCGACTGACGCGGGCGCGGCGGGCGGGCGGGCGGCATGTCACACCGCGGCCGGCGGCCCCGTCCCTCCCCACAGGGGTCGCCGTTCGGGTGGCCCCGCCCCGGGGCGGCACGGCCCCGGCCAGTCGGGAAGGGGATCAGGAGATGACCCAGCGGGTGAACGTGGCGGAGGTCGCGCCGGAGGGGTATCGGGCGATGCTCGGCCTGGAGCGCTACGTCCGGCAGAACGTCGACGGCACGGTCCTTGAGCTGGTCAAGCTAAGGGCTTCGATCATCAACGGCTGCTCGTTCTGCGTGGACATGCACAGCCGGGACGCCCTCGCGGCCGGAGAGTCCTCGCGCCGGCTGTTCGCAGTCGGGGCCTGGCGGGAGGCGCCGTTCTTCGACGAACGCGAACGCGCGGCGCTCGCGCTCACCGACGAGGCCACCCGGCTCGGCCCGGACGGCGTGACCGACGAGACCTGGGCACTGGTCACGAAGAGCTGGTCGGAGAAGGAGGCCGCGGACCTGATCCTCGCCATCGTGACGATCAACGCGTGGAACCGGATCGCGATCCCGAGCCGTCTGAGCCCACCCATCGACGCCTGAGCCGAACTCTCCCGAGGGAGCGGTGTCACAGGGTGACGGAGGTGTCTCCGGGGTAGAGGGTCCAGCCGTCGCCCGCGCGACCCCAGCCGCTGGACGCCCAGGCGCCGCCGTCGATGTTGAGGGTGACGCCCGTGATGTACTTCGCCCGGTCGGAGCTGAGGAACACCGCCGCGTCGCCGACCTCGTCGGCGTGGCCCTCGCGGCCGAGCGGGACGTAGCGCTCCACCTCGGTCCGGCGCTCCGGCGACAGCGGCGGCAGGTTGTCGGGGTCGACCGGGCCGGCGAAGATGCCGCGCATGCCGGCGGTGGCGGTGTGGTCGGGCGCCAGCGCGTTGACCCGGATCTGGTCCTCGCCGAGTTCGAGGGCCATCGTCCGGGTGAAGGAGATCATGCCGGCCTTGCAGGCGGCGTAGACGGCGTAGAGCGGCGCCGCGCGCTGCCCCTCGATGCTGGTGATGTTGAGGATCGACCCGCCGGCACCGCCCGCGGCGATCAGCGGCGCGGCGGTCGACGTCGCCGCGATCATGCTGACCAGATTGATGTCGATGTGCCGGCGCCAGCTGCGCTCGCTCTGCTTCAGGAAGCGGTTCGCCTTCACCCCGCCGGCGTTGTTGACGAGGATGTCGAGCCGACCGAACTCCCCGTGTGCGGCGGTGATCGAGCCGGCCAGTGCCTCGGTGTTCATCACGTCGGTGGGCAGCGTCAGCGCCGTGCCGCCCGCCTTCTCGATGATCTCGAGCGTGCTCGCGGCACGCTCCGGATCGATTTCGACCAGCCCCACCGACACCCCGACGCGGGCCAGCGCCACCGCGATGGCCTGCCCGATGCCGGCCCCGGCGCCGGTGACCACCGCGGCCTTCCCGGCCAGGCCCAGCTCGAACGACTGCTCCGGGATCGCCTGCGTCATCGTCGCTGCTCCTCTGGCACGGCTGGACGGGTTCGGGCACTGCGGGACAGCAGCAGCACCTGGTGAGACACCAAACCATCACGCACCGACCAGCGGCAACCGGACGCCAGCGCCGGACCGATATGCGTGCCGTGCCGGCGCTGGAGCCTTCTGAGGCCGGCGGCTACCGTACGCGCGTGACCTCTGTCGCGCAGGAGCCACCAGGTGAGGCCGTCGCAGTGCCGGGCGGGTCGCTGTGGACCCTGTCGCGGGGGTCGGGGCCGCCGATGGTTCTCGCGCATGGCGGGCCAGGGCTGTCCAACAACCTCGAACCCGTCGCGGGGATGGTCGACGATGTCGCGCGCGTACACCTCTACGACCAGCGAGGCTGTGGACGCTCTCGGGCGAGCGGGCCGTTTGACATCGCCACCCTCGTGGCCGATCTGGAGGCTCTGCGCACGCACTGGCGGCATGAGCGTTGGGTGGTCGGCGGCCATTCCTGGGGTNCGGCGCTCGCGCTGTTCTACGCTCTCGCGCACCCTGACCGCACGCTCGGCGTCATCTACCTGGCGGGGACGGCCATCCGCTGGGGATGGAAGGACGGCGTGCAACGCGAGCGGCTGAGTCGCCTCACCGCGGCTGAACGCCAGGAGTTGACGGCGCTCGGCGCACGCCTGGAAAGCAACGGGGACGAACGCGACCGGGCACGGTTCCTGCGTCTGATGTGGTCCACGGACTTCGCCAGCCGTGCGGCGGCGACCGTCCTGGACAGCGAGCCGCTGTACGGCTATCCGCGTGCCGAGGCGGTGGCGCGCGCGGTGCAGAGCGACTGGAAGGCTCGACTCGATGCTGGCATCGACGACGACCTGCGGCGACTCACGGTGCCGGTGCTCGTCGTTCACGGCAGGCGCGACCCCGATCCCACGGGGGCGCGCGAGGTTGCGGACCTGGCGCCGCGTGGCCGGTGGGTGCCGCTGGACAACGCCGGGCACTCTCCGTGGCTCGAGCGGCCGGCGGAGATGCGTCAGGTGCTACGCGCCTTTCTGGGCTCGCTGAGCTGAGGAATTCCCGGCCCGGTCGATGTGGGGCTGGGCGAGCATCCGGTCGAGCAGGCGGGCGAGGAAGACGGTGTGCCGGTGCAGCAACGCCGGGTCGAGCTTGTCGAGCTGGTCGCCCGGGCCGACCTGGAGCAGGTACGCCGGCCCGCTGATGAACGCCGCCGTCGGCAGGCCGAGCCGGTAGGGGAACGTGCCCTCGCCGTAGAGCCCGTCGGCAGCCGGTGGGAGCACGGCGGCCCGGGTGAGCCCGCCGGCCCGCACCTCGTCGAGCGCGAGCCGGCGCAGCCGTTCGCTGTGTCCGACGGCGACGACGACGGGTTCGCTGCGGCCGGTCGGCCCGTAGGGCACGGTGCCGCCGCCTTCGTCCCAGCCCGTCGCGCCGAGATGTTCGGCGACGAGCGCCATCGCGAGGCGGTCCCGCAGCCGCGGGTGGCGGCGCAGCCAGGCGTCGGGCTTCACCGTCGCCGCGTCGGCGGTCATGTGCGCCGGGGAGAACAGGAACACCGCGTCGCGCCTGCGCCGCGCGGCCGGGCCCCGGCGGGCGAGCCGCTCGGCGAGCGCGAGCAGGGCCGGCCCGCCGTTCTCCTCGATCGCGTTCTGCCCGTCGGTGTGCGTGGCGACAAGCACGTCGCCGCCCGCCCGCGCCGAGCCGCGGGGGTCGGGGTCGCGGTTTCGGTCGGCGCCGCACTCGGGGTCGGGGTCGGGGCTGCAGTCGGGGTCGGGGCTGCAGTCGCGGTCGCGGTCGGAGTCGGGCAGCCGGGCCAACAGGTAGTCGACGGAGCTGTCGTCGTGGCGGGCGGTCAGGACGACGGTGGCCCGCAGCGGGCCGGCCGCGAGCAGGGCTCGCAGTCGGGCGCCCTGCTCGCGGTCGACGTGCAGGGTCGGCAGGCCGGCGTACGGCTGCTGGTGCGGGGTGTACTGGCCGGCGGCCAGCGCCGGTGGCAGATCGAGGATCTCGATCATCGCGAGGGCACCGTGCCGGCGGGCGAGGGCGAGATCGGGTGGTGCCGGGACGCCGAGCCACACCCGCGAGTAGTCCTCGGCGGCGAGCAGCGCCCGCGCGTCGGGCGGCTCGACGGCGTCGGCGAGGTCGGTGAGCACCGCCGCGGGCAGCCGGGCGACCGGCGCGTCGGCGAGCACGATCGCACCCGCCACCGACCGGCCCCGGTAGTCCGCCGCGCCGCCCGCGCCGACGTCCACCACCGTCGCCGTCACCCCGCGGGTCGACGTCTCCCCGGAGTACGGACGGTAGGAGGCGACGGGCACCGTGACGCTCACCCCTCGCGCGTCGACGACGCGTAGCGCCCAGTCGTCGGCGAGCCAGCGGGCCAGGGGGACGGGATGGCGGGTCACCGCCAGGCCCAGCCTCCGCAACTGCGCGTCAAGGTCGTCGATGTGGCGGTGGTGCGCCGGTGAGCCGGGCAGCCGCGGGCCGAACGAGACCATCCGCTCGACTGCTTCCCAGAGGGCGCCCTGGCTGTTTAGGCCCCCGCTCCTACTCGGTCCCGTCATCACCGCGGAACCTACCCGCCGCGGCCGTCCCCGCCGTTCGCCGCGACGAACGACCGCCGACGAACTGTCGCCTCGAAACCCGCATGCCGCTTCGCCGACCGCGACACCTCGGCGGCGACAACGACCGGATCGTGCCCGCGCCGGCCCGCTACGGCGTCTCCCGCGTCGCGGCCTGTATCCGCTGGGCCGCCCTCTCCTGGGCGACCAGCAGGCGGAGTGTCTCGATGTCGGCGACGTCCTTCTGCCGCCATGGCCGGCCATGACGCAGGTGCGGGAACTGCTCCGGGCTATCGGCTGTGGTCAGCGACGTATGACGGGCCCAACGGGGCGTTCGACGTCGACGAACCCGTGGTCAGGGAGATCGTGGACCCGCTGCCCGTCGGTGTTGCTCTGGACGCCGCGTGCGGGACCGGTCGCTACGCCGAGTTTCTCGNCGGGCATGGCCATCGGGTCATCGGCGTGGACCGCTCGCCCGACATGCTCGCCCGCGCACGTACTCGGGTGCCGCAGGGCCAGTTCCTGCTCGGTGATCTGAACCGGCTCCCCGTGGCCGACNCCGAGTTCGACCTGGTCGTGTGCGCCCTGGCGCTGACCCACATCGGCACGCTCGGGCCGGTCCTGGCGGAGTTCGCCCGGGTCCTGCGTCCAGGCGGTCACCTGGTGATCTCCGACATGCACCCCGAGACGGTGGCGCTGGGCTCGATTCCCTCCGTCCGCGGTGCGGATGGCCGACCTGGACATCTGAGTGCCCACCGCCACCTGATCGGGGACTATCTGCGAGCCGCGCTGGCGGTGGGACTGCGCGTGCGTCGCTGCGAGGAGCCTTCCGCGCCGGCCGACGAACCGTCGGGGCCGGCCGACCAACAGGGCACGTTCGCGGAGGTGGGACCGTGGGAGCGGTGGCCGTGGTGCCTGGACGACATGGTGCCCGAAGCAGCGCGAGCCGCCAGGGCCGGTGTGCCGGCGCTGGTCATCNGGCANTTCCAGTCGGCTGCATCGTGACACCACCGTCTGTCCTGACACGGAGCGACGCCGGGCGCGCACCGTCGTGTGAAGGACGCCATGGCGCCATCCGGGGACGTGGGCGCCCCCGTTACCTATGCTGAGGCCGTCCTGCTACTACAACACGTAGAAGCGGAGCTGGTCCCGGATGAGCACCGTCCCGGCCTGGGCGTCACCATGCGCCTGACCCGCACCACCNGTCCCCACCAGGCGAGGCGTCCGACCTGCACCGATGGCGCGTCGGGCACGCCCACGGCGGCTGGCGCGCGCGAGGAACGGCCGGGGGCTCCGCCGGACGGCTGACGACGCCACGCACACACCACACCGCCTGGCCGACGGCCCGTGCGGGCCACCCGCATCAGGCCACATCGCCCGCCACCGCCGGCCCGCCGCACCAGCCGCACCGCCGCACCAGCCCCACCCCCGGGCCAGCCGCACCGCCGGGCCAGTCCCACCGCCGGGCCAGCCGCGCCCGGTCTCCCGGCCGGCAACACCCCGGCCCGGACGCGCAGGCGCGCAGGTGCCGTGCCGGCGTGTTCCGGGGCGGGCCGGGCCGCGCCGCGGGCCCCTGCCCGGCGCCGCGCGCCGGCATCCAAGTCCGGAGGTCATCCCATGCTGTCCGAACGTTCCGCCGCCGTCGTCGGAGCGACCGCGGGCGTGGTCGCCGAACATGCCGTCGAGATCACCGCCGCGTTCTACCCGCGCGTGTTCGACGCCCATCCCGAGCTGCTGAACCTGTTCAACCAGGGCAACCAGGCCACCGGTGAGCAGCGGCAGGCGCTGGCCGCGGCCATCGTCGCCTACGCCGGNCATCTTCTCGCCGGCCCGGGCTCGTCGTCGTTCGCCCCGGTGCTGCGCCGCATCGCGCACAAGCACGTGTCACTGGGGGTTCGGCCCGAGCAGTACACGATCGTCGGACAGCATCTGCTCGCCGCGGTCGGCGAGGTGCTCGGCGACGCGGTGACCCGCGAGGTGCACGACGCGTGGGACGAGGTCTACTGGCTGTTCNCCACCGCACTCATCGCCGAGGAGGGTCGGATCTCCCAGCGCGTCGGCGCGGACCCGGATCGCGTCTGGCGGCCCTGGCGGGTGACCGCGCGCACGGTGGCGACGGCCGAGGTGATCTCCTTCGACCTCGTGCCGGCCGGCCCCGAACCACTGCCGACGTTCCTCGCCGGACAGTACGTCTCCGTCGCGGTGGACCTGCCCGGCGGCGGCCGGCAGGCCCGGCAGTACAGCCTGTCCCGGGCGCCCGGTGCCGGCAGCCTGCGGATCACCGTGCGCCGGGTGCCGGGCCCCGCCGGCGCGCCCGCGGGCGCCGTCTCCTCCCACCTGCATGACCAGGTCAAGGTCGGCGACATCCTGGACGTGAGCCCGCCGACCGGCGACGTCACGCTCGCCACCGGCGCCGACCCGCTCGTGCTGATCAGCGCGGGCATCGGCGTCACCCCGATGATCGCGATGCTCGGCCACACGGCCCGCCTGCAGCCGGAACGCCCGGTCGTGGCCGTGCATGCCGACCGCTCCCCCGACCACCACGCGCTGCGCTCCGAGATGCTCGAGATGGGTGCCCTGCTGCGGGACTTCCGGCTGCACACCTGGTACGAGTCCGGTGTCGGCAGGCCGGCGGGCATCGGCACCGCGACGGGCACGGGCGCGACGGCGGGCGCCGGCGGGTCGCGGGGCGAGTCCCGCCACAGCGGCACGGTCGACCTCGACGCGGTCCCCCTGCCCGACGGTGCCCGCGCCTACCTGTGTGGACCGCTGCCGTTCCTGCGCGACGCCCGCGCCGGCCTGCTGCGCCGCGGCGTACCGGCGCAGCGGATCCGCTACGAGGTCTTCGGCCCCGACCTGTGGGCCGGCTCCCCGACCTGACGGGACGTCCCGGGTCCACGGACCGCCCGCGGGTGGGCGCGCGGGACGCCGGCCGGGCGGGCCCGTCGGCCGGCCGTCGACGGACGGGCCGCCGTCAGCGGGCTGGCCGCCGTCAGCGGTCGAAGGTCGCCCGGGCGGGTACCGCGAAGCCCAGCTCGGCCAGCCGGTCGACGATGCGCCGCGGCGTCCAGCGGTAGCGCCACGACGCGACGAGGACCTCGGCGCGGGAGAACGCCCGGTCGACATGCCGGCCCTGGTGATCGCGCAGCAGGTCGACGAGCGCGCCGTCGACACCGTCGATGAACGCCTCCCGGGCCGCGTCGAACAGCCGCGGGACGTCGCAGCCGAGCGCGGCCAGTCGGTCGGCGACCCGGCCCGGCGTCCACCGCAGGTAGCCGGCTGCGCCGATGACGTGGGCGAGTGGCACCGGCCCGCGCCCGAGCCACGGCCCTCGACCGTCCAGCCGGGCGCTGAGCAGCAGTACATCCCGTGTGGTCAGCCCCGCCGCCGACGCCGTCCCATCCAGCTCAGGGAGGCGTACGGCCAGGCCGAGGCGGCGCACAGCAGGGTCGAGGCGGCCGTGGTCGACGTGCAGATCGAGGTCGGTGAAGGTCCGCGCGACCTCGCCGGGCGCCCGGCCGNTGAACTCGGCGACCCCGAGCGTCGCGGCGGCCGACACCGGTGTCAGCTGCGGGTCGGCGGTGTCGGCGCGGTAGAACGCGACGGTCACCGCGGTCCGCTCGACGCGGTCCATCTCCCGCATCCCGTCCGGCACACCGAACCCGAGCCGGGCGTAGCGCTCCCGCACCTCCGCGACGTCACAGCCGAGCACGCAGGCCGCGTGCAACAGATGCGCCCGCGGCAGGCGCCCGCCGGCCAGCCACGGCGACTCTCCGTTCAGATCACGGCTGAGCAGCACGAGATCCACCGCGTCGACGGCGGCCGGTGCGGCGTACCCGGTGACGGCCTCGCCGCCGAGATCCGCCGTCGCGAAACCCAGCCGGTACAGCGCGTCGACGAGGTCCGCCGGGCGCCGCCCGGTCAGCCCGGCGACGGCAAGCACATGTCCCGGCGGGACGGCTCCGTCGGCGAGCCACGGCGCCTGCCCGTCGACGTCCCGACTCAACAGGTCGAGATCGTCGTCGGTCACCTCCACGTCGAGGTTGCGGTCCCAGGGCGCGACGCCGTCCGGCCCGGCGGTCATGGCCTCCGGCCGCAGCCCAAGGCCGCGCAGCCAGCGCGCGAGGTCCCACGGCGAGCGGCCCGACAGCCGCGCGGCGGCAAGGAGCCCGGCTCGGGTGGGCTCCGCCCAGATCCGCTGGGCCCCCCGGGGGTTCGCCGGGCTCAGCAACGCGGTGAGAATCCGGTCCTCCGCTGTGGTGAGGGCGATCTCGGGCACCGCGCCGGTGCGAAACCCGAGGTCGCCGAGGCGGCGCGCAATCTCACTCGGCGACCGGCCGGTCGCCGCCGCGACATGCAGCACCTGAGCGGCTGACATCGTCTTCGCCGGCAGCCACGGGCCATCGAGACCGGCGTCGCGCGACAGCAGACGAACGTCCTCGGTGGCCAGCGGCGACGCATCCCAGCCGTCCGGATCGGGAACCGCCACGCCCAGGTAGCGGACCCGCTCCGCAAGCTCGGCGGGACTGCGGCCGAGCCGCGTGGCGGCGGCCAGCAGGTGGGCGACCGGGAAGGCGGCGCCGCGGTCCCGCGCCACCGACAGCACCGCGCCATCGAGACGGGTGCTGAACAGGACGGCGTCCTCGGGCTTCGGCTCGAAACCGGTGAGGTCGGGCGCGGCGATACCGATGCGGTCGAACAGCCCCGCCAACGACTCCGCCGGCAGGCCCAGCGTCCCGGCGAGCCCGAGTACGTCGATCAGACCGACCCGGTCGCCATGGGCGAGGCGCCGCAGCCCGGAACCATCACCACCAGTCAACGTCCGCGTGTCCGCCGGGTCGGCATCGGCGAAGTCCGCGACCGTGAAGCCAAGGCCGCGCAGCTGCGTGATCACTTGGTCCGGGGGCGCGGCCGTCTGCTGCGCGGTGCGCAGCACCGAGATCCGGGTGACCGGCGCCCCCGCCTGGCGGAAGTCCCAGGAGTAGTCGGCGTGGACCAATTCGGGCTCGAAGCTGTCCACGGCCGCCGGCAGCTGGCTGGACCGCGCCGCCGAAAGACCCAGTGCGGCGAGCCGGCGCGCGACTTCACGGGGAGAGCGCGCGGTCCGCACGGCCGCCAGCAGAACGAAGCCGACGGGCACCGGCCACCGGGCGAGTGCGTTGCGCTCGTCCGCGTTGAACAGCAGAACGTCGTCCTGCTCGAACGGGGTGGCCGGCACGCCGGACGGCACGTGGGCGCGGTGCCCGAGAGTCCGCAGGCGGGCGGACAGCGCGTCGATCGTCAGGCCGGTGTGCAGCGCGGCGCGCAGCACGTGGGCCAGCGGGACCCGATNCCGCGACAGCCAGGGGGCCCGACCGGTGAGATCAGCGCTGAGCAGGACGAGGTCGAGAGGACGCACCTCCAGTTCGCCAGTTCCGGCGGGGAAGATCTCCAGTCCCAGCTCCCGCAACCGACCGACGACCTCGGCGAGCCCGAGACCGAGGCTCTGCGCGGCGAGTACGGCATGGCCCAGGGGCATCTCCGACACCAGCAACGGCGCGCGGCCGTCCAGATCGGCGCTGAGCAGCAGCAGGTCGTCCCGGGTGACGGCGGCGACGGTCGTGGCCTTGCCGCTCCACGTGCCGAGGCCGAGCGCGTCGATCCGCCGATGGATCTCGCCGGGAGGGCGGCGCAGCTGGCCAGCCAGGAACAGCACGATGCCCAGTTCACGCAGCGGCTTCGTGAGGATGAACGTGGGCCGGCCGATACCCGCAAGCACCAGGTCGCTCGGCACGGATCGGGACTCGGCCGGTGGCCCGGGCCTGGTGGCGGTCGCCCACACCTCGAGCCGACGAAAGACGAGGGCATCGGGGAGGAACGAGTAGCCGGCGTTGCTGTCCAAATGCTGGCGCGGCGCCGCCGGCAGGAGCTCGCCATCGAGCGGGAAACAACCGACCCGCTCCATCGGCACCGCCGCGCCCTCGGCAGACGGCCAGGTCCGGGCGCCGCTGGCCAGCAGCGCGGCAAGGATCGCATCCGCGACCAGGGGAAAATAGCGAGCGAGGGACGACAGCCACTCGTACGTCAGCTCGAAGGCGCCGGCGGCGAGCAGCCGGGGTATCGCGGCCGAGAGCCGCCCGTCCACCGCCGNCTCGTCGACCAGCTCGCGGATCTCGTTGCGGTCGACCGACAGCTCGGGTGCGAGCGGGCCGGTGAGGTTGACAACGACGCCGAACACGGTGTGGCCCACCCAGAGGCCGTCGGACAGCAGCGCACCAAGACCATTCGCCCACCAGACGCCGTCGCCCGCGGGCACGATCGGCGACGTCCAACGGCGAGCAGACCCCTGGAGCGGGCTACCGTCGCCGACGGGAGCGGAGTCGGCCAGCTCGCCGGGGGCCCAGTGAGCGCGGGAGACGCCTTCGGTGGCCTGCGTCTCGAACTCGGCGACCCAGAGAATGCGACGCAGCAGGTCGACGCAGGACACCGTGGCCTGGCCCGCCCCGCGGCTCAGGTGCAGCCGCAGGCTGGTCCCCGCGGCGGCGCCCGGCCCGAGGTTCTGGACCCGGAAGAGGTTGCCCGGGNCGGCGATGGTGACCCGGAACCGGTCGCCGGGCCGGCCGTCCAGGCCGAGCCGACACGTGTCGATCGTGATCTCGTCGGCGATCATGAAGTAGGACAGCACGCCGACGCCGAAGCGGCTGTTCGGATGGAACTCGATCGGCGGATTGCAGGACTTCCAGGCGACCATCTCCTCGATGACCTCGGGCAGGTCCACCGACCGGGTGCCGGCCTCGGCGAAGACGTCGGTGAGCTCGCGCAGGCCCATCCCGATGCCGTTGTCGTGGCATTCGAGGTAGGCACCGCCGTCCGGCTCGAAACCCTGGGTGAAGCTGATCCGCCCGGTCCACGCGCTCAGCCGCCCGGTGGTGCGGGCCAGGTACTCCTCGCGGGCCCGGCGGTAGCGGCAGGCGTCGAGGACGTTCTGGTAGAGCTCGCGGATCGCCAGCCCCCGGTTGGTGTAGAGCTGCTCGCCCATGAGCAGCTCCTGCACCTTGTCCTCGGCCAGCCGGAACTGGGCACCGGCCGAGCTGTAGGCGGGCTGCCCGTCGATCTCGACGGCGCGCACGGCGTCGGCGGTGNCATGGGTGGGCAGGTGGGCCAGTGCCGGTATCTCGCCGGTGACCCGGTGAGCCTCGGCGAGCAGGCTGTCGAGCTCGGTGGTGTGCCGCTCCAGAGCGACCTGGACGGCCTGGTGCTGGCAGCGGGCGGCCAGCGCCCGGCCGGACCGACCCCGATGCTGCCACTGGGCCTGGCGGATGGTCTCGCCCAGCACGCCGAGGTCGACCGGGTCGCCCACGCCGAGGTGCTCGACGATGACGTCCGGCAGGGCCGCGGGTTCGAGGGCCATCCGCTGGCCGATGGTCAGCAGGTAGCCGACGAACCGTTCCCGCAGGGTCATCTCGTCCCCGGTCGCGGGTGCCACCGTGACCAGGTCGAGCAGCGCCGCGGCCTGGCCGGGCCGGTTCAGGTACGCCGGGTCGGCGCGCACCGCGGTGAGCAGGGCACTCGCCCGCGCGGCGGTGAACACATCCCCGGCCGGCGTCTCGGGATCGACCCCGGCGAGCAGGCCGGCGAGCACCGGGCCGGTGTAGGACTCCGGGCGCCGGGCCACCCAGCGGTGTGCGAGCCACCAGCCGATGGCCTCGGCCGCGTCCGTGTCTGCGGCCCGCCGGGCCCNGTCGATGCGGCGCAGCAGCCGAGGGTGCAGCCGGGTGAAGGTCTCGAACTCCGTCCGCTCGGCGTCCCGTCCGGCCGTCCAGCCGTCCCGGTCGGATCCGGCCGGGTGAGCGACGGACGCGCGTGCCACCAGGGTCGTCCAGAGGGCTTCGTGCAGAAAAGGCACCGCGACCAGCAGGCCGGCCTCGGCGGGCGAGAGCGGAGGGGGATCGGCCGGCAGCCGCCTGACCAGGAACTCCAGCCGTTTCATCAGGCGCAGCGCGAGCGTCTGGTCCAGCCAGGGATCGGCGCCCAGACCGGCCGCGGCGCGGTCGCGCTGGTTACCCAGGCGGGCGACGAGGTCGAGGGTCTGCGCGCGCAGCTCCTCGGCGGCCGCGCCGTCCCCCATGAGGGTCCAGGCGGCGTGCCGATCGGCGGCGCGCCGCCAGGGATGCTCCGGGGATGCCGGTGAACCGGCCGACCGAGCGGCCGGGAACGGTCGGAACTCGTGCGGGTCGCAGTGCAGGACCAGCCGCAGCGCGCAGGGAGCCGATCCGCCGCCGCCACCGTCCGGACTCGCCGAGCCGGCGACGCAGTCGGCGACGGTCGCCGGGTCGATCGTTCCCTGCGCACCGACCGAACCAGCCGCACCGACCGAGCCGGCCGCACTGACCGAGCCGTCGGTTGCCGCGTCGGTCGACCCGGGGAGGGCCAGGCGACGGCGCAGCGCCTCCTGGAGAATCCGCAGATCACCGGGGACGACGGGGCTGGCCAGGACGTCCACCAGGGCCCGAAGCAGCGGCGATCGCACGCTCGGCGACGGCGTCTGCCGGATCAGGTACGCGACCTCGGTGCCCTCGGCCACGGGCAGGCGCCCCTGCGCCCAGCCGTCCTCGGTCATGGCGGCGCGCGCCTCGTCGTCGGCGAGGTCGGCCGCGGCGTCGACGATCACCAGCACGCGGCCGGNGGCGCTGCGGGAGATCGTGCGTGCCCAGTCCAGGGGCACGCACAGGTCCCAGAACGGCTGGTAGCCGAGGTCGGCGTCGGCGGGGACGAGGAAGTCGCGACCGTCATGGTGGACCCCGTGACCGGCCAGGACCAGCAGCAGCGTGTCCTCGGCCGCCGCGTCGCGCAGGAACGCGTGGATCGCCGACTTGATCGCGCTGTATCCGAGCCGCGACCGGTCGTGGACGTCGGCTCGGTAGCCGACCCGTTCCAGGGACTCGGCCGTGGCGTCCATGAGCGGCGCGAGCCACGGCAGCGAGGGCAGCCCCTCGTCGTCGTAACCGGGCACGCCGATGAGCAGTGCCCGGCATTCCCCTGGCGTCTCGGGCTCCGCGCGCATCGGCGGCACCGTCTGGGGGCCGCCGGACGCCTCGGCCCGCGCGCCGGCCGGCGGCCAGGTCGCATCGCTGCGCGGGCGCGCCGCTGTGGCAGGGGGCGGCGCGGGAGACGACGGCACGATCGACGGGCCGGTCACAGCGGTGGACGGGCCGTCCGGGAAACCGGGGAAGAACGGCGCGCGTCGAGCGGTCGGGGCTTTCGGTGGGATGGGTCCGCCGCCGGGGAAATGCGGCTCGGCGGGGGGCTTCGCCCGGCCGGAGATGGCAGCCTGGACGGCGTTCAGGAGGACGTCGCGGGCGCCGTGCGCGGCCAGGCCGAACAGGTCGACGGAGACCCTCGAGCCGAGCACCCCGGGACGCGCGCAGTTCTCGATCCGCACCGGGAGCAGCCGGCGGGCCGCGCCGTCCGGGTCGGCGACGAACGCGGCCTGCCACTCCTGCTCGCCGTACACCGAATCCAGATAGGCACCGGAGAGGACCGCCAGGGTGCGGGTGCTGTACCGGATGCCGTCCTGCATGGCGGCGGACCAGTTGGAACCCGCCACCATGTCCCAGGCCTGCACGAGCACCCGGAAGCCCGCGGCCTCGAGCTGCCAGGCGATCCACTCTGCCCAGGCCCGGTCCCGCGCCGTGTAGGAAATGAAGAAGTCCCACCGGCCGTCGGTGTAGGGCCGGTCCAGTCCCCCGGTAACCATTCCCCAAAGTGTGACAGGTGGCATCAGACCNGTCGCCCCGCGCACACCGCGCCTCAGCCGCCGGGCGGCCGGCCGTCGGCTGCCCCGCCCGGGCCGGCCTCGAGGGCGGCCGGGAGGCGCAGATGCGGCGGGACGTCGACCCGGATCGTCTCGCCATAGGCCAGGAACCGCATCAGGACGAAGAACCAGTGCGGTGGCCACACCTCCAGGCGGACCGGGGGCTGGCCGGCCACCATGACGATCAGGCCGGTCCCGTCCACCGAGGAGGCGCGCAGGTACGGGTAGGCGATGTCGATCCAGCCGGAGGACAGGCCCAGCGCGATCCGGTGGTTGGTCAGGAAGAGCTGCCCGGTGGCGGTGGGACGCCACTGGACCGCCGCGGCCGCCTCGGCTCGGCGGCGCTGGCTGCCGTTGTAGAGGGCGCTGCCGAGCAGCGACGCCCCCAGCNGCAGCGGGCTGCCGAACGCGACGAAGAAGCCCTGGTTGTACGTGACGTCCTGGCCGGTGTACTGCCAGAGACGGACGGCTCCCTGCGCCAGCACGACCTCGCCGGGTGCCAGCGCGATGGGCGCGGGTTGCGGNCGGGGCCGCCACCCGGCGGCGAGCGCGTTGCCCAGGTCGGCACCGGCCACCCAGCTCTGCTCGTACGGGTTGCTGGGGCCGGCCGGGACCGGCGCCGCGCCCGACCGATACGGGTCGGACCCCTTCGGATCGTGAAGAGACACGGCGATGTCACCCCGGCATCCTCAGTGCGAAACGGTGGCGAATCTATTGTTCACCCTGGGGGACCCGCGATGGCGGCATCGGTGCGGATCGGTGCGGATCTGTTCGAATCTGTGCGGACCACGCTGATTCCGGCCGGGGTTCCAACGCGCCGAGTCCGGTGGCGGCGCGGCGGATTCGAGCGGTGGCTTCGAGCGGTGGCTTCGATCGGCGGATTCGAGCGGCGGATTCGAGCGGCGACTTCGAGCACGGCCCGGTCGGACCGGAATCGGTCCGGCGGTGGCCGCGGATGATGTCGGTGGAGCGCCGTCCACGCGGCTGGGTGACCGGAAACAGCCGAGCGGGCAGTCGATTCCGCCACCCGAGCGCCGACCCGCCGCGGCGGCCGCGCGGGCCGCACCCGGATCGTCCCGGCCGGGACGATCAACGCCCCCGGGTTTTCCCCCTTGGGACGGCCGACCGATGTTTGCCATGCTCGATGGACGCTGTGGGAAAGGTGACGGATGGGACGGCTGCCGGTCGGCAGAATGCTGGAGGTGACCCGCCGACACGACCGCCACCCCGGTCGCGNCCGGCCGGCATGACCATCGGCACGGAATGGGAGATTGACGGCGCCGATCTGCCCGCCCTGGTACTGCCGGACACCGACGGCCTGGTCCTCGCCGGTCCGCCCGCCGCCCCGACCGGCGAGGCGTGCGTCGAGGTCGACTTTCTGNCGGTGGCACCGGACGTGCTGCTGCGGGCCGCGGTGGACGCCGCCTCCTGGCCGCACGTCGGATCCGTGACCGTGCACCCGCGGCGGCATCCGCCGGCACTGACCCGGCTGGCATTCCTCCTCGGACGCCAACTGCGGATCGAGCGGTCCGCAGCCGGCTGGAACTCGCCGGTGGTGACCCTCGGCGCCACCCTGCGACCCGAGTCGGCCGGTGGGCAGGGCCTGCGCCTGGTCGCCCACCACGCCCGGTTGCATGACGGCGGCGGCTGGAGCAGGCACACCCTGTNGGAGGTCATGGGGTTGCGGCAGTACGTGACCTGGCTCGACCGTCGGCCGGCGAGCAGATCGGTGGTCCGACCCGACCACACCTGATCGCACCTGATCGCCGATGCGGGCAGGGACCGGAGGGGCCGTCACAGTGGGGGCGATTGTCACAGTGAGGAAGGGCATTCGCGGGCGTCCGGTCCGGATTGCCCGTGCTGAAATGCTCGGCATGGCGGCAGCGAACACGATGGTTCGACACCGGGAGCGTCACGGCGCGCAGCGGGCCGGCTGGCTGCGGGCGGCCGTCCTCGGCGCGAACGACGGGCTGGTGTCCACCTCCAGCCTCGTCGTCGGCGTGGCCGCGAGCGGCGCGTCGAGCGGTGCGATTCTCACCGCGGGCCTCGCCGGGCTGACGGCGGGGGCGCTGTCCATGGCGGCCGGCGAGTTCGTGTCGGTCAGCGCCCAGGCCGACGTCGAACGCGCCGACCTCGCCACGGAGCGGGCGGAGCTCGCGGCGAGCCCGGTCGCGGAGTTCGCGGAGCTGGTCGGCATCTACGAGCATCGCGGCCTGCCGCGTGAGCTGGCCGAGAAGGTCGCCGCCGCGCTGACCGAGCGCGACGCCCTCGGCGCCCACATGCGCGACGAGCTCGGCCACAACGAGACCAACCAGGCCCGGCCCCTCCAAGCGGCATCGGCCTCGGCGGCCAGCTTCACCCTCGGCGCGCTGGTGCCGTTCGTCGGGATGGCGGCGCCCGCGGGCACCGCCCGCCTCCTGCTGATCGTCGCGGTGACCGTACTGGGCCTGGCGGTCGCGGGGGCGCTGGCGGCGCGGGCCGCGGGCACCGCGCTGCTGCGCCCCACGCTGCGCGTCCTGCTGGGCGGCTGCGCGGCGATGGCGGTCACCGCGCTGGTCGGCGTCCTCGCCAATGCCGCCGGCGCCTGACGCGCGGGCCGGAGTCACCGGCCGGCCGGCGTCATCCGCTTTCGGGCGGTCCCGGAACACGGTAGGTGAAGATGCTGTCGTCGAAGGTGTTGTACGCGGCGTAGTCGAGCAGTTCGTAGAGCCGGGATCGATGTTGCATCCGGTCGAGGAGCTCGGTCTGGGTGCCGTCGGCGGCGAGACGACGCAGGCCGTCCTCGGTGGCGCGCATGGCGAGGCGTAGCAGGGTGACCGGGTAGATGACGACGTTGACCCCGACCGATGCCAACGTGGCGGCGGTGAGCAGCTCGCTCTTGCCGAACTCGGTCATGTTCGCGAGGATCGGCACGTCCACGGCCGCGCGGACGGCGGCGAACTCGGCGGCGTCCGCCAACCCCTCGGGGAAGATCATGTCGGCGCCGGCGTCGCGGTAGGCGCGGGCCCGCTCGATCGCGGCGTCGAGGCCCTCGACGCCGCGGGCGTCGGTGCGGGCGCACAGGACGAAGTTCGGGTCGCGGCGGGCGGCGACGGCGGCGTGGATGCGGCGGACCATCTCCTCGACCGGCACGACCGTCTTGCCGTCGAGGTGGCCGCAGCGTTTCGGGTTGACCTGGTCCTCGAGGTGGCAGCCCGCGAGCCCGGCGTCCTCGAGGATCTGGACGCTGCGGGCGACGTTCATCGGCTCGCCGAAGCCGGTGTCGGCGTCGACGAGCGTCGGCAGGTCGGTGACCCGGGCGATCTGCCCGGCCCGGCCGGCGACCTCGGTGAGCGTGGTCAGGCCGATGTCGGGCAGGGCCAGGTCCGCGGCCAGCACCGCGCCCGAGACGTAGACCCCGTCGAAACCCAGCTCGGTGATGAGGACGGCGGTCAGCGGGTTGAACGCCCCGGGGAAACGCAGCAGCCGGCCCGACGCCAGCGCGGCGCGCAGCGCGGCCCGGCGGGCGTGGGGTGGGGTGCGGGCGTGCAGCATCAGAAGATCCCCGCCGTCTCGCCGACCGCCGCCGCCCGCTCGGGCACCAGGGTGAGCCCGCCGAGCTCGGCCGGGGCGAGATCGGGGAGGCGGACGGCGACGTCGAGGAAGCGGTCCTGCTCCTCGGTGGACACCACGCCCTCGGTCAGCCGACGGAACTTCGCGAGGTACTCCGCCCGCCCGAACGGCCGCGCGCCGAGCGGGTGGGCGTCGGCGACGGCGATCTCGTCGGTCACGGTGACGCCGTCGTCCCGCTCGACCACGACCCGACCGCCGAACGCCCGCTCCGCCGGATCGGCCGCATGATAGCGGCGTGTCCACTCCTCGTCCTCGACGGTGACGATCTTCTGCCACAGCGCGACGGTGTCGGGCCGCGCCGCCCGCTCGGGGGTGTAGGACCGCTCGTGGTGCCAGTCGCCGTCCTGCAACGCCACCGCGACGATGTACGGAATCGAGTGGTCGAGCGTCTCCCGGCTGGCCGACGGCGAGTACTTCTCCGGGTCACCCGCGCCCGAGCCGATCACCTGGTGGGTGTGGTGACTGGTGTGAATCGTGATCTTCCTGATCCGGGACAGGTCACCGAGGCGGGGGCCGAGCCGGCGGGCCAGATCGATGAGCGCCTGGCTCTGGTATTCGGCGGAGTGCTCCTTGGTGTAGGTGTCGAGGATGGCGCGCCTGGCCTCGCCCGGCCCGGGCAGCGACACGACGTAACGGGCGGCCGGTCCGTCGAGCAGCCAGGCCACGAACCCGTCCGCGCCCTCGTACGCCGGTGACGGCGCGCCCTGCCCGCGCATCGCCCGGTCGACCGCCTCGACGGCGAGCTTGCCGGCGAAGGCCGGCGCGTACGCCTTCCAGCTCGAGATCTGCCCCTTGCGGGACTGTCGGGTCGTCGTCGTCGTGTGCAGCGCCTGCTGCACGCTCTGGTAGACGACCTCGGTGGACAGGCCGAGCAGCGACCCGAGACCGGCCGCGGCCGACGGGCCGAGGTGCGCNATGTGGTCGATCCGGTGCCGGTGCAGGCAGATCCCACGGACCAGGGCGACCTGGATCTCGTAGCCGGTGACGATCCCCCGGACGAGGTCCCGGCCGCCGAGACCGAGGTGCTGCGCGACGGCGAGGATCGGCGGGATGTTGTCACCGGGATGGGAGTAGTCGGCGGCGAGGAACGTGTCGTGGAAGTCCAGCTCCCGCACCGCGACGCCGTTCGCCCACGCCGCCCACTCCGGCGACACCCGCACCCGCGGCGGCAGGCCGAACACCGTCGAGCCGGTCCGTCCCGGCGCGGGCGGATGGCGCATCGCCTGATCGCGGGCGGCGGCCACCGGCGGACGGCGCAGCGACGCCGCCGCGACCCCGGCATTGTCGATCACCCGGTTGACGACCATCGCCGCGACCTCGGGCACCACCTCCACCGGGTCTGCCGCCACCGCGGCGATCTTCCAGGCAAGCTGGTCCGGCGGCGCCAACCGCTGCGTGCTGCGGTGGACCCGCACCTCGTGGTCGATCATCCGCGCCCCCGTCCTCCCCGTCGTGTTCCCCGCTCCCGGCCGCCGGGGAAACAGCCGGCGTCCGGGAACGGGCCAGGGCTCAGCCGGCGGTGGTCGGTGCGGCGGCGGTGCTCGGTGCGGCCGCCGGTCGGTCGACCACGGACGCGGCGGTCCGCGGCTGGCGGCGGGCCGGCGCGACGGCGAGGCGTTCGGCGAGCTGACCGAACGCGAGTGCGATCGTCGCCCAGAGCACGAGCTGGCTGACCACCGAGTAGAACCGGAACCGGAACAGCACATCGGCCGGGAAGCCCGGGTAGACGATCGTGCCGTTCGGGGCCGTGAGTGGCTGCGGGGTCTCGGTGGCGAAATCACCGAACTCCGCCCGGTTGGCACCGAGATGGCCGTAGGCGGGCAGCAGGGCCATCGCGACGCCGACGAGCACCAGGAACACGACCCCCGCGAGCAGGCTCGCGTTCCAGGTGCCGACCCGACCCGCCAGCCACCGGCCGACCACGACCGCGAGCCCCAGCGCGACCACCGAGACCGCGACCATCGTCACGTACAGGGCGCTGCGGGCACCGATCGTCTCCTCGTGCCCGATCGCCGGCGGATTCGCCGGGTACTTCGCGAACGGGATGAGGTAGAGACCGACGAAGCCGGCGCCGGCGAGCAGCGCGGCCAGCACCCTCGGCCGGATGTTCGGGTAGCGGCGCGAGACGACCAGGTAGACGACGACGAACAGGCCGCCCACCGCCAGCCCGAACAGCGCCATCCCGACGCCGATGCCCAGGTTGCGCTGCACCGAGCGGCTGAAGACCTCGTGGTCGTGGGCGCCGGCGGCGAGGCCGGCCGCGGCGTCCAGCGCCTCCTGGGCCTCGTGNCGCCCGTCCTCGTAGTCGATCGCGTCCTGGATGAGGGGCTCGGCGAAGATGCGGGCGAAGACGAACGCCAGCAGCCCGCCGAGCAGGCCGACCCCCAGACCGCGGTAGATGTAGCGGAACTCCATCTCCCCGCCCCCGCTCAGTGGCAGGGGAACCCGAGGAAGTGGCGCGCGTCGTGGACGAACTCGTGAATGTGGGTATCCGAGCCGAACAACGACGTGGCGCCCTGGTCGACACCGATGAAGTACAGCAGCAGCAGCGACAGCAGCGCGGTGAGCCCGAGCGCCGCCCGGCGCGCGGACAACGGCAGGGAGATGGATCGCTGTCGTGGCTGGGCGACGGGTGTGGGTTGGGCAACGGGTGTGGTCATGGAAGCCCCCTCAGGGATCGTGCGTCCCGGTTGTTCGGACAACCTGTGCTCGGGTCTGACTCCCGGTACCGCCGCCCACACGGACAGGCAGACCGGTCACAGTGGCGCGACCGCGCCGGATTCCCACCGGCTTCCTCACACAAGCGATCGGAGTATGCGGTTCGCGCCCGGCCTCTGTCAACGCCAACGAATCACCCGAAGGACGCAACTACCCAGGTAACGGACCGATCGGGCGCGCCACACCGCCGGCGCCGTCGGAACCGGCGACCTCTCGGAGGCCGGCGGCCGCGCCCAGCGGTGGTTGCCGGCCGGACCCGGCGGATCGATCACGTGCCGGTTCCGGCCGGCCACTCGTCGAGGCGCCCGGTGACGCCGCTACCGGTCGACCTCGATGCTCCGTTCGGCGCCGGCCTCAACGCGCAGCGGCCCGCGACCGAGCAGTCCTTCGAGCTCCCGGATTCGCCGCTGAAGCCGCTCGACCTGCTGCTTTCCAATTTCCTGACCGTTTTCCCAGCCGCGGCGATGACCGTCGCCCATCCCCCGCTGGTACGCCTCGGCGACGTCGCGCTCGTGCTCGGTGAGGTGCGTACGACAGGCGATCTCGGGCCCATAGAGACGCATCCGGCACGGTTTTCCGGACCGGGTCGGNCGCCCGCACAACCGGATCTCGACCAACTGATCGCCAGCACGCTCGCCCATGTCGCCACCGCTCTCATCGTTGTCAGGGATGACCGCGGAAAATTATAAACCACGCAAAGAGTCAGACAAGATGTTCTCAACTATTCCGATAGCCAAAGAACGACGATCTTCGGTGGCGCGCGGGAGCCGCGCCGAATAGTCGTTCGAACGACGCCCGCATCCGTCCTGTTCGGACGACCCTCCTTCACCGACGCCGGTTTCACCCGCCACTTCCCAGGGCGCACCACACCGCGGAGCCCGCCTCTGCCCGGAGCCCGCCACACGGCAGACCCGCCACACGGCAGACCCGCCACACCGCGGCAGGGCCCATCACGCAGCGGCAGGGCCGGTGCGCGGGCGGAATGCCGCGGACGGGCGCCGTCGGTCCGAGTCACCCGGCCTTCGGTGCCCGATCCCCGACGGCCGTGGGCGCGCCGGATGTGCCCGCGTCGGCGGGTGTGCCGCGGCGGCGGTCCGTCTCACGAGAGCGCGCGGGACGGCGCGCCACACGTCGACGGCTTCACGGATCGTCTGGTCAGGGCTTTGGGGCAGCGGAAGGCCGGCCCCGAGACGGTGCAGGACGCCCGCCGGCCGCCGATCGGTGAAACGAGGCGCTCCGGCGCGCCGGAAAGGCGGACGGCCGGAGTCCGTTTGATGGCACTCCCCACGGCCGGCGGTGTCGGGTATCCGTCACCGCCACCGTCCCCGCCCCGGCCGCCACCCGGATACGCCCGATGCCACGGGAAAAGGGGCCGGAATTTCCCGGATTAGACCGGACATGCGCCACCCGACAACCCGCGGCTGCGGCTCGACACGCGTACGGCGGCATCCTGGACACCGTCGACCCGGCGCCATACTTTCAATCCGCACCCAGAATTGTTCCTAACCAGGCGGTCGCTTTCTCGCCGAAAACAGGTCCAGCGATGCGGCCTCATTGTTGAGGCAACTTTCATCCGGTCTCGACCAGACCCGACGGGACACCAGGAGACCACGATGAACGTGCCGCGCGGGCGATTCGGCTGGCGTGCCCGGAAGGACGGTCGGGGCAAACCGTGACGTCGTTGCGGGAGCGACGCCCAAGCATTTTCTCATCAACGCAAGGAGCATGGACATGAACAGGACCTCCCTTCGCCGGAGCCTCGCCGTCGCCGTTGGCGGAGTGGCCGTCGCCGGCATCGTCTCCGTCGGACAGCCCGCCCTCGCCGCCGCCGGCGGCGGTGGATCGGCCACCACGTCGGGGACCAGCGCCCCGGCGCCCACGAGCAGCTCGGGTTTCGCCGCCGCCGCCGCGACGACCAAGGCCGGCCGCAACAGCCACGGCATCAGCGCGCAGCACCTCGACGGCGCCTGCAACCTGTACAGCAACGGCGACGGCGATCTGTGCCTGTGGTACCTCCAGAGCTACGGGGGCAGCCACGCGGACTTCTTCTACTCGGACAACGACCTCAACAACAACACCTTCAGCTCGCCCGGTGCCGGACAGGGTGCCCGGGTCGGAAACAACTCGGAATCCGCCTGGAACTACGACCAGCACCTCACCGCCCGCGTCTACACCGGTGTGAACAGCACGGGCACCGCGGGCACCATCGCCCCCAGCAGCGGCGGCAACTTCACCCCCACGTTCATCAACAACGTCGAGTCCTTCATCTGGGTCTGATCCCGCTCGAAAACCGATCCAACCGCTGACCGCTTAACCGCTCCCACCGACGACGCGCCGTTTTCAGGGCCGGTCCCGTCCCCACCCGGACGATCAGGATCGGCCCTGATCGGCCGTGATCGGCCGTGTCGGTCGTTGCGGCCGCGGTGACCGACAGGAGACCGATGCCCCACCAGGCGGGCCGTTTCGGCCGGCTCCACGCCCCCCGCCGGCGGTCCGCCCCCGGACGGGGCGATCCTGCCTCCCGGCGCGCGTCGGCGACGACCCCGGCCCTCGCCGCGCCTCTCGCCCCGGCCCTCGCCGCGGCCCTCCTCGCGGCCCTCGTCGCCGGCTGCGGGAGCACCGCCTCCACCGCCCCGGCCGCCGTCGCGGCGGCCCGGCCGCCGTCGCTTCTCGACGGCGCATCGCTGCGCCTTCCCCTCGACCCCTACCTGCTCAGCCCGCGCGAGTCGGTGTCGGTCGCCCAGGCGTACCGGGTGCTGCTCGCCCAGTGCACCCGCCGCTTCGGGGTGCCCGATCCGCGACCGCGGGCCGCCACTGCGGACGTGCCGGCCACCCTGAACGAACGGCGCTACGGCATCACCGACGCCGCACTGGCCGCGACGGCCGGATATCGCGTGTCGAAGCCTCGACCGGGCGACGCAACCCCGGCGTCCGCGGGAGCGGCGACGGCACCGGATCCCAGGACGCTCGACATCCTCACCGGCCGGCATCCAGGCGCCGTCGACGGGCGACCCGTCCCGGCCGGCGGCTGTGTCGGTGAGGCGAAGCGCCGGTTGCACGCCACCGCACCCGCCGGGACGGACCCGGACCTGGCGCAGCGGCTCTCCCAGAGCAGCTATTTCGCCTCCGGCCGCGACGAGCGCGTGCGGGCGGTCCTGCGCGCCTGGTCCGCCTGCATGCGGACGCACGCCCTGTACTACTCGTCGCCCCTGGACGCCGCCGCCGATCCACGGTTCCGCACGGGCCCGGTGTCGGCGACGGAAACCGCCGTGGCGGCGACCGACATCGCCTGCAAGAAACAGACCAATCTGGTCGGCGTCTGGTTCAGCGTCGAGTCGGAGCTTCAACGCCCCGATCTCGCCACCCATCGCAGGGCGCTGGAGCGGATCCGGCAGACCAACCAGATCCAGTTGACGGTCGCGCGCGGCCTCGGGCTCGGCTGACCCGCCTCCCGACACGCCCGCCCCGCGACCGGCGCGCCGATCCGGCGCGGCCCGGAGGAGTGAAAGCAATGAGAAACAGCCTTTTTCGATTCGCGGCGATCGGCGGGCTCATCACCGCTGTCGTCGGAGCGCAGACGGCCGCGATGAACGCCGCCTTCGCGGCCCCACCCGACCCCGCCGGCCAGTACATCGTCGTACTGAAACCCACCGCGCAGCCCAACGCCCCGGCGCCCGCCGTGGGCCGAGCCCGGGGTATCGGCGTGCGGGTCGACCGGGAATTCCGGCAGAGTGTGAACGGCTACGTCGCACGCCTCAACACTCAGCAGCTCAACACCGTGCGCGCCGACCCCGACGTCGACTACGTCGAGGCCGACAAGGTGGTCCATGCCGACATCACGCAGCGGCGGCCCGACTGGGGGCTGGACCGGGTCGACCAGCGTGAACGCCCGCTGGATCACAAGTACGTCTACGACTCGACCGGCGCCCGCGTCACCGCGTACATCGTCGACACCGGCATCCGGACCAGCCACAAGGACTTCGGCGGCCGCGCCTCAAGCGGCTTCTCGTCCATCGACGACGGACACGGCACCGACGACTGCAACGGCCACGGCACCCACGTCGCCGGGACCGTCGGCGGATCGACCTACGGCATCGCCAAGTCGGTCCGCCTGGTCGCGGTCCGGGTGCTGGACTGCGACGGCTTCGGCACGGTGAGCGGCGTCATCGCCGGCATCGACTGGATCACCGCGCACCACGCCAGCCCCGCCGTGGTGAACGTGAGCCTGGAGGGCGACGCGTCCCGGGCGCTGGACTCGGCGGTCCGCCAGTCCATCAACGCGGGCCTGACCTACTCCGTCTCGGCCGGCAACGGCGGCAGCGACGCCTGCGACTTCTCCCCCGCCCGGCTCCCCCGCGCCATCACCGTCGGCGCGACGACCACCGAGGACAGCCGCGACACCTCGTACTCCAACTTCGGCACGTGCGTGGACCTGTTCGCCCCCGGCACCGACGTCACGTCCGACTGGAGCGCCTCCGACACCGCCACCAACACCATCAGTGGCACGTCCATGGCGGCCCCGCACGTCACCGGAGCCGCCGCCCTGTACCTGGAGACGCACCCCGACGCCGGCCCCGACCGGGTCCGCACCGCCCTCGTGACCGCCGCCGTCCCCGGCGTCCTGACCAACGTCGGCAACGGTTCTCCGAACGCCCTGCTCTACTCTCGGGGAACGGCCCGCTGACCAGCCGGCGCACTCATCGCCCGCCCGAGGTCAGCCCGTCGTGATCGACGGGTCGAAGNCAGCGGCCGCGCCGGTGACGCCGTTGACCCAGCCGCCGGGCTGGTTGACCACCTTGCCGCCCTGGTAGCGCACGAACACCACGTACGGGTTGCCCACGGCCGGTGNGCCCTTCGGCGCGGCCGCTCGGTTGTACTGGTACGACATGAACACCGGGACGGTCTCGGTGTTCAGCGCCTTGATGAGCGACGCGCCGGAGAAGGTGGCGAATCCCTGCTTCTTCCCGATGGCGTAGTTCGTCATGATCGTGGAGAACGACCACTGGCCGAGCACGGTGCGACCATCGTCCTTTTCGTACGTCTTCATCGCCGTGCGGTAGGTGGNGACGTCCGGCTGCGNGGTGTCGTCGAAGCTGACGAAGATGTCGCCGTACAGCGAGCCCTCGACCNCGGTCTTCGGCGAGACCTTGGCGAAGAAGTTGGGAACGTCCACGGCCGAGGCCTGGGCGATGATGTTACGCGGACTGAACCCCTGCTTCTGGAGCTGTTCGTAGAGCGTCGCGTCCTGCACCCCNCTGAGCGCGGTGAAGATGGCGTCGGGCTTGGCCTTGATCGCCTCGGCCACCTGCGGCGAGAGGTCGGCGGTGGTGGCGGGGACGGTGATCGCGGTCACGCTGCCCCCGGCCCGGCGGAAGAACACGTTCATCGAGGTCACCACCGCGCTGNTGTCGCCGAGGTCCGACACGACGAGCACGCCCTTCTTCGCGCCCAGCTTCGCGGTCGCGTACGCCGCGTTGGCCGGGTACTCGGTGAACGAGCCGCCGCCGTAGGGGAAACTGTCCGGGCTGGAGTACTCCTGCGGGGAGATCGGCACGCTGTGCACGGGGATACCCGCCTTCGCGAAGATCGGCAGCGCGTTCGCGCCGATCCCGAGGGCGAAGCCGGAGACGAAGTCGACCTTGTCCGCGGCCAGCTTGTTCGCGCAGGTCAGGNCACCGGCCGAGGTCGACTTCGAGTCACATAAATCGATCTTCAACGGCCGTCCACCAAAACCGCCGAGCTTATTGTTGATATAGGCCGCGGCCGCTCTGGTACCCACCACCCACTGGTTCTCCTGCGCGGACGCCGCCACGCCCGACTGCATGACGATCAGACCGACGGTAACCGGTTTGCCCTTCAGGGTGTCCGCGTGGTCGGCGGNAGTCGAACCGGTACCGCCGCCCCCGCTGGATCCACAGCTGGTCATCGCCGCGGCCACGCACACGGCGGAGAATCCCGCCGCGATCGCTCGTCTGATGGGAGTCCNGATCGGCTGCACGAGGTTTCCCTTCGCCGGAGGAGCGCATGGTGATGAAAGAACGCATGGTGGTGAAAGAACGCGTGAGGATCAAAGAACGCGTGAGGATGAACGATCGCGTGGTGAGGAGCTAGAGCGGTGTGGAACTGGGCGCCGTCGTCTCCTCGGGCCGGCGGACGGGCTGCGTTTCGGCCGGCCGGTGGGCGGGGGTGGGGACGGAGGCGGGGACGGCGTGCGGCCGGGAACCGCGGGCACTCCACCACGCCCACTGCCGGCGCGCCGCGATCACGGCGCCGTCCGGATTGGCCACGATGGTCAGCAGCAGAAGCAGGCCGGAGGCCAGGCCGTAGTAGCGGGCGACCGAGCCGATCGCGTCCTGCACGAGCAGGTAGAACACTCCGCCCTCGGCGGCGAGGCCCGCGAAGATGGCACCGCTGACGACCGACACGCCGCCGATGTAGACGAGCACGATCAGCCCGATCGACCCGAAGACGTCGAAGCGGTCGAAGGAGACGGCGCCGATCTGGTAGGACAGCAGCGAACCCGACACGCCGGCCACTGCGGCCGACACCGCGAAGGCCTGGAGTTTCGCGCTCGACACGCTGATACCCGACGCGGTGGCCGCTCGCTCATTGCTGCGCACGGCCAGCATCCGCAGCCCGGACGGGCCGCGCCGAAGGTTCCCCGTACCCCAGACGAGCAGGGCGGTGAGCAGGACGCAGAACAGGCCGAACCGAAAGCGGTGCAGGGAGGGATCGAGCGAGAATCCGAAGATCGACGGGGAGGGTGCGAGGCTGCCGGTCTGCCCGCCGGTCCAGCTCCGGTTGAGGAAGAGCACCGCGTTCACCGCGACTGCGGCACCGATGGTGACGACCGCCAGGTTGAGTCCCCGCACGCGCAGCGCCGGCAGCCCGAGAACCATCCCGATCGGCACCATGCAGNCGGCCGCGAGGACCAGCGGAAAGGNGAACGGCACGTTCAGGTCCTCGGCGAACTTCGACGTCAGCAGGCCGCCGATGCCGGCGAACGTCATGGGCATCAGCGAGGTCTGACCGACGAATCCCGTGACGATCACGACGGACAGCGCGGCACTGATCGTGACGAGGGAGGTGGTGAGCCCCGACTGGTAGGTGCCGTTCAGCAGGGCCAGGCCCGCGACCGCTACGACGACGAGGGCCACCGCGGAGCGTGGGCGGATTCNGTNCCGGGGCGCGAGCGGCAGCCGGACCGTGGAAATCGTGCCGCGCTCGGGGATCAGCCGTCCGGTCAGCACGACCGCGGCGATGACGACCGCGAACGGCAGCGCGTCGGTGACCCCGGTCTGCTTCCAGTAGCGGCCGATCTCGGACTGCGCGGACCCGATCAGAATCCCGGCGAGCGCGGTGAGCCCGAAGGAGCGGAATCCACCCAGAAGAGCCGCGGCCAGAGCCGGAAGAATGAGCAGGGTGAGGCCGCCGATGCTCAGGCCGACGATGGGCGCGATGAGTATTCCGGCCAGGCCGGCCAGGGCACATCCGATGGCCCAGTTCGTGGCGGCGATGAGATCGGGCGAGAAGCCCAGCAGGGCGGCGCCGCGCGGATTCTCGGCGGCGGCCCGGGTCGAGACACCGATCAGGGTGGCGCTGTACCAGGCGGCGAGGGCGATCGCGATCACGATGGTGATCCCGAGCAGCCATAATCGGTCCTGGCCGAACTGGATGCCGAAGACCCCCACGTCCCCGGTGGGCAGGACCTTCGGGGCGTTGCGGATCTGGTCACCGAACCAGAGGCTGGCCGCTCCCTCCAGCGCGGTGAGCAGGCCCAGCGTGACGATCACCTTGGCCAGGATCGGGGCGGAGCGAAGGGGCCGCATAACCGCCGCGTGCCAGACCGCGCCGAAGGCTCCCGCGGCGAGGAGGGTCACGACGAGCGCCACCGGCTTGGGCACTCCCTGCTCGACGAGGCGGGCGAAGAAGAAGGCGGCGAACATGCAGACGGCGCCCTGGGCGAAGCTCAGGGTCCCCGAGCCGCGGTGCACCAGGACGACGCCGCAGGCGAGGATCGCATACGCCGCGCCGGAGCCCAGCCCGAGAATGGCGAAGAGAACGACGGTGCTCACCGGACCGCCCCGCCCTGGTCGGCCTGGTCGGCCTGGTCGGTCTGGGCATCAGGGGCATCCTGGGCGCCGAGGTNGCTCGCCTCGATGAGGTCGCGCTGCCCTCTCAGCTCCACGGCGGGCCCCTCCTGGACCATGGCCCCGTGGTTGAACACGTAGGCCCGGTCGACCACCTGGAGCGCGAGGTCGACGTGCTGTTCGACGATGAGGATGGCGCAGCCGAGGTCGTCGGCGATCCGCCGCATGACCGGCAGCAGCTTCTTCACGATGACGGGAGCGAGGCCCAGGCTCATCTCGTCGACCATGAGCGCCCTGGGACGCATCGTGATGGCCCGGCCGATCGCCAGCATCTGCTGCTCACCGCCGGACAGCAGGCCGGCGCGCATCCGCAGCCGGCTCTCCAGGGCGGGAAAGTAGTCGAGGACCACCCTGACGGGATCGCCGTGGCGCCGGCCCCGGCCCATCCGGATGTTCTCGCGCACGGTGAGGTCGAAGAACACCGAACGGTCGTCGGGGACGAGGCACAGGCCGCGGCGCGCCACCCGGTCCGGCCGGCCGCCGTCGACGGGGGCGCCGAGGAAGCGAACCGCCCCGCCGATCGGCCTGAGCACGCCGGCGATGGTCAGCAGGGTGGTGGTCTTGCCGGCGCCGTTGGGACCGAGGACGGCGACCAGTTCGCCCTCGCCGACGGTGAGGTCCAGGTCGCGGATGACCGGGACGCCGGCGTAGCCCGAGGTCAGGCCCGCGCAGTCGATGATCGCCGCCGTCATCGCACCGGCCCGGTTCTCGGGACCGACGGCCGCCTCGGCCGCCTCGGCCGCCGCCGGATCGTCGTCGACGCCGAGATACGCCTGGATCACCCGTGGGTCCTGCCGAATCGCCTCCGGGTCGCCGCTGGNGATGAGCCGGCCGAAGTCCAGGACATGGATCTCGTCGCAGACCTTGAGGACCATCCCCATGTCATGGTCGATCATGATGATGGTCAGGCCCTCCTCGACGAGTTCCCGCAGCCGTGCGGCGAAGGCCAGCGCCTCGCTCGTCCCGAGTCCCGCGGCCGGCTCGTCCAGCAGCAGCAGTCGGGGGCGCAGCGCCAGCGCTCGGGCGACGGTGACGAACTTGCGCTGCCCGAGGGACAGGTCGGGCGGCAGCACGTCGGCCAGGTCCTCGATCCGCAGCCGCGACAGCGCGTCCTCGACCGCCTCGGCGGCCGCCCTCGACGGGCGGGGCCGGACGAGATCCACCAACGGCGACCACCAGGTGGATTTCTCCGCCGCCGCGGTCAGGTTCTCGCGGACGGTGAGGTCCTCGAACAGTTCAAGCGTCTGGAACGTGCGTCCGATGCCGGTCCGGATCCGCCGGTGGGCGGGCACCCTGCTGAGGTCGTGGCCCTCGAACGTCACGGTTCCGGTGGCGGGGGTGAAGNCGGTGACGGCATCCATGAAGGTCGTCTTGCCCGCACCGTTGGGGCCGATGAGNCCGACGAACGTGGCCGGTTCGACCGCGAAGGAGACCTGGTCGAGCGCCCGCAGTCCGCCGAACTGGACGGTGAGGTCGTGGACACCGAAACGGGTCATCACGCACCGGCCGCGGGTAACGGGGACTCGACGACGGGCAGCAGGAGATGGGACGGTCGACCGCTGTCGTGGAAGACCTCCGTGTTCGACGGGTGTTGGTTGACCTCGAAGAACGGGAAATCGGAGGTCGAGACGTCGACGCGGATCCGATGGCCGGCCCGGAACACGTTCGCGGTGGGNCAGATCTCGATGTCGAACTCGTAGACCTGGCCGGCCACCAGGGCGGTCGNATGCTCGTCACCGTCGACGTGCGATCCCTTCAGGGCGCCGGTGTTGAGCAGCCGCGACCGGCCGTCGGGAAACACGTCGCAGAGCCGGACGCAGAAGTCGACGTCGGGCGCGTCCGTCGTGGCGTGCAGGACGAGGCGCGGGGTGCCGACGACCGTCAGGTCGGCCTCGAGGACCGCCGAGGAAAACGTCAGGCAGCCTTCCTCGAAGGACCTCTGGTCGGCGGGGTCCGGTGGCGTTCGGTTCGGATTGGCCGGGTCGTGCTTCAGGAGACTGGAGGTGTCGCTCGCCCGTGGGACGGCCAGCAGCACGCCGTCGATCCCCGACCCGACCGGGCCGTCGGCCGAGGAGGCGAGGTGGAACCTGGTTGCAACGGCCGGCACCGGCCANCTCGGCACGTCGACGTAGCGCTCGTCGCCCAGCAGGTACAGCCGGGCCTGGGGGCCGGCCAGGACGTCGTTCTTCGCGCCGCGCAGAAAGTGGTCGAACCACGCGATCTGCAGTGCGGTCAGGCCGCCGTCGCCGAGCTCGGGCCGGATCGCCAGGCTTCCGGGGCCGACGAACAGCCGCTTCGGGCCCTCCGATGCCTCATGGCTCGACAGGGTGCCGCGGACGAAATGGTCGTACCACACGCCGCTGTGCAGCGTGGGAAGTGCCGTCTCCTGCGCCCGGCGCAGGAAACTACGGGACCGCCAGAAGTCGTCATAGGCGTCGTGCTGGTACATCTCCGTCAGCCAGTCGAGGTTGGCGGGATTCTGGCCGGCCGCGATGCGCTGGTACCACTGGTCGAAGCGTGCTTCGTACACGGCCCGCCTGCGTTCGTAGCCCGGACTCTCCGGGTCCCCCGGGTCGATCGGGGAGATGTTCCCGTACTGGCTCGTCGCCCAGCCGATGCGGTTCTCGTAGCGGAAGACGCCGCCGATCCGCCACTGGTCGGTGTAGAAGTCGGCCGGGTGCATGTTCGGGGCCATGGCGCGCAGGTGCGGGGGGTGGGTCAGCGCCGTGGTGTAACAGGAGATGGCGGCGGCCGATCCCCCGGTGATGCCGACGTTTCCGTCGCACCAGGGCTGCTCGGCGAGCCACTCGACGAGGTCATATCCGTCGAACGGCCCTTCCACCAGATTGTAGTAGTCGTAGTTGCCTTCCGAGAAACCAGTTCCACGGGCGTCGGCCACCGCCACCACGAACCCCGCGTCGACCATTGGNCTGACGCTNAGGAGCATCGGGTTGACCCCTGGCGGAATCACGATGGGCAGTGCCGTCATTCGGCGTCCGTCGGAGCCGATCGGCATGTCGAACTGGGCATCCTTCTTGTACGGCGTGATGATCAGTACGGCCGCGTGCCGGGAAAGCTGGTCGGGCCGGTAGATGTCGACGGCCAGGTGAACGCCGTCTCGCATCGGGACGAACTGATCCTTGTCGACTTCCATGGCGACCCCATATGTCGTGGTCCACGGACCGGCGGACTCGGCCGGGCGGCTGGACTACGAGTTCCGGGTCGACGGNGTGCGGCACCGGAGATCCTCTCGCTGATGAGCCGTCGCCCGGGTCTCATTGCGGTCGGGTCATCGTCGATTACCGCACGGTTTCATGTCCACCGCGACCTGGCGGCAAATCGGGGCGTTTTTCCCGCCAGGTGGCGTCCGCCGTCCCGCCGCAGGTCAGCCGCGGCTCAGGACGCGGCCCCGGCCGAGCGTCAGAGAGCACCATCGACAGGACTGGGCAGAAAGCCCGGACTTACGGATGTCCGCAGCCCGAAAAAGGAGACTGACGCCGAATTCTTGCGGCGACGACCGCAGATCCCCTCGTGCCCGGGAGCCGGTTGCGGTGCGGTGTGAACGGTCCGCGGNATGGGACCGTACAAGACGCACCGCCCCACAACCGGCCCGCCCTGGTGTGGTGGGGTGGGCGGACCAGCGGTGCCGCCCACCCCGGGCGGGACGTCAGAGCATGCAGGTCAGGGGGTGCAGTTCAGGGTGCCGGTGCGCAGGGCGTGGCTGGAGTCGTTGTCGTCGTCGGACCAGACGACCGGCTTGTGCCCGGACGAGCAGCTGTCCTGCGGGGCGAGGGCGAATCCCTCGTTGTTGTAGTTGGACATCCCGGAGGGGCGGGCGTACACGGCGGTACCGGTGAGCCGGCCCTGGGCGTTGATGTCGAGCGTCGCGGTGCGGCCCTGGCAGGTGTCGTCNCACTCGGCCCACAGGTGGCCGGTCGCGGGCTCGTACTCGAGGTCCATGACTGCGGGGAAACCGCTCGCGACGGTGGCGATCCGGGTGTAGGCACCGCCGCCCTGGTTGAGCGCGTAGGCGTAGACGGAGCCGTTGGCCTCAAGACCGACGAAGTACNGGCCGCTGCCGTGACCGGGATAGGCGCCCGGGTCGTAGGCGGTGTTGGTGTGCTCGTCGTGGAACCCGTGCGCGGTGAGGTACGTGTCGGGAATCCACGAGANGGCCTCGAGCCCGCTGTTGGCCGCCACGGCAGGCAGGTCGGCGGTGAGGTTCCATTCCGCTGTCGCGTTCAGCGAGGGGGCCGTGGAGGAACCGTCGTACCGCAGGACCTTCAGCAGGCTGGTGCCGCTGTTGCTGTTGTCCCGTTCGGTGGAGACGACCACGCCGTCGGGAGTGGTGACCACGCCTTCCGCGTCGGGATCGCCGGTCCCGCCGGCGTAGTGCAGCGCCTTGCCCGAGGCCCAGCCGCCGGTCGTGTCGGGCTGCCACTTCGCGCCGTTCGGCACGAGCCGGTAGAGCGTGCCGGGACCGTTCTTCACCGCCCACAGAACGCTGGAGCTCTGGAACGACAGCCCGCTGAGGTTCGTGCCGAACACGTTCGCGTCGTCGGCGGTGGCGACGGCCGAGCCGCCGGGCCACGCGGTGGCGGGGCAGGCGTTTGCCGCGCCGCGCGTCGACGAGGTGGTCGTCGTGAACGCACCGGTGCCGTCGGGGCAGCGTCCGTAGGTCGTCGACGCGTGCGAGGTCCAGGTGTAGGAATCGACCAGCGTCGTGCCACCCGGCTGGTACAGCCGCACCGAATCGGCGCTACCGAGGCCGAACACCGGATCGACGTCGAGAACCAGATGCCCGCCGGGCGCCAGCGACGTTCCCGACGCCACGGTGAACACGTGCGAGTCGTCGTTGTCCTTGACGACCCAGCCGGAGACGTCCACCGCCGCCGAACCGATGTTCGTCAGCTCCACCCAGTCACCGGGCGACCCACCGCTCGACTCGACCTCGTTGATCCGCACGTCCGCCGGCCCCGCTGCCATTGCCGGCATGCCGAACAGGCCGACTGTGGCGACGGCGACGACGGCCAGAGCTGTGGCGACGGCGAGTCGCACCTTCCCACGCGAATGTCTACNCAATGCAGTTGCTCCTCGGGCGGGTCACGGGCAGGCGGAGACGATCTCACGCTCCTCGCGGAGCCTCCTNCACACCGACGACCAGAGGTTGAACACGCAACCAACAGCGCGGGCAGCACGGATGACCACATAGCGCAGACACGTACACACGGACAGCTCGGCCGAGTTCCCGCTCCCCGGGATCCCCTTCACCGAGATCCCTTCACCGAGATCCCGCGGTGGACGGCCTCCAGTCGGGACGGCTGATCGCGTAGATGTGCCGCGGCTGGCCGTTGCGCTCGGTGGCTTCCGCGAACGTCATGCCGAGCTTGACCGCGACCCGGATGGACGCCGCATTCTCCGGGTGAATGATCGAGATGACCCGGTCGGCGCGGAGACCGGTGAAGGCGTACTCGACCGCCGCGGCACCGCCCTCGGTCGCGAATCCCTCCCCCCACCGCTGCGGGCGGATGGTCCAGGCGGCTTCCAGGCCGGGCCAGCCGTACTCCCGGTAGAGGCCGGCGCGCCCGATGAACTCTCCGGTGGCCCGCTCGTGCGCGAGCCACATGCCGAAGCCGTTGAGGGCCCAGTGCCCGATCTGTAACGCGAACATGTTCCAGACCGCGCCTTCGCTCGACGGCGATCCGGTGTAGCGGCTCATCCGCGGGTCCAACGCCATCCGGGTGTAGGCGGGGATGTCGCCGGCGGTCCACCCGCGCAGGATGAGCCGCTCGGTACGCACGGTCGGCACCATGACCGCAGGGAGCGACTCGGCTATGTCAAGGGTCATTCCTCCATCAAAGCCGGCCGGGTAACGGCGATGAGCCGTTCACGGAAGTCCACGACCTCCGGGAGGGGAGCATGCCCGGCGAGATCGGCAGCGAGCCGTCCCGCGCGGCTGATGAGCGTCTGGGTCGGGCTCGCGGCCAGGATCGCCAGGGCCCGCAACCCGAGCCGGGCCGCCTCGGCGGCATCGGGACGCGGGCGGCGCACGAGGGCGGTCGCGAGGACCATGACGGCGTGGCCGTGGTCCTCGAAGCCGACGGCCCGGCCGCGTTCGAAGGCGTCGACGGCGGCGCGGGCGATCGGCTCCGCCTCGTCGCCCGCGCCGAGCCGGGCGAGGACGCCGGCGGTGAACGACTCGGCCGTCGCCGGCCCGAACGGCGAGCTTCCGGGCCGGGCCGGGACGTCGATCACGGCTCGGCGCATCCGGGCCAGCGCCTCCCGGGTGCCCCCCGGATCCCCGAGGGCGGCCAGCGCCCGCGCCTCGTAGGCGGCGAGCCTGGCCCGGGTGTAGGGATGGTCCGGCGCCCGGCGCGCGAACTCGACGGCCTCGGTGTACTGGTGGCCGTAGAACGCCAGGGTGGAGGACATCGCCGCCATGGCGGCGGCCAGCACCGGGTCGTCGATCTGGTCGGCATGATCGCCGGCCTGGGTGACGAAGCGCCGTGAGGCCGCCTGATCGCCGAGGTTGAACGCCAGCCGCGACAGCATGTACGCCGAGTAGCCGGCGATCTGGGTGAGCCTCGCCTGCGCCCTGGTCTTGGCGCCCGCGTCGAGGAGCCGCTCGGCGGACTGCCAGGTGCGATACACCCGCGGCGCGAGAATCGCGTGAGGCGTGGTGGTGAACACCGCCGCATGACCGTCGACCTCGTCGGCGAGTTCACTCAGGGTGAGCGCGTCCGGGTTGCGGCGCGCTCGCCGCCGATAGGTGTCCGCGGCGATCAGTCCGGCCGCCGAGAACTCGAAGACCTGCCTGCGGTCGGTCCCGGCCGCGCCGTCGCCGTCGCGGGCCGCCTCGAGTCGGGCCTGCCAGGCGGCGATCTCCCCCCCGGTCCGCCAGTAGTCGTCGAGCGCGGCGCACAGATCGGCGGAGGGCAGCTCCCCGTTCTNGGCCTTGGAGATCCGGGTCCGGTGGAACCCGATCCGCCGGCTCAACGTGTCCTGACTCATGCGGCCGCGCAGGATCCGAATCCGCCGCCCCAGCGCCACCGCGCCGGTCCTGTCCTCGTTCACCCGTTGCTGTTCCTCCCCGTTCGCCTGCCCCCGGGTCCACCTCCGCCCGCTGCCACAGCCGCAGTCGGCTGCCACTGCCACAGCACAGCCACAGCCACAGCCACAGCCGCGACGGCGCACAGCACGGCACGGCACGGCACGCGTCGTGCGCACATCTGGCGGTCACCCGGTCACGTGCACAGACTGCCTATGTCGGCGAGAAACCTGGAACCTCCCGCGCCGACGGGTCACCGAAGACCACTACGCAGGAGCGACCATGGCCAGCCCCCCGGACCAGCTCGCCTGGCGCCGGCCCGCGGTCAGTCCCGACGTCGCGTTCGCCCGCGACGGCGAGACCGTCGCCATCAGCTACACCACCGGCACCGAGCCGGATCTTCGGATGCCCAGGGCGATCTGGTTCGCCCTGCGGGCGGAGATCCGCGCCGGCGACCGGGGGGCGTTCCATCGGCTGAACGCCGCCTGGACTCCCTGGACGGCCGCCAGCGGCGGCCTCGCCGCCGAGCGGGACGGGCACGTCCACCTCCGCTACGGCTATCTCGGCAGCCATCGCCTCGAGATCCCCGCCGCCGTGTGGCNCCAGATCTGCACCGCCGTCCACAGCGGTGCGATCAACCACCTCACCGACTGAAGCGGTCCGACCCGGCCCGGGGCCTGGCCCGCCCAGCGCCGTCGGAGCCTGGACGCCGTATTCGTGCGAAGCGGGATCGCCCACGGCATCCTGCGCCAGGTGCCAGGACGGAAAAGGTGTCGACGGGGCCGATTTCTGTCCGTTAGCCTGCGACGCCGTGACGAGCAGCGCGGTGTGGGACGACGAGACGGCGGAGCGCTACGACAGCATCTCCGCCGAGAAGTTCGCGCCGAAGGTGCTCGGTCCGACCGTCGATCTGCTGGCCCGTCTGGCCGGTGCGGGTGCGGCGTTGGAGTTCGCGATCGGCACCGGTCGCGTCGGCCTCCCGCTCGTCGCCCGGGGCGTTCCCGTGACCGGCATCGAACTGTCGGCGTCGATGGTCGCCCGACTGCGCCGCAAGGCCGATGAGGCGACCCTGCCCGTGGTCGTCGGCGACATGGCCACCGCCACTGTGCCCGGCGAGTTCTCCCTCGTCTTCCTGGTGTGGAACAGCATCTCCAACCTGCGCACCCAGGCGGAGCAGGTCNCATGTTTCCGTAACGCCGCCCGGCATCTCGGTCCGGGTGGGCGCTTTGTCCTTGAGCTGTGGGTGCCGCCGATACGGCGCCTGCCTCCCGGCCAGTGCGCGGTCCCGATCAGCACCGGTGACCGACACCTCGTCTTCGACACCTACGACCCCGCCACGCAGCAGTGCACCTCCCATCACTACTGGCACGAGGCCGACGGGACGGTGCGCCACGGCTCCGGCGAGTTCCGGTACATCTGGCCGGCCGAATGCGACCTCATGGCGCAACTCGCCGGTCTGGACCTGGAGAACCGGTTCGCCGACTGGGACGGCAGCCCTTTCACGGCGGACAGCGAGAGTCACGTCTCCGTCTGGCGTAAGCCACCGGCCGGGCCCGGGCCGGCCTGACCGCCCCCAGGCCCGGCCGGCTCGGGCGACCGAGGGCGGCCGGCTAGGCGACCGCATGGGTGAGGGTCGCGCTGTAGGTTCCCGCGACGATCCCGCCGGCGGGGATGGTGACCGTGATCCTGGGGTTCCAGGCTGCGGAGTTGAGCCCGGTTCCGCCGGTCGCGCGCACGATCTCGCCAGGGGCGACCGACAGTGCCGGGTCGTTGGTCACCGTCGGGGCCACGTCGTCACCCNTTAACGTCACCTCGCCGGGGCTGTAGGAGGCGTTCGAGGGGCTGATGCTGCTNGGGCCGGACACGAAGGCGGTACTGCTGACGGTGGTGATCCACCCGGCGGGGTCGATGTCCCGGGTGTCGGTGACCGTGACGGTCCCGAGCAGACCCGAGACCTGGGCGCTGGTCAGGGGCACGGTACCCAGGCTGACCGCTCCGGGCGGGGCGGAGATCCCCAGCGTGCCCGGGGGGCCGCAGTCGGCCCTGGTGATCGCGTTGTCGTCGAGGGTCACCGCGGCGCCGCGGGCCAGCGCCCGGCCGTTGATGCTGGTGCCCGCCGCCACGGTGATCGACTGGTCGGCCGCGACATCGCCCGCGATCACCGAGTTGGCCGCCAGCGTGGCGGAGCTACCGACCTGCCAGAAGACGTTGCACGCCTGGGCTCCGCCGACGAGCTCCACGCGGGCGTCCGCGCTGGTGATGAGCGTGCTACCCATCTGGAAGATGAAGACCGCGTGGGGATGGCCCTGGCCGTCGAGGGTGAGCGTGCCGGCGATGCCGAGCGAAGAGGCCGAGCGGTAGACGCCCGGGGCGAGGGTCAGGCCACCGAGGTCGCCGGAGACGACGGCGGTAGGGGTGCGCGCCGCGGCGTCGTTGTACGCGGTGTTCAGATCGGCCTGCGCCTGGGTGGCGACCGGATCGCCGCCGTGCATCATCCCGTCCAGGGTGCCTGGGGGGAACCCGGTCACCGCGGTGCCTGGACTCACGCCCAGGTCGCCGATGATGTGGCTGGCACCGGAGTTGGTGACCGTTGCCGCGGCGAGCACCGCGAAGTTCTCGACCGAGCCGATGTCGACCGGTGCTGGCCGTTCGATACGCGCGGCCTGCACCCGGGGCTGGCCGCCGACGACCAGCGCGCCGGCGGCGGCCATGAGCGCGATGCTGACGACCGTCCGGGTCAGTCTGCGGCGACCGGAGATCGCCTCGCTCACCGGCGAGCATTCCGGCTCCGACCTCGCCGACCAGCCAGCCTGGTCACCGTGCGGCGGTGATCGCGAGTCCCACTGTCCGCCGCACCGTGCACGCAGGTCTTCACAGCCCGGCAATGTAGTCCGCGCGGCCCCCGTGNCGACGGATACGGGCACCCCTGAGTGAGCCGCCGCGCCTCGAATCGCCATGGATGCGACGAACCCCGCGCCGCATGCCGACGCGCGACACCCCGCCCGAGCACCCCGGCTGCCGCCGTGGGGGGTTTGGGGGGCTCGGCCCCCCAGCAGACATCGCGGCCCCCGGCGAGCCTGATCAAGGATCAGCGAGCATGCGGAGCCGACGCGTGGGCGCGGCAGGGATCGAACCTGCGACCACTCGCTTGTAAGGCGAGCGCTCTCCCGCTGAGCTACGCGCCCGGGAGACCTGAAGGACGAAGCTGACTAAGACTACGCATGCGGCGACGCCCCGTGGAACGATCGGGCGCCAGTTCGGCGGAGGGTGACCGGCCGGTCGAGCGCCGACGCGCCCGGGGGACCGTCGGCAACGGGANCCGGCCCCACGACCACCCAGGTACGCGGGCCGGCTCCCGTAGGGAGATCCTAGAGGGCGGCGAGGGCCTTGAGGTACTCGGCCTGATCGCGGGCGTCGGGGATGTTGTTGACAACCTTCCAGCGCACGACGCCCTCCTTGTCGATCACGAAGGTGCCACGCACGGAGATGCCGCGCTCCTCGTTGAAGATGCCGTACGCCTTCGCGACCTCGCCGTGCGGCCAGAAGTCGNCGAGCAGCGGGAACTCGTAGCCCTGCTGCTCGGCCCAGACCTTGTGGGCGAACGGCGAGTCGACGGAGACCGCGAGCACCTNCACGTTGTCGTTCTGGAACGAGCCGAGGTCGTCGCGGACCGAGCACAGCTCGCCCTGGCAGACGCCGGTGAAGGTCAGCGGGTAGAACAGCAGGACGACGTTCCGCTTGCCGCGGAACTCCGACAGGGTGATGACCTCGTTGTTCTGGTCCTTCAGCGAGAAGTCCGGGGCGACGGAGCCAACCTCGACGGTCACGGGCGCTTCCTCTCCACGACGATGGGGCTGCACGAATGACGCTGATCGCAGACGACACGATCACGATGACCGAGCATCGAGGACGATGCGCGGGCCGATCCGGAGGATCACCACAGATCGAATGATCGCAACGGCGGGTGGGAACCGAAGCGGACCGGCGAGGGCTCCCACCGGTTCAGGCGCCCCCGCGGATCGGTCCGCCGTCCCAGAAGCCAGCATGCCAGTTCCGACCGCGAGGAAACCGGCCGGCCAGCCGCGGATGGCCCACACCGAGGCCCGCCGAGCCGCCCCGCTCGCCGCACCGGCCGCCCGGGCGTCGACCGCGACCTGCGAGGACACGGTCGACGGCCGGCCCACGCCGAGGAGGAAGGTCCCCCCGGCCGACCGACGTCGATCCATCTGCTTCGGGCCGCCGCTCGGCCACCGCCTAGACGAAGGTTCACCCGCATTCGATCCCGGCGGAAGGTATCTTTCGCGCTCCCGGGGCACTGATGCGGCGAGTGTTCGCGTTTCCTACGTCAGACTGGCCTAGNCTGGCCGATCGACACGGGAGCCATCGGCCGGACATGCGCGTAACACGGTGCGTGCTCCGCGTGCGCCACAGGTATGGACACCGATGAGGGCAGGACCACCTTGACCAATCAGAGTGNGACCCCGCACGGTTACCCCGAACCGCACGGCTACCCCGCGCAGGAACCCCACCCGATCGACGGTCCGGGCACCTCGACCGGCGGCTTCCCGATCTACGCCTTCCGCGAGTCNCTGCCCGGCCCCGAGCCCGAGCAAGGCTACCCCGCGACCCCGGACTACGGCCTGCCCGGCCCGGACGGGNGGCCCGGCATCCCGGACTCCTTCGGCGGGGCGGGGGTGCTCGGCAAACACCGCAACCCCTTCGCCGTCTGGCTGGGTCTGCCCCTGATCACCCTTGGGGTCTACTACTTCGTGTGGGTTTACAGGACGAACCGGGAGCTGGGTGAGTACGACCGGCGTATCCAGGTCAACCCGGCCCTGTCCCTGCTGGCGTTCCTCGTCGGATGGCTGGTCCTGGTGCCGCCGTTCGTCGCCGCCTGGCGGCTGGGCACCCGCACGCGCACGGCCCAGCATGCCGCCGGGGTGCCGGAGACGAACCCGGTGCTCGCGTTCGTGCTGTTCCTGATCGGCTTCGGGCCGCTGTTCCTCCAGCTCGAACTCAATCGGCTCTGGGACCGCTACCCGGGGGCCGTCGAGGGCCAGCAGGTGCCGCTGTACCGGTGAGNCCGCGAGGGGGAGAGGGGCGGGGCCCGGCTGGCCCGGTTCGGTTCCCTCAGGTTCCCCTGGGGCCGCGCGCGGGCGGCGCAGGTCCCGACCCGGCCCGGACGCGGGCATGACTCGACGGCGCCCGGCCCCACGGGCCGCCGGACGCCCGCGCGCCGGCCTCAGCGGTGCCGCACGCGCTGCGACTTCGGCGCCGCCAGCCGCTGGCCCGACCACTCCTGCGCGACGCTCAGCGTGCTGGTCTGCACCAGACCCGCGGTGGGCACCGCGTCCAGCACGTCGCTCGGCGCGACGTGGCCGTCCCGTCCGGCCTTGGGGGTGAGCAACCAGATCACCCCCTCGTCGGACAGCTGGNGGCGCGCGTCGATCAGCGCGTTGGNCAGATCCCCGTCGTCCTCCCGCCACCACAGCAGGACGATGTCGACGACGTCGTCGGAGTCCTCGGGGACCAGCTCCGTCCCGCTGGCGCTGGTCACCGCGTCCAGCAGGTCCTGGGCGATGTCATCGTCCTCGTTGAGCGACTGCACCTGGGTCCCGGCGGAGACTCCCAGTCGCTCCGCCCGGCGCTGACCCTCGGCGTTCGCCGCGGTCGGACTCACCCTGCGCTACCTCCCGTTCGTGTGTGACGCTCCGCGAGAGCCGCGGAGACGCCCCGTGCGTGAGCGCACCGGCGCGATGGGGTCCATCACCCGGTGCGTCTCGACCTAGTCCACCGGACCGCCCGGTGACTGCGCAAGTGCCACGCCGTCGGTTGTGGACCGATGACGGCGTGGTCGACGTGCGGCGACTCCCCGCCGGTACCCGCAACGGGCCTCGATCATTCCCTCGCCGGACGCTCGATCATCCCGTCAGCAGGGACAGCCGGACCGTTCGGTCGGGGTTGTCCACGTTGAGATCGACCAGCGCGATCGACTGCCAGGTGCCGAGCGCGAGCCGACCATCGAGCACCGGGACCGTCAGNGTCGGCGGGATGAACGCCGGCATGACGTGGGATCGGCCGTGGCCGGGCGAGCCGTGCGCGTGGCGCCACCGGCCGTCGGCGGGCAGCAGCTCGGCGAGCGCCGCGAGCAGGTCGGGGTCGCTGCCGGAGCCCAGCTCGAGGATGGCCAGCCCGGCGGTGGCATGCGGCACGAACACCGACAGCAGGCCATCACCGGAATCAGTGACGAACTCCACTGCGTCGGGGGTGAGGTCGACCACACGCTCCTGGCGGCCGGTGTGCACGGACAGCGTCGTGGTCTTCATCCGGGTGTCCATCAGGGTGATTGTCTACCAGGCGGGGGCCGTTCACCGGCTGCGGCGCGGACGACATGTCGACAACGCCACGCGTATCGCCCGATTCTCTACTCGAAAGTAACCAAGGCGTGCGTGACGAGGTCGCGCGAACGGAGCACGATGGGACCAAGGCGTGTTCGCCCGCCGGGTCCCGCCTCGGCCGATGGGAGTCGGTCGATCACCCGCAGCGGCACGCCGGAGGAGAAGGTGACGAGCGGCCAGGACGCGGCGATGCATCGATCATGCGGGTTCCCGCATCCCCGTGCACGTGAAGTGACACATGGGCCGGCGGACGCACGAGGAGGATCTTCTCGAGCGNCACCGGCGGCCCCGGAAGCTTGAGGAGCAGGAGAAGGNGTGGCGCAGGACACAACCCGGAAGTTCTCGGTCATCACCGANGGGCTGCCGAGTCAGCTGCCGGACATCGACCCCTCGGAGACCAACGAGTGGCTGGAGTCACTCGACGCGGTCATTGAGGAGTCCGGCCGCGGCCGGGCCCGCTTCCTCATGCTGAAGCTCCTCGAACGAGCCCGTGAGAAGGCGGTCGGCGTTCCCGGCCTGACCAGCACGGACTACATCAACACGATCCCGCCGGAGCGCGAGCCCTGGTTCCCCGGCGACGAACATGTCGAGCGCCNCATCCGGGCGTATATCCGGTGGAACGCGGCCATCATGGTCAGCCGCGCGAACCGGCCCGAGTTCAACGTCGGCGGCCACATCGCCACCTACGCGTCGAGCGCGAGCCTGTACGAGGTCGGATTCAACCATTTCTTCCGCGGCAAGGACCACCTGAGCTCCTCCCCGGGAAGCGACTCGGGTGACCAGATCTTCATCCAGGGGCACGCCTCGCCGGGCATCTACGCCCGCGCGTTCCTGGAAGGCCGGTTGACGGAGTCCCAGCTCGACGCCTTCCGTCGGGAAAGCGAGTCGGGCGGGCTGTCGTCCTACCCGCACCCGCGGCTCATGCCCGACTTCTGGGAGTTCCCCACCGTGTCGATGGGCCTCGGCCCGATCGACGCCATCTATCAGGCACGCTTCAACCGTTACCNGCTCAACCGCCAGATCAAGGACACCTCGAACAGCAGGGTGTGGGCGTTCCTCGGCGACGGCGAGATGGACGAGCCGGAGTCGATCGGGGCGCTCGGCGTCGCCGCCCGCGAGGAGCTCGACAATCTGATCTTCGTGGTGAACTGCAACCTGCAGCGCCTCGACGGCCCGGTCCGCGGCAACGGCAAGATCATGCAGGAGCTGGAGTCGCTGTTCCGCGGCGCCGGCTGGAATGTGATCAAGGTTGTCTGGGGTCGCGACTGGGACCCGCTGCTGGNCAAGGACACCGACGGCACCCTCGTCCACCGGATGAACACCACCCCGGACGGGNAGTTCCAGACCTACACGACGTCCTCGGGCGAGTACATCCGCGAGCACTTCTTCGGCGCGGACGCCCGGCTGCGCCGCATGGTCGCCGACCTCGCCGACGACGACCTGCGCAAGCTCTCCCGTGGCGGCCACGACTACCGCAAGCTCTACGCGGCCTACAAGGCGGNCACCGAGCACACCGGTCAGCCCACGGTCATCCTCGCCCACACCATCAAGGGCTGGACGCTGGGCAAGGACTTCGAGGCCCGCAACGCCACCCACCAGATGAAGAAGCTGACCAAGGCGGAGCTCAAGGAGTTCCGCGACCGGCTCTACCTGGAGATCCCGGACTCGGCGCTGGCCGGGGACCTGCCCCCCTACTACCACCCGGGGCCGGACTCCGAGGAGATCCAGTACATGCGGGAGCGCCGGGCCTCGCTCGGCGGGTCGATGCCGCGGCGCGTCGTGCGGGCCAAGCCGCTCCCCCAGCCGCCCGCGAAGATCTTCGACGAGCTGCGCAAGGGCTCGGGCAAGCAGCCCGTCGCCACGACCATGGCGTTCGTCCGGCTGCTCAAGGACCTCATGAAGACCAAGGAGATGGGCGCACGGTTCGTGCCGGTCATCCCCGACGAGGCCCGCACCTTCGGCATGGACGCCATGTTCCCGACGGCGAAGATCTACTCGCCGCACGGGCAGCGTTACGAGGCCGTCGACCGCGAGCTGCTGNTGTCCTACCAGGAGTCCGAGTCCGGCCAGATGCTGCACGAGGGCATCAGCGAGGCCGGCTCGATGGGCTCGGTGATCGCCNCCGCGACCTCGTACTCCACCCACGCGCAGTACATGATCCCGGTCTACGTCTTCTACTCGATGTTCGGGTTCCAGCGCACCGGTGACCAGATGTGGGCGCTCGGCGACCAGCTCGGCCGCGGCTTCCTGCTCGGCGCCACCGCCGGGCGGACCACGCTCAACGGCGAGGGCCTGCAGCACCAGGACGGCCACTCGCTGCTGCTCGCCTCGACCAACCCGGCCTGCGTCGCCTACGACCCGGCCTTCGCGTTCGAGGTCTCGCACATCGTCCGCGACGCCCTGGACCGGATGTACGGCGAGCGTGACGAGAACGTCTTCTACTACCTCACCGTCTACAACGAGCCCGTTCCGCAGCCGGCCGAGCCGGCCGGCCTCGACCCGGCGCAGATCATCGCGGGCATGTACCGGTTCCGGCCGGCCGAGGAGCTCGTCGGCGGCCTGCCCAGCGGCGGCGCCGAGGGTGGCTCGGGGCCGCGGGCGCAGTTGCTGGCCAGCGGCACGTCCATCCACTGGGCGCTCACCGCGCAGGAGATCCTCGCCGCCGACTTCGGCGTCGCCGCCGACGTGTGGTCGGTGACCTCGTGGAACGAGCTGCGCCGGGAGGCCCTCGACTGCGAGCGGGCCAACCTGCTCAACCCCGAGGCCGACGACGCCGTGCCGTACGTGAGCCGCATCCTCGACGGCGCCCCCGGCCCCGTCGTGGCGGTCTCCGACTGGATGCGCGCGGTGCCCGACCAGATCTCCCGCTGGGTGCCGCAGGCGTTCACCTCGCTCGGCACCGACGGCTACGGGCGCTCCGACACCCGGCTGGCGCTGCGCCGGCACTTCAAGGTCGACGCCGAGTCGGTCGTCGTCGCCGCCCTGGAGTCCCTGGTCCGGGCCGGCGAGGTCAAGGCCAGCCTGGTCGAGGACGCGATCCGCCGCTTCGGCCTGCGCGACGACGACGACGCCGTCGGCGGCACCGACGCCGGCTGAGCCACCCGCCCGGCCGGGCCAGCACGCCGAGCCGGGCCAGCACGCCGGGCCGGGCCAGCACGCCGGGCTGAGTGACCACGCCCGGCTGGGCCACCACGCCGGCCGGCCTGCGGGCCGACCGACCCATGGCGGGCCCGGGGTGGACGACCTGACCAGGCCGTCCACCCCGGGCCCGCCGGTCTTTCCGCGGCCGGGGCGACGCCCGGTCCCACCCCTCGGGGGGAGGCGACGGCGGCGGCGCCGGCCGGCCCGGCACCCCCGGTCCACCCCGGCAGGGGTGCCACCATCGGAGGGTCGCGACGCGGCGCGCCACCCCCGGTCCCACCCCCGCGCGGAGGCACCCCCTGCCGGCGCCGGCCATCATCACCCGCCGGTGCCGGCACTCCCGGGGAAAACGCCGCCCAAGCGGGCCCCGGCCCAGCCGGAGGCCGCCGGCCGGGCCGATACCGGCCCGGCCGTGGTGTCACGAGCCTCACCCCGGCCGGGCGCGGCGGCGGCGCGCCGGTGCGCACCGGCGTCGGTGTCGCCCTGCGTGACCAGGGTGGCCGACACCGACGTGCCAGACCGCCTCCGGCAGCCATGCCGATCCGTCCTGGGCCCGCACTGGCACGGCCGTGCCACCACCGTCATGCCCCGCCTAAAGGCACAACGAGTTCCACATCGGGGCCNCAAACACTAGTCTCACGGAGGTGACATCGGGAGATCGGCGACGCGGCGTACCACGCCGCGGACCCCACGCAGGCGGNACTCCCCGCGTACGCCGCCCCGCGCAGCTACGGTGTCGGAGAGCGACGAGATGTGGCCTGCCTGGTACGCGAGACCATGAAGTGATCAGGTACGGTCGCCGCATCCGCCGCGCCGCCCATGATCCGGCCGGTGACGGGACGTCCGGCCGGTTCACCCGCACGGATTCGGACGACGGCTGCCCGGCGCAGGCCGCGACGGTCGAGGAGGACGAGGTGAACGGTGTCACGACGACCCCCACACTCGCGGTGGCACCATCCGCGCCGTGGCCGGGNAGGCTCGCGGTGACCCCGCGGCGATCCGTGTGCGCCGGGGCCCCCACCAGCGGCGGGCGGGCGGCATGATCCTGCGAGCCCGCCGCATCGAACGGCTGGAGGAGCATCCCAACCTGCGAGGGATCCTCGGGATCCTCGCCCAGCTCGTGCACACCACCGACGCCGAGCTCGGCTCGCTCGCCGCGGCCTGGCGCAACTCCGGCTACCTGGCCGCCGCCCGGGACAAGGCGCTGGCGCCCGACTCGCCGCTGATCGTCGAGGTGCTGGCCGCGTTCGACGCTCTGAGCGCCATCTACGCCGACGACCTCGCCGGCGCCGACTACGTCACCGTCGAGCCGTCGGTCGCGGCCACCGCGCTGCGCGCGATGCGCGACGCCGTCGCCGCCTCCTACGCGCGGCCCATCCTCGGCCGCGCCGAGTACGCCGCGCTCATGCGGCCCTGGCGCGCGGTGTACCCGCGGGCGCGCTCGCACGAGCCCGACCTCGGCCCGGCCGCCGCGGACGTCAAGCGGGTCCTCGCCGCGCTGCCGGTCCTCGCCGGCCGCTGCCACGACCCGGACAGCCTGGAGGTCTTCGACGGGCTGCTGGTCAGCGCCCTGACCCGGGACGACTCCGCCCACCAGCAGGCCATGGACGCCGCGTTCGCGAGCGCCGTGGTGACCGGTCGCCGACGGGTGTGGACGCTGGTGCGCCGCAGTGCCGCCGAGGGGTTCTGGCGGCTGTGCCCGGACTGCCGCGGCAAGCGCGCCGCCACCGACTCCAGCGAGGACCACCGGGTCATGGAGCTGTGCGCCGACCTGGCCTGCGCGCTGCTCGTCGAGGACCTCCTCGACTCCTCCCAGTTCACGCAGCTCACCCGCCCGCTGCACACGCTCATCCCGCTCCAGCACCGCGGCGGCTGAACGCCCGCGCCCGCGGCGGCCAGCGCCGGGCCTGCGGACGCCCGGGGCGCCGGCCGCCGGCCGCCGGGCGTCGCGGCTCAGCTGTCGCCGGGGCGGCGCGGGCGGTAGACGATCAGCCGGGCACCGCTCGGAGTGATCACGATCCGCTCGACCCCCTCGGTGACCTCGCCGTCACACGCGAAGGGCAGCGGCCCGGGCTGGCGGGAGGAGATCAGCACCCGCTCCACCGTGCGCTGCTCGTACACCCGGCTGCGGCCGAGCCGGCCGGTGAGGACCGCCCCCACCAGCCGCAGCCGGGCCAGCGGCGCCGACGCGTCGACGATCCGCAGGTCAAGCAGGCTCTCGTCGAGCCGGTTGCGGTAGGTCGGGGCGAAGCCGTCGGGGCGGTACACCCCGTTGCCGACGAAGATCAGCCAGACCCGACGGGGCTCGGAGTCGATCTCCACCTCGAACGGCGGCTCGTGGCGCAGGATCCAGCAGAGCGCAATGATCATCGCGGGCCACTTGCCGATGCGCCGCTCGAACTTCTCCCGCACGGCCACCATGTCGGGATAGCCGCCGAGGCTGGCGGTGTTCACGAAGATCCGGGAGAACCGGTCGAACACCGCGGAGATGCCGTCGGCCCGACCGAGGTCGACGGCGACCGCCGCTCCCTCACGGATCGCCTGCACCGAGTCCCCGGCGCCGACCAGGCCCAGGTCGGCGGCGAAGTGGTTGAGCGTGCCCGCCGGGAAGACCGCCAGCGGCATGCCGCGGGCCAGCGCCACCTGCGCGGCCGCGTTGATGCTTCCGTCGCCGCCGGCGATGCCCAGCACCCTCGACGACGACGCGGCGCCGGCCAGCGCGGCGGCCATGTCGTCGGCCGGTCCGACCTCGACGACCTCCGCCCGGGGCAGGTCGGCGCGCAGCACGGCGAGCAGATCGGCGTGGTTGCCCTGGCCGGAACGCGCGTTGACGACGACGGTGAGGCCGTCACCCTCGGGCAGCGCCGGCGCCCAGGCCGACGCCGGGCTCGCCCGCGCCGGCACCCAGGGCCGCCGCGGCATCACCTTCGTGGTCAGCAGGCCCGCGCCGACGCCCAGCAGGATCCCCGCGGCCACGTCCCCGGGGTAGTGCACCCCGACGTAGACGCGGGAGAACGCCACGGTGGCGGCGAGGGCGGCCACCGGCACCGCCACCCCGGGGGCGTCGAGGGCGACCCCGGTCGCGAAGGCGGCGGCGGAGGCCGCGTGCCCGGACGGGAACGAAAAGGTCGTCAGGTCGCGGGAGAGCCGGCGTAGCGGCGGGATGCCGTGCGTCGGCGGGCGGTCGCGGCGGAACACCAGCTTGGCCGGCCCGTTGGCCAGGACGCTGGCGACGCCGAGCCCGATCAGGCCCCGGGCCGCAGCCGGGCGGCGGCGCCCCTTGCTGGCCCCCAGCGCCCCCGCCACACCCCACCACAGCAGACCGTGGTCGGCGGCATGCGACAGCCGCGGCAGGACCGGGTCGAGCAGCGGGCGCCCGCCGGCGAGCGCGGTGAACAGGGAGCGGTCCGCCCGGGTGAACGCCTGCACGAAGCTGCGGCCGAGGGCGATGTCGCGGCGCATGAGCAGGCGCGCCCGGCGCCCGACCGGACTCGCGGCCGACGGCAGGCCGCCGCCCGACCCGCGGGACACCTCCGCCCGCCACCGGTCGGCCAGGCCGGTCCCCCGCGCCACTCCGACAATCCCCCGCACAGACCCGCCCGCCGATCTCGCCGTCACGCCGGCACCGTACCCGCCCAGGGGGTCGCCGGATCAATCTGGACGAAACCTCACAGCCGCGGGCCACGACGCCCCGCCGGCGGCCGGCCGGTCAGACCCGGCGGGACGTGCCGCTCAGCCGCTCAGGCCGGCCGGTCAGACCCGGACGGTCAGACCCGGACGGGAGCCTGGCTCNCCCGCCGGGGCGCCGGGGGCCGCGGGGCGCAGGCCGCCCGCGGCAGGGCACGCCGCGGTTCGACCGTGCGACCGGTCGGCAGGATCTCCCCGGTGTCGTCGAACAGGATCACCCCGTTGCACAACAGGCTCCAGCCCTGGTCCCAGTGCTGGCTGGTCACCCGCGCGGCGTCCCGGTCGGCACCGTCCGCCGCGGGGCAGGGCGGGGAGTGCGGACAGCCGCGCCGCGGTGGAGGAAATGCGCGGGGGGCCGCGGAGGCGGCGGGATCGGTCGGGTCGTCGGTCGGCGCGTTGGGCGTCGGCACCTCGTCTGAAACGCGAACAGCTTGCACGGGCACCAGACGTTACGCCTCCCCGTAAGAAGCGTCACACCGAGGCGCGTGCGGAGGGCCCGGCGTGTCTGCCGCGCCACAGCGCGGGCCGGTCACAGACCGCGCACCGATCGGTCCTGACCAGGGCAGCAGGCGCAGGGTGCTCCATGGCAACCCGTTCGGACAGACCGTGATGTGTCCGCAGAGGGACACCGGTAATCCGACCATCCGAGCAGATCGGTAGGTTACGGGGCTGNGGGCGAGCGATCCGCGGCACCGGCCGCCAGAATGACTCGCGTCGGTCTGCTGATGCGTCCACCTGCACGATTGGCCGCCGGCACACCGGCGACCGGTCAGGGGAATCCCGTCACGGACGGCCACCGGTGGACGGTCGCGGGCACGCCCGGCCATGGAGGGGGTACGGACGATGGAGGGTGCCACGGGCACCGGCGCCGACACCGTCGGGGAGACTCCCGCCACCGGCGGGGCAACCCGTTCGCGCGGGCAGGCGTTCGAGGTCTCGGTCGTCATGCCGTGCCTCAACGAGGAGGACTCCGTCGGCGTGTGCGTGCGCAAGGCCCTCGCCGGGCTGGCCGCCGCGGGCGCCGTCGGCGAGGTCGTCGTTGTCGACAACGGCTCGACGGACAGGTCGGCCGAGCTCGCCGAGGAGGCGGGCGCCCGGGTCGTGCACGAGACGCGGCGCGGCTACGGCAACGCCTACCTGGCCGGCTTCGCCGCCGCCAGGGGGCGGCTGATCGTGATGGGCGACGCGGACGACTCCTACGACTTCTCCGACCTCACCGCTCTGCTCGCCCCGCTGCGCGCCGGTCGGGCGGACTACGTGCTCGGTTCCCGCTTCGCCGGGAAGATCCTGCCCGGCGCCATGCCCTGGCTGCACCGCTACGTCGGCAACCCGGTGCTCACCGGCATCCTCAACCGCCTGTTCGACGTGCGCTCCTCCGACGCCNACTCGGGGATGCGCGCGTTCAGCCGCGAGGCGTACCTGCGGATGCGGCTGCGCTGCGAGGGGATGGAGCTGGCCAGCGAGCTGGTCATCGCCGCCGGGCGGGCCGGGCTGCGCATCGAGGAGGTGCCGATCACCTACCACCCGCGGGTGGGTGACTCCAAGCTGCACTCCCTGCGCGACGGCTGGCGCCACCTGCGGTTCATGCTGCTGCTCGCGCCGCGGTACCTGTTCGTCCTGCCGGGTCTGGTGCTGCTGGCGCTCGGGCTCGTCGGCCAGGCGGTCCTGCTCCCCGGCTCCCTGGACGTCGGCTTCCACCGCCTGGACCTGCACTTCTCGATCCTGTTCGCGCTGCTGGCGCTGCTCGGCTGGCAGCTGGTGCTGCTCGGCGTCTGCGCGGACGTCCACAACCACGCGGTCGGCTGGCAGGAGCGCCGCCGCTGGCCGCTGCCGCTGGTCCACCGGGTGTTCACCCTCGAACGCGGCCTGGCGGTCGGGGCCGGACTGTTCACGGTCGGGTTCGTCGTCGACGTCGTGGTGCTCGTGCGCTGGCTCGCGAACGACCTCGGTCCCCTGAACGAGATGCGCCCGGCCCTGCTCGCGATGACCCTGATGGTGCTCGGCGCCCAGACCGCGTTCGGCTCGTTCTTCNTGCGCCTGCTGACCGCGGGGCCCAGCGGCGGCCACCAGCGCGCCGCCGCCCGCCCGGCGATGCGGGCACCCGGTGATCCGCCCGGCGGAGCGCCGCTGGTCGGCATGCACTACGAGACGCAGGAACACCCGGCCGAGGCCGTCGGGTTCTGAGAACGGCGGACATCGACGATGGTCGTCCTGGGCAGGCACCAGTTCCCGCCGCCTCTTCCAGCGCATCCTGATCGGGACGGTGGCTCCCCGCCCCGGCCCCCGGTCAGCATGGCGGCGACGGCGGCTGCCGCCGACCCCGAAGGCCCTCCCTACCCCGCCTACCCCGACGAGCCGGACCCTCTCGGCGAACCGGGCCGGTGGGACGAACCCGAGCGTCGAGACGGCGACGGGAACGGCGATGACGGCGGCAGCGGCGACGACGGCAGCGACGACGGCGACGGCAGCGACGGCGACGGCGGCGGCAGCGATGACGCCGGTGGCGCTCCGCACGATGCCGGCAACGCGCAGCGCGCCGCGCGGGTCCCGGTGTCGCCCGACGCCCCGGTCCTGCTGGGCGCCGACGCGGGCGGTGCGGACCGGCCACCGCCGCACCGCGACCGCCGGCCGCTGCGCCATCTGCCGTTCGCGATCCTGCTCGCCGCGGGCGTGGCGCTGCGGGCCGTCACCGCCTACGCCTACCGGCCGGCGTTCGAGTTCTACGGCGACTCCTACGCCTATCTGCGCCTGTCGACGTTGAAGGCCCCCGACCCGATGCGGCCGGCGGGCTACCCGGCGTTCCTGCGGCTGCTGTCGTTCACCGACAGCCNCTGGTGGGTCACCGTCGTCCAGCACGCGGCGGGGCTGNCGCTGGGCGTGGCCCTCTACGTCCTGCTGGTGCACCGCCGGGTCGCGGCGCCGATCGCGGCGCTCGCCGCGGCGCCGGTCCTGCTCGACGCCTACGAGCTGGTCATCGAGCACTACGTGATGGCCGAGACGCTGTTCGCGGTGCTGCTGGTCGCCGCGATCGTCGCCCTGACCTGGTCGCCCCGCCCGTCGGTGTGGGCGTGCGGGCTGGCCGGGCTGCTGCTTGCCGGCGCGGGCCTGGTCCGCACGATCGGNGTGGCCCTCGCCGTGCTGGTCGTCGGCTACCTGGTGCTGCGCCGGGTCGGCTGGCTTCGCTTCGCGACCTTCGTCGTCGCCCTGGCCGTGCCGCTCGCCGGCTACGCCACCTGGTTCCACTCCAGCCATGGGAAGTACGCACTCACCGGCGGCGACGCGGTGTGGATGTACGGCCGGGTGGCACCGATCGCCGACTGCGACCGGCTGCACCTGAGCCGCCCCCAGCTCGTGCTGTGCTCCCCCCATCCCGTCGCCCAGCGGCCGGACCCCAGCTACTACGTGTGGAGCGTCAACAGCCCGTCCCGGCGGCTGCACGTGCCCGCCGACGAGCGCGACGCGCTGCTGCGCGACTTCACCCACCAGGTCATCCGCTACCAGCCCGGCGACTACGCCCGGATGGTCGGCGGGGAGCTCGTCCACTACTTCCGCCCCGGCCGGCCGATCGGGCACCGCGACTGGCCCGACGCGACCTGGCGCTTCCCCACCGGGAACGAGCCCCGCTTCCTGCACAACGGCGAGCCGCTGCTGGGCCTGCACGGCGACACCCCGAAACGCGAGGTCCACGCGTCGACGGCCGGCTTCCTGCGCGGATACCAGCGGTACGGCTTCACGCCCGGGCCGGTGCTGGCCGGGATGCTGCTGCTCGCCGTCGTCGCGATCGCGGTGCCGGCCCGGCGCCGCGCCCCGCGCCTGGGCGTGCGCGGCGCCCGGGCCCGCCGACGCTGGCACGACCAGACGGTCGAGCACCGGCGGCTGCGCGCCGACACGGCCCTGCTGGCGGCCGCCGGCGTCATGATCCTCCTGGTGCCGGCGGCCACGGTCTGCTTCGACTACCGCTATCTGCTGCCCGTGCTCGTCCTGATCCCGCCCGCCGCGGCGCTGGCGACCCNCCGGCTCACCCTGGTCCGCCGTTCCCGCCGGGCACCGGACGAGATCACCCGCACCTCCCTGTGGGCCCCCGCGGTGCCCGAACCCGGCCCCGGCGGCACTGGGCCGGTCGAGGCCCTGGGCGAGGGCTCCGTCGAGAGCCTGGGCGAGGGCTCCGTCGAGAGCCTGGGCGAGGGCCCGGTCGAGAGCCTGGGCGAGGGCCCCGTCGAGAGCCTGGGTGAGGGCCCGGTCGAGAGGCTGGGTGACGGCCCGGTCGGCGCGACGGCCGGCGGCCCGGCCCGGCCCGGCGCGGATCCGGGCGTCCCCGGCGGCTCCCCCTCGACCCGCGCACCGGTCCACCGCCACCGCCGACGCTGAACCCGGGTGAGGCCGGCTGTGGTGCGTTCAGCACGGTTGCGAGCCGCAGACCGTGCAGAACGCACCGCAGGAACACCGGGCACCGCAGGAACACCGGGCACCCCAAGCCGGACGGTCCGGGCGGCTGGGCCGGTCAGCGGGGCCGGTCAGCGGGTCCAGCCGAGGCCGAGGCGGGGGGCCTCCATCGCCGGGCAGGTGTCCATCACGACGTCCAGGCCGGCCTCGGCGGCGCGGACCGCGGCCGCGTCGTCGCGGACGCCGAGCTGCAGCCAGACGCCCCCCGCGCCGATCTTCACCGCCTCGTCGACCACCGGCCCGGCAAGCTCCGAGCGGACGAACAGGTCGACGACGTCGACGGCGAACGGGATCTCGCTCAGCGTCGCGTATCCCCGCTCCCCCGCGACCGTCGGCGCCGACGGATGGACCGGCACCACCCGCTTGCCGTTGCGACGCAGATAGTCCGCGATGCCGTAGGCGGTGCGGCGGGTGTCGTTGGACAGCCCGACGACCGCCCATACCTCGGTGTCGGCGAGCAGATGACGGATCGTGTCGTCGTCTCCGTAGCGCATGCTCGGTGTCAACAGCGGCGACGGTCCGTGTCATCCGGACGGGTAAGGACGAGCGGGCGGGTGGGATCGGGGATGGCCCCCGGGTATCGTCGGCCTCCGGCACCGTCGACCAGACCGGGGGATGTCAAGGTGGCTGCGATGGCTCCGACGGACTGCGATGGGTGAGGTCGCGGCGGTCGTGTTCGACCTCGACGGCGTCCTGATCGATTCCGAGCAGGTGTGGGACGACGTCCGGCGCGTCTACGTGGCCGAGCGGGGCGGGCGCTGGGCGGCGGACAGCACCAGCCGGATGATGGGGATGAGCACGACCGAATGGTCGGGTTACCTGGCCGAGCTCGGGGTGCCCGGCTCGCCGGAGGACATCGCCGCGGAGGTCCTGCGGCGCGTCGCCGACCGCTACGGCTCGGCTCCGCCGCTGCTGCCCGGCGCGGTGGACGCCGTGCGCGCCCTCGCGGCGCTGCACCCGCTGGGCCTGGCCAGCTCCTCCGCCCGGATGCTCATCGACCTGGTCCTCGCGCACACGGGCCTGGCCGGCCATTTCGCCGCCGTCGTGTCGTCCGAGGAGGTCGCCCGCGGCAAGCCCGCGCCGGACGTGTACCTCGAGGCCGCCCGCCGCCTCGGCGTGCCCGCGGCCGACTGCGTCGCGGTGGAGGACTCCACGAACGGGCTGCGTGCCGCCGCGGCCGCCGGGATGGCGGTGGTCGCCGTGCCGAACCCGCACTTCCCACCCGACGGCGACGCCCTGCGCCTGGCCTCGGCCCGGGTGGCCACCACCGCGGAGCTGACCCCCACCGTCGTGNAGGCCGCCGCCGACACGAAGCGGGGGCCGCGGGACGGGCGGCCGCATAGGATCACCGTGTGAACAACGCGGAAGTCGTCCCCTCCCGCCCGGGCCGGCTCCGGCCACGCTCGGGCGGCGGGATGGGTGGCCGGCGGTGAGCGACAAGCACGAGGTCACCCTCTCCGCCTCGGCCGAGCGGGACCTGGCCAAGCTCGCCGAGCTCACCCGCGGCGAGGTCCGCCGGTTCCTCGACGGGAAGCTGCGCGACGACCCGCGCAAGGCCGGCACCCCGATCCCGGGCGAGCAGGTCGGCATGCACGAGGCCAGTGGCCGGACCTGGCGGATCCTCTACCGGATCGACGCGAACACCCAGACGGTGCGGGTCATGGTCGTCGCGCCGCGCGGCTCGCGTACCCGCATCGTGCCCACGATCGGCACCTCGAGCCCCGCCACCGGCTGGCGCCGCATCTGATCTGCGTCACTCCCGCCAGCCGCCGCCGGCACGGGGGACAAGGCCGGCGGATCGGGGGGTCGGGGGGAAGCGAGATCGTTGATGTGGTGGTGTGAGCGATCGAGCTGCTCGGCTCAGCGCTCCGCAAGGCCCGTCGCGTCTCGTACCACACGGGCGTAACGACTGGTCATCATGTCCTGCACTCGTCGGCCCGCAGGTCCGGCCAACAGCGGCAGGAGTCCGTTGGGGCGGCTGAAGGCTGTGATGCCCAGCCAGACGGCGTTGCCGGCGTCGCGCTCGACGACGAAGGCCTCCTCGCCGACCTCCGGATGGTCAGGCAGGGTCCCGTAGGCGAAACCGCGGCGGTCGTCCTCGTCGAGCACCCACACCACCCGGCAGGCAGCCAGCACGCCGACCCGTCCCCAGCCCGCGCACATCACCACGGTCGCGCCGACGTCCGCCCCGGAAGCAGTCGCCACCAGCCTGAGGCCGGCGTGCCGATGCATCCGCCAGCTCATGATCACCGCGGCGGCGGCGTCGAGCACGGGCCGTCCGTGGCCCAGCAACAGGCGACGCCGCAGATGCCGATAGCCGGCCGGCAGGCTTCCTGCCGTCGCCCCACGCTCAGGGTAGGTCAGCTCCGCCTCCCCNCAGCGGGCCAACTCGCGCTCCAACCGTCCCGCGACGATCAGGCGCGTCCTCACAGGATCGCCGACCGGCAACGGATCCGGGAAGGAGGAGGTCGCTCAGCAGAGCGAGGACACAATGGGAGGTCAGGAGACGTTGACGCCGAAGTCCAGGGCGATTCCGCGCAGCCCGGAGGCGTAGCCCTGGCCGACGGCGCGGAACTTCCACTCGCCGCCGTAGCGGTACAGCTCACCGAAGATCATCGCGGTCTCGGTGGAGGCGTCCTCGGTGAGGTCGTAGCGGGCGACCTCGGCACCGGTCGTGGCGTCGGTGACCCGGATGAAGGCGTCACGGATCTGGCCGAAGGTCTGNCGGNGGGCATCCGCATCGTAGATCGACACCGCGAACACGACCTTCGCCGCCTGTGGGGTCAACGTCCGCAGGTCGACGTTGATCTGTTCGTCGTCACCGCCACCGCCGCCGACCAGGTTGTCGCCGAGGTGGGTGACCCCGCCGTCGGGGCTGACGAGGTTGTTGAAGAAGACGAAGTAGCTGTCGGAGAGCACCCGGCCGGCCTCGTTGACGACGATCGCGCTCGCGTCGAGGTCATAGTCGGCGCCGCTGGTCTGCCGCACCTTCCAGCCCAGCCCGATGGTCACGGCCGTGAGGTTGGGAGCGACCTTGCTCAGCGAGACATTTCCGCCCTTGGACAGCGACACGGACGTCATGACCCACACCTTATTACCACCGAGGAGCGGCCCAGGCAGGTGCGGCCCGAAATCCCCGCCTCCGCCGGAGTCGAGGGGCGACAGCCACCTCCGCCGACGTCCGCTGACCTCCGGCGACGTCCGCAGACGTCCGCAGACGTCCGCAGACGTCCGCGGTCGGGTGCCGTCGGCCGCGGCGGTGCCTACGCGTCGGCGAGCCGCCAGCGGGCGGGTTCGCCGTCGTCGACGCGGGCGGCGCCGGTCGCCACCAGGGCGGCGAGGCAGCCGAAGGTGTCGGTGACGGCGTTCTGGAGCCCCACGCCGCGCAGGTTGCGAAACGGGCGATGCCAGGTCACGTGGTCGGCGATCTCCCAGACGGTGCTCGCACCGGCCCGCAGGCCCGCGAGTACCTCGGCGAGCCGGCCCTGGTGCACCGCGTCGATCTCGGCGAGGCGGTGTTCCAGGCCGGTGAACCGGTGCTCGTGCGCCGGCAGTACCTCCGCGGCGTCCAGCCCGCGCAGCCGGGCGAGCGCGCGCAGGTGGTCACCGAGCGGGTCGGGATGGGACTCGTCGGGCTCGGGGGTACCGACCACGGTCGACGGCAGCACGTGGTCGCCGGAGAGCAGCAGCCGGTTGGCCGGCTCCCAGAAGCACAGGTGTCCCGGCGAATGGCCGGGGGTCCACAGCGCGCGCAACTCCCACCCGGGGATGTCCGGTCGTCCACCGTCCTCGATCAGGACGTCCGGGCGCGGAATCCGGCGCACTGCCGCCTGGGTGCCCTTGACCAGGTGCTCGGTCATCTCGGCCGGGGCNCCGGCGCGGGCCATCAGCCCCGGGATCCGCGTGGCGAAGCCGTTCTCGAACTGGCTCAGGATCGCGTTGTCCAGCGGGTGCAGCGACACCCAGGCACCGGACGCTTCCCGGATCCGCCCCGCCATCCCGAAGTGATCGAGATGGGCGTGGGTGACGACGACGCCCTGGACCTCGGCGACCGAGGTCCCGACCGTGTCCAGTCCGGCCGCCAGGGCCGCGAAGGCGTCGTCGGAGTCCCAGCCGGCGTCGATCAGGTAGGGGCCGTCTGCGGTCTCGAACACGTAGACGGTCACATGGGCCGGCTTCGCCCAGGGCAGCGGGAGCGGGATGCTCCACAGCCCCGGCCGGACCTGTTCCACCGGCGGCAGCGGGCGGCGCCAGCGCACGGGCCGGGTGCCGGCGTCGCGCTGAACGGGTGCCGAGGGACGCCGTCCGACGTCGGGCGTGGTCACGCGGCCGGCATGGTCGTGCGTCGGCCTGTGGTCATGCGTCGGCCTGTGGTCATGGTCGTCGTTCCTCCGCAGGGTCAGGTGGTCGACGGCGAGGTCGGGGGGACGGCGAGTNCCGGGACCGCGGCGGGCATACCGGGGGTGTCCGGCGTACCGGGGGTGTCGCGGGCCGGGCCGCCGAACGCGCCGAACAGTCGGGCGGCCTGGTCCGGACGGGGCACGACGAAGACGCCGACGCCCTCGACCAGGGGCCGGTCGGGCTCGGACTCCAGCGCGATCGTGCCGGCCGCGGTGATCTTCCGGTCGGCGACCTCGACGACCCGNCCGACGACGAGCAGCGGCGCCAGCAGCGGGATCGGCCCGCGGTAGCGGGTGGACAGGGAGACGGTCAGGCCGGACCGGCCACTCGCGCTGACGACGTCGCCCAGGACCTGGTCGAGCAGCAGGGCGCTCACCCCGCCGTGCACGTAGCCGCNCGGCCCCTGATAGGGCAGGCCGAGGGTGGCACGGCCGGTGAGGACGCCGTCCACCAGCGTGGTCTCGAGCCAGGGCGCGATCGGGTTGGCCCGCCCGATGACCGGGTTGTACAGCCACAGCTTCGCGGCCGGGTCGTCCAGTGGCGCGGGGTCACCGACGTCGCGCTGGTCGGCGGTCAGCGCGGGCAGACACTCGGTGATGCGGGCGGCGACGTCGAGCAGGGTCGCGGTCGACGCCAGCGTGCGCACGGAGGCGTCGGTCAACGCGCGCAGGGCCGCGCCCAGCTGAGCGGCCGCCTCCCGCTGGGCCGCCAGGCCGTCCGCGGGCGGGGGCGTCGACGGCGCCGACTCCTCCCGGGCCGGCCGCGCCTGCGCGGCGGCGGCCTGGCGCGGCAACCCGAGCTCCTCCAGAGCAGCGTCCACGGCGTCGTCCACCCGTTTCCTCGGCGCCTGACGGCGCGTCTCGTCGGTCACCCCACGCCCGGGACGGCCGTACGCCGCCACCGCCAAGGCCGCGCCCACCCCACCCGCCGCGCCGCGGTTGGGGAGAAGGGAGAACGGGCACCGCCCGGCGCCCGGCCGGCCTGCGCCACCCCTCGTCGGATGTACGCGCTCCCCCGGTCGATTCCGCCCGCGCCGAACCTTCATCGTGGTGACACCTCGGCCACGCGGTGGAACCGAGTTGAGAATACCCCACCGGCCTGTTGACGGTCGCTCGACAGCACGCCCGGCTCACGTGGGGTGCGCCGCTCCCGCCCGCGTCCACAGGCTCCCGACCGCCCCCGCCCGGGCACCGAGAACCCAGGAAAGGCCTGCACTACCGGCACGTTGCTCCCACATGACACCGGCCGGCCGAGCCCACGTCCCGACCGGGGTGCGCTTCGTGAGCGAGATCACCCTGGATCTTCCGTGCCCGGCCGATCGTGCGCCCTCGACGTCACACCGGTCCACAGAGTGCACTGAAATGACGCCGCGCCGGAATCCCGCCGACGGTTGGCCACCTCGGCCTGCCACCCCGTTCCCCGTCGTGCCACCACCCGGGGGCCGCGGCCGGGCGGTGGGCTGCCCGATCCCCGCCACCCACTATCGTCGGAGCGATGATCCAGCCCGCGTCGACAACCGGTCCGGACCGGCTGCCCACCGCTGTCGGGCTCGTCGGCGACGTCGGGATGATCCGCCGGCTCAAGGCGCTGGCGCTGACCCAGCCGCTGCACGACCTCGACGTGCGCAAGGCGCACCTGGACGGCGCCGACTTCTCCGTCTACGCGATGGCGGAGCTCGGCCTGCACGCGATCGACCAGGTCACCGTGGCGATGGACTTCGACCGCGGCGCGGACCACGACCAGGTGCGCCGCCGCCTGGTCCCGCTCGCCGCCGCCCAGGCGCCCGGCCGCCCGGCCGCCGAGCACGACCGGGTGGCGTCCTGGGTGCTGCACAACCTCATCAACGTCGGCAACGTCAACCGGGGCTTCGAGGCGGGTTACGGCACCCTGCACGCCGACGGGCGCTACGAACGGCGCCGCTTCGACTTCAAGCTGCTCGTCGAGTTCGCCGATCCGCACGGGGAGATCTACCTGCGGGCCACCGACGAGGCGGTGACCGTCCTGGTCGGTGCGTTGGACACCGACATCACCTCGGCGCAGGTCGCCGCCGAGGTCGCCCTCGACACGCTCATCCGCCGCGGCCGGCTCGCCGACGCCCGCAGCGCGGCGGAGGCGGCCCGCTACCGCACCGTGCAGTACGCCGAGCAGCTCCGCCGCCACCTCGACGCGACGCGGCGCAACGTCCTGGCCGTCGACTGGCTGCACGCGATGCCGGCCCTCGTCGACGAGGCCCTGCAGCACGTCGAGCAGCGCTACCGGTACGAGAACGCCATCCTCACCCACATCCGCCGCTACCGCGACTCCGCCGACGACGCCGACCACAAACGCCAGGCCGCCGACCTGGTCGCCATCGTCGGGGACTGCATCCGTCGGCACACCCAGCTGCAGGCCCGACTGCTGGAGGCGGGTGCGGTGTTCCGCGCCGAGCAGGACCGCCAGCAGTTCACCGTCACCCCGGCGCGCGGTGGCGTCGACCTGCACGCGCAGCTGCTGGTCCCGACGCTGGCGCTGGCCGCCGGGGACGCACAGCGCCCGGCGGCGGCGTTCTTCCCCGGCGCGGTCGGCGTGCGCACGCCCCGGGCCCCCCGGGTCCTCGATCTGGTCGATCTGCTGCTGCGGCCGCCGGTGGAACGCGACACGCTCGGCGCGGAGGTGGTCGAGGCCGAGCTGGTGCCGCTGGCGGAGCCGGCGCGGTTCGACGACGAGACCTGGGCCCGCGCGCTCGGGCTGCTCGAACTCGACCCGGCGGCGCCGCGCCGGCTGTCCGCGCTGCTCGCCGACGCCCGCCGTGGGGGCGACCGGGAGGTCGCCGACCTCGTCGCGCTGCTTGCCCTGCATGCGGTCGGCCCCCGCGTCGACGCGTCCCGGCAGGCGGGCGAGACCACCCTCACGGTCGCCGTCGACGACGGCACGCCGCTGCACGATCCGGACTACGGCGGGGCCGACCTGCTCGTCGGTCGGGCCCGGATCGTCGCGGCGCCCAGTGCGGCGGAATCGTCGGACCCGGCTGGTATCACTGCAGTCCTGACGGATCTGCAGGATGCGGGCGGCGCGGCCGCGCCGGCGGGAAGGAGGTCGCGATGAGTCGGGAACCCGACCCGGGTGACGTCGACCTCAGCGACATCGACCTCAGCGACATCGACCTGGGCGACATCGACCTGGGCGACGGCGGCGACGGCGACCTCGGCGACGGCGACGGCGACGGCGACGCGAACGACAGGGGTCCGGTCGACGGCGCGCGGGAGGCCGGGCGGCAGCGCGCGGACGCCCGCGACGCCTCTCGGCTGGTGTCGTTCGGCCTGCGGCCCCGGCTGGTGCCGGCTCGCGACCCCGACTACCGCGACCTGGTCCGGCGGTACCTGCGGGAGGCGGAGTTCGCCGCGCTGACCCAGGCGATCGCCGCCGGCCTCGGGCTGGTCGTGCTCGACGTCTCCGAACGGGCGGGTCTGGTCCCGGCCGGCGCCGAGGACTCGGCCTTCGCCGTCCGGATCGGTGACTACGCGCGCCGCGCCGGCGGCGAGCACCGCGCGGCCGACCGGCTGCTGCACGCCCTCGCGCAGCTCGCCGTGGCCGCGCTGGCCTATCCGCGGCCGGCCGATCTCGCCGACGCCTCCTACGTCGGGCGGGTCAGCGTGCACGGCGTCGACGCGTTCGTCCGCGAAACCTGCCGGCTGCTGGGCGAACGCACCGCCGACGACGACCCGAGCGTCGATCCGCCGGTCGACGCGCCGCGGCTGGAGGCCGCCTGGCGCCTGTACGCCCGGCGCACCTCGACCGGCACCACCCGCGACGCGCGTCGCCTCGCCGGGTCGACGACGGGCATCATCGCCCGCGCGATGAACTTCCTCGCCGAATCGGGCTGTCTGGTTCCGGTCGGCGACGAGGCCGGCGGCACGTACCGGACCACGCCCCGGTACCAGGTCCAGGTCCGCGAGCTGGCCGCGGACGCGGCCTTCGAGGAGCTGCTTGCCCTCGGCGTGGTCACGGTCACCGACGGGGCCGGCAGCGTGCGGGTCCTCGTCGACGAGCCGGCCCTGCTCGAGACGACGCCGGCCGGAGAGGCCGCGGATGTATGAGTTGTCGCGGGTGCGGCTGCACTCGATCGGGCCGCCGGGCGCCCGTTTCGGCGACGTGCTGCTCGACTTCTCGGGCGTGGGCGCGCCGGTCGCCGGCCCGCNTCAGGACGGGCTGTTTCCCACCACGCCGCGTCAGCGCCGCGACGCGGCCGTCCCCGCGGGTCCCGCACTGTCCAGCGTGCCGTCCCCGGCGGCCCCGGTCGGCCCGGGCAGGACCATCGGCCCGGGCACGGCAACCGGGCTGGGCACGGCGACGGCGGGGACGGCAGCCGCGCCCAGCGCGCCGAGCCGGCCGCTGCGCCCCTCCCCCGCCTCGGTGCTGTTCCTGGAGAACGGCGGCGGCAAGAGCGTCCTGATCAAGCTGATCTTCTCGGTGGTGCTGCCGGGCCGGCGCCACGTCGTCGGTACCTCCAACGGGCGGGTGCTGGACAACTTCGTCCTGCCCGGCGACTGCGGTCACGTCACCTGCGAGTGGCAGCATGCGGTGACCGGGCAGCGGGTGGTGACCGGCAAGGTGAGCGAGTGGCGCGGCCGCGGCGCAGCCGACGCCGCTCGGCTCACCGAGGCCTGGTACTCCTTCCGCCCGGGCGGCGGCCTGGAGATCNCCTCCCTGCCNTTGACCGCCGAGGGCCGCCAGCTCACCCTCGCCGGGTTGCGGGGCCGGCTCCACGACGCCCACGAGGCCGACCCGGCGCTCGACCTGACCTGGGAGACCCACCAGGGCGCCTGGCGGGAGCACCTGGACGCCGTCGGCCTCGATCCCGAGCTGTTCCGTTACCAGCGGGCGATGAACGCCGGCGAGGGCGAGGCGGCCGAGGCGTTCTCGTTCGGCTCCGACGAGCAGTTCGTCGACTTTCTGCTGCGCGCCGTCACCCCGCCCGAGGACCCCGCGGGCATCGCCGACGTCGTCGACGGCTACGCGACCAAGCTCGCCGAACGGGCCGCGCTCGGTGCCGAGCGCGACTTCGTCGCGGGCGCGCTGACGCGGCTCACCCCGCTGGCCGACGCGGTCGAACGGCGTGCCGGCGCCGGTGCGGCCTACGCGGCCGCCCGGGCCCGGATCGCGGACCTGCACGACGGCGTGCGGGCCAGGGTGCGCCGCGACGCCGCCGCCCTGGCCGGGCTCGCCGCCCAGGTACAGGCCGCCCGAGACGCGGAACGCGACGCCGACGAGGCTCGGTCGCGCCGGCAGGGCGCCGTCCTCGCGCTGCGCCGGCGGATCGCCGAGCTGCGTCTCGCCGAGGCCGAGCGGGAGCGGGACCGCCTCGTCGCCGGCGCCCGAGACGCGGCCGCCGAGATCGACGCCTGGCGGGCGACCGAGGACGTGTTGCGGCTCGCGGCGGCGTCGGCCGAGGCGGAACGGCTGACCCGCCTCGTCGCCGACGCGGAGGACGTCGCCGCGCCCGCGCTGGCCGACCGCGACGGCGCCGCGCGGGCGCTGCTGGGCGGTCTGAACCGGCTGGCCGAGGCCTCCAGCGACGCGGCCCTGCGCGCCGAGGCCGAGGCCGGCGAGCACGACCGACGCGCCGGCGCGGCCGAGCGCGCGGACCGCCGTGCCAGCGACGAGGCCGCGCAGGCGCGCGCTCGAGAGCAGGCCCTGCACCAGCGGCGGGCGGCGGCTCTCGACGCGCTGGCCGCCGCCGCCCGGGCCGGGCTGATCGCCCCCGGCGGCACCGATCTCGCCCGCCAGGCGCAACGGGCCGCCGCCGAGGCCCAGCAGGCCGCGGCCGCCGTGCGCGACGCGCTCAGCCACGCCACCGACGCCCAGGACCGCGGCCCGGCGCAGGCGACCACCCGCGCCGCCCAGCACCGCGCCGTCGCGGCCGGCGCGGCGCTGGATCGGCTCACCGGCCGGCTCGACGAGGCCCGCGCCGGTGCGGCGGCGCTGCTCGCCGGCGGCCGGCTCGCGGAGCTGCTCGGGGACGCGGGCCCGTCCGGAGGTCCGAACGAGGCCGCGGGCGAGGACGACACCCCGAGCGAGGGCGCGCATCGGGTGCTCGACGCGGTCGCCGAGGCCGCCGGGGAGCGGCTGGCGGAGGCGATCGGCGCGGCGGAGGCGCGCCGGCTCGATCTGTCGGTGGCCGCCGACGCCGACCGGCGCCTGCTCGGCGCGCTGGGCGAGGGCGGCCTGCGCCCACCCCGCGAGGAGGTCGCCGCGGCGGTCGACGTCCTGCAGGCCGCCGGGATCGCCGCGGTCGCCGGCTGGTCCCATCTCGCGCACGCGGTCCCGGCCGCGCGGCGCGAACAGGTCCTGCGGGCGCGGCCCCACCTCGCCGACGGAGTGATCATCACAGCGCGGGTGGGTCACGCGCGGATCCGCGAGGTGCTCGACGCCGCCGCTCTGCTCCCCGACAGCGTGGTCGCCGTCGGCGGGGTCGACGACCTGCTCGACGACGCCGACCCGGTCATCGACGGCGAACGGATCACGATGGTCCGGCCGAACCCGGCGCTCTACGACACCGCGGCCGCCGCCGCCGAGCGGGAGGCCATCCGGGCGCGCCAGGACGAGCGCGTCACCCTCGCCGCGGCGCTGTCCGACCGGATCGCGGTGGACCGTGACCTCGCCGCGGCCCTCACCGGCTGGCGGCGCAGTCACCCCGCCGGACACCTCGACCGGCTCGAGGCGCAGCTCACAGCCGCCCGGGACACGCTGGCGGCCGCCGAGTCGGAGCTCGCCGCCGCCGGCCGGGAGGCGGCCGCGGCCGAGCAGGCGGCGCGGCGGGCACTCGCCGACGTCGAACCGCTGCGGGTGGCCGCCGCCGAGGCTGCCGCCCGGGCGACTGCGCTGGATCAGCTCGCCCGGTCCGTCGGCGACCCGGCCGCGACCGAGCGGGAGATCGAGCAGGTCGCCGGGGTCGCCGAGGACCGGCTGGCCGAGGCCCGGGCAGCCCGGGAGCATGCGGCGTCGCAGCGGCGGGCGGCCGCCGAGGCCGTCCGCCGCGCGGACGAGGCGCGCCGCAACGCCGCCGCCGCCCGCGCGGAGAGCGTCAGCGTCGTCGGTGCGGGCGATGCCGCGGTGACGGTGCGGGAAGGCGACGGGCCGGAACCGCCCGTGGCGGTGCTGCGCGCGGCCTACGAGGCCGCAAGCCGCACCTACGCCCAGGTGGAGGTCGGTGCGGACCTGCGCGGCGAGGTCGATCGGGCCCGCCGGGAGGAGGCCGCCGCCCGCGCGGCGGTCGAGGCCTTCGAACCGGCCGTGCGCGCGCGGGCCCGCGCGCTGCTCGCGGGCGTCAGCGGCGGGGACAGCGCGACGCGGGCCGCCGGTGAGGCGCGGGCACGCCGGGCGGCCGCGGTGGTCGGGGCCGAGCTCGACGACGCCCGTGAGCAGCTCGGTGCCCTGCGCGAGGAGCTGCGCACCGCCACGGCGGAGGTACAGCGGCGCGGGGTGGCGCCGCTCGCCGGGGAACAGGTCCCGACCGATCTCGGTCACGCCGGGGAGCTGCTGCGCGCCGCGGCCGCGGCGGTCGAGCACGCCGAGGACGGCCACGCCCGGGCCCGCGCCGTCCGCGACGACCTCGTCGAGCGCTCGGCTCGGCACACCGACGAACTGGACGCCTTCACCGCCATCGCCGAAAGTCTCGCGGACCTGCCCGCGGCGACCTCGCCCCCCGTGGGCCCCGCGAGCGCCGACACAGGCGGCACAGGCGGCACAGCCAGAACGGGCGGCGCCGGTGGGAGCGGGCGGGGTGCGTCCGCGCTCGCCGGGCCCGCGAGGGATGATCCCTCGCCGGTCGACGAGGGCGCGGTGGCCGTCCCGTTCGCGGGTGACGCGCGCCAGGCTCGGGAGAACTCCCACCGGCTGCGCCTCGCCTGGCGGGAGGCCGCCGCCGCCTACGGCCAGGCCGCCGGTGCCGTGCGGACGGCGGCCGAGGCCGTCACCGCCTGGGCGGCGCAGGACCGGTTCGACGCCGTCCGCACCCCCGCCCGCCGGCAGATGCTGCGGGCAGGTCGCGAGGCCGTGGCCGACGGGGCGGCGGCCTGGGCGCAGGCCCTCGCGCCGCGGCTGCGCAGCCTCGACGACGACCTCGCGCACATCGGCCGCAACCGCGAGGCGATCGTCGCCCGCCTGGAGGGCATGGTCCGCGCGGCGCTCGGCACGTTGCGCGCCGCCGGCCGCCTGTCGCGCCTCCCCGACCGGCTCGGTGACTGGTCGGGTCAGGACTTCCTGCGCATCACGTTCGCCGAACCGGATGACCGGGCGTTGACGGAGGCCCTCGGCCGGGTCGTCGACGAGACGGCGGCCGCCGCCGTGGCCGCCCGACCCCGACCGGGCGCGGCCACCCGCGTCGGCGCCGACCCCGGCGGCGCACGCGGCGCCCGCGCCGCGGCCGCGGTGCGTCACGACGGGATGGGGTTGCTGCTGCGCGGGGTGCGGGCCGCGATCCCCCGCGGTGTGCGGGTCGAGATCCTCAAACCGGACGCGGTCCTGCGCACCGAACGGGTGCGGGTCAGCGAGCTGGGTGACGTCTTCTCCGGTGGTCAGCAGCTCACCGCCGCCATCATCCTGTACTGCACGATGGCGGCGCTGCGGGCCAACGACCGCGGCCAGCTCCGGGCGCCGCATGCCGGCGTGCTGTTCCTCGACAACCCCATCGGCCGGGCGAGCGCCGGCTACCTGCTCGACCTCCAGCTCGCCGTCGCCGACCGGCTGGGCGTCCAGCTCATCTACACGACGGGACTGTTCGACACCGCGGCCCTCGCGGCCTTCCCGCTGATCGTCCGGCTGCGCAACGACGCGGACCTGCGGGCCGGCCGCAAGTACCTGCGGGTGGAGGAGCGGCTGCAGCCCGGGCTGACGCCGGCCGGCCCGGTGTCCGCCCAGGCGGACGGCACGGGCGTCATCACCGCGACCCGGTTGTACGCGCGCCCGCCGACACCCACGCCCACGGACGACGAGCCCGGCGCCCCGCCCACGGGTCCCCCCGCCGGCGACGGGCACTGAACTGCCAAGATCGGCCGCTGACGTGACACTCCCCAAACGGTGGGCATCAACCCGCGGGACCAGACGAGAGCGAGGCTGTACTCGGACTGATCGGCCCGACTCGGGCGCAATCGGCAGTAGCCGATGATCAATATCGGCCTGACCTGGCTTTACTCGCCTGCGTCAGCGAGAGGCCAGCGTGGGACACCGGTCAGGGTCTTGGCGAGCCGGGGCGTTCCTGGGATGATGGATTCGCCGCCCGGCACCCCCCGAGCCGGGCGGCACCATGCTGTCGGGCCCGTCGCTGCTTTCAGGCCCCGTCGCTGCGCGCGCCGGCTCAGGATGGGCACGGCAGCACGACGAGCGATCCCGGTGACTGCGAGCGCCGNCCTTCCAGGTCCGTGACGGTGGCCGTGTAGCTGANAGTGCCGGGATCCGGCGCGGATGCGAGCCTGCCGGTCCACGTCGAGNGGTCTCCCGTGGCCGTGCCGAGGCTCAGCGACTCGGTTGTCGTCCGCCCGCCGGGCAGGACCGCGGCCAGCTCCACGGCGAAGATCCCGGTCTCGTCGACCGCCGTCACCGTCACCGTCGACGTGGCAGCCGTCGACTGCGCCACGCCCGTCGCCGGCGAGCAGCCCGTCCGCACGACGCGATCCGGCGCGGCCGTCACCGAGAGGATGCGCGGCGGTCCGTCGACGCTGGCCGTGATGCGCACGTCGGCGCCGCCCACGCCGTTGCGGGCGCTGACCGGCACGGTGACGTCGATCGGCCCCGGCGGGGCCACCGACCGGTCGAGCGTGATCACAAGGGGGACGTCCGCCCCCGGGTTGACGCGGGGGCGGTCCGGCACGACGGCGAGCCAGGAGGGGCTCGCCCCGACCGCGACGTCGACCGGAGCCGTGCCCTCGCCGCGCAGGTCGAGGCGCCAGACCGAGTCGACCGGGCCGAGATCGACCGTCGTCGCGCTCAGGGCGAGGACCGAGCCGGTCGGTCGCGGTGCCACCGGGACGACTGCGGTGGCGCTGCGCCCGGCGGCGCGCGAACGGGACGCGGTGGGCGCGCCGGACGGCGAGACCACCGCCGGAGCCGGTGCTGTCGCCGTCGCGGCGGTGATGGGAGTCGTGGGGGTCGACGGCGCGGTCGGGCTAGGCCGATGCGACGCCGTGGGCGCGGTCAGCACGTCCGAGGGCTGCTGCACGCTCGGCGCGGACGGGGCGGTCGGGACCCCCGACCGGTTGAGGGGCCCGGCGGCGCGGCCATCCCCGGCCAATCGACCACGGATCAGCACCAGACTCACAACCGCGAGCGCCAAGGCGGCCACCACGGCGATGATNNGTCCCCACCGGATGGGCAGAATCCTGCCCGGTTTACCCCAGGGAGACCGGTGCCGCCCCGCCGAACCCGGGCCCCCCGCAACGTCATGCGTCATCACGGTCGAGGTTAGGCCGATGGATGACCTCCATGGGGCCAATTCGCTCGTTTCCGTCACGGAGTGCGGANAGATTTCATTCAGTTTCACAAATGTAACGCAACGTGGCTAATTGTGCCGATCGGCGGGCATCGCACCGGAGACGGGGGCGGGGCGCCGGCGGGACGACCGGCCCAGGCGACGCCCCCACCAGACCCACCAGCTGAGCGTGTGGGTGACGAGTGCGAAGCCGAACAGCAGGTCCTCGACCGGGGCGTAGGCGATCCGCAGCCCCGCGATCGCGCCCGGATCGTAGACGACGATGCCGAACCCGGTCAGGATCCCGTTGGCAAGCAGCTGGAAGACGACGATGATCCCATACGAGACCCAGAAGATCCGCCGGGTCAGCAGCCGGGTGCGCAGGAGCCACCGGTCCTCGGNGACCGCCGCGGCGACACCGAGCAGCGCCAGCACCGTGTAACTCATCCGCCCGGGCCCTCCACGCTCCCAGGGACGCCCGCCGCGTCCTCGCCCGGCTCGTCACCAGCCGGTTCGTCGCCGGCCGGCTCGTCACCGGCCGGCCAGCCGCGCACCGAGCGGACGGCCTCCAGCGTCAGCACCGCGCAGACGGGAACCACGAGAAAGAACAGCAGCTCGTCCAGCGGCAGGTGGCCGGGGAGCCGCACGCCGGTGACGCTGCGCGGATCAAAGGTCCAGTGACCGGCGGCGATGGCATACACGTCCCAGGCGGCGAAGATCGCGACGACGGGCAGCAGTGTCAGCAACAGGCGACGCGGGCGGGCGTAGACCCTGGTGCCCAGGAACAGTTCGAGCGGCGCCGTGCCCAGCAGGCAACCGGCCAGGACCGCGAGGTAGCTCAGGTGCCGCACGAGCTGCCGCTCAGGCGCTGCGCAGCCGCCGGGCGAGCGCGGCGGCGCCGGCGGCGGGGTCCTCGGCGGCGGTCAGCGCCCGCACCACCACCACCCGCCGGGCCCCCGTGGCGAGGATGTCGTCGAGGGTGTCCGGACCGACCCCGCCGGTGACGAACCAGGGCTTCGCGCCCGGTTCGAACGGCGGGGCGTGGCGGGCGGCGAGCCGGGGCAGCCCCAGCCCGACCGGCGGACGTCCCTGCTTGGTCGGCGTCGCGTGCACCGGGCCGACGCACACGTAGTCGACGTCCGGGTCGGCCAGGGCCGCGAGGAACTGCTCGGGACTGTGCGTCGACTGGCCGATCAGGACATCCGGGCCGACCAGCCGGCGGGCGAAGGCGGGCGGCACGTCGTCCTGGCCGACGTGCAGGATGTCGACGCCGGTGAACGCGGCGAGGTCGGCGCGGTCGTTGGCGCTGACGAGGGTGTCCCCGCCGGCGCCCGCGGCCTGGATCTCGCGCAGGCCACGCACCTCGTCGGCCCACTCGAGGTTCTTCTCGCGAAGCTGCACCAGATCGACGCCGCCCCGACCGGCGGGGCCGATCACGGCGTCGAGGAACGGGCCGAACTCGGCCCGCCGCGGCGTGCAGAGATACAGCCGGGCGTCGGCGAGCCGCCGCAGCCGGTCCACCCGCACCGACCCGTCCGCAGCCGACCCGTCCGCAGCCGATCCGTCCTTCGTTGTGGTCAACTCATCCTCCGGCGACGGCACGCACGATCTCCAGGGTGTCACCATCCGCGAGCCGGATGCCGGTCAACTCCGACGGGATGAGCGCCACCCCGTTGCGTTCGACGACCACCGAACCGGGCCGCAGGCCGAGCTCGGCGAGCAGGTCGGGCAGCGGCTGGCCGGCCACGACCACGCGGACGGCGCCGTTGACGACAACCTGTGCCCGGGCAGGCCCCGTCGGCGGGGTGGGCGCCGGCGCCGAGGCGGGTGGCGGGCGATCGACCATGACCTGACCCTACGGGAGCCGGCAGCCCACGACAGCCTGGAACGACAGCCTGGAACGGGGCCCCGCGGCCCCCGGTCAGAAGGCGAGGGCCTGGGCTCGCCGCTTGACCTCCTTGCCACGGTTCTCGACGAGCGCCTGCATGGGGGTGCCGGGCAGGCTCGGGTCCTCCCGAAAAAGCCAGTCGAGGGCCTCGTCGTCGGTGAACCCCGCGTCGGCAAGGAGTGTGAGCAGGCCGGGCAGGCCCTTGACCACCACTCCGTCGCTGATGAACTCGGCCGGTACCCGAAGGACACCGCCCTCCCGCCGGGCCAGCATCGTTCGGTCGCGCACCATCTGCCGGACTCGAGTCACGGGAACCTGCAGCTGCGTCGCGGCGTCAGGNAGGGTCAGCCAATCCATGGTCAACAGTAAACACCTAAGTCCGCAACGACGTCGTGGGGTGCTGGCGGGGTCCGCACCACCCCTGACCTCGCCTGTCCCGGCGCGGCTCAGGGCCGGCGCACGAGCCCGACGGCCATGGTCACAGCGGCACGACCTGCGCGCCGCCCGCGGCCACCGACCGCGCCGCCGCCTCGAGTACCGCCACCACCTGGCGGGCCGCCTCGACGCCGTAGCCCACGAGGGGCCAGCCGGAAACCAGGCTGTCGGCGAGGTCGCGGTAGAACGCTCCCGTGCCGTCCCGTCCCGGCCCGGACGTCGGCAGCGGGTAGCGGGTGCGGACGCCGTCGTGGGTGGCCAGCAGCAACGAGGCCGGCCCGGAAGCATCGCCCGCCGGGGCGGCCCGGCGCCCGGCGTGCCGGCCGGTGACCGCGGGCCCGTCGTCGAGCGGCTCGAGGTTCGCGGCGGCGAGGGCGTCGTCCAGGATCAGCGTGCCCTCGCTGCCGAGCACCTCGAGGCTCGGGCGGGCCGCCACCGCCAGGTCGGAGACGGTGACCTGCGCCTGCGCGCCGTTGGCGAAGCGCAGCAGCAGCCGGCTGTGGTCGGCGTTGCTGACGTGGTACCAGACCCGCTTGAGCTCCGAGGCGATGACCCACTCGACCGGCTCGTCGACGAGCGCCAGCACCTGCTCGACGCCGGCAGCGCCGCGGTCGTAGAGCTGGCCGCCGCTGATCCGCTCGTCGTCGCGCCAGGTCCCGACGGGGCGGCGCAGCCCGCCGCGGTGGACGTCCAGCCGCAGCGGCTCGCCGATCGCGCCGCGACCGACGGCCGCGTGCAGCGCGCGATAGCCGGCGTCGGCGCGCCCCTCCGGGTAGACGGCGAGCAGCAGGGACCGCTCGGCCGCGAGCTCGGCGAGCTGGTCGGCGTCGGGCGTCGCCAGGCACAGCGGCGCCTGCACGACCACGTGCTTGCCGGCCTCCAGCGCCCGCCCGGCCCATTCCAGGTGGGTGTGCGTCGGGGTGGCGACGACGACCACACCGAGCTCGGGATCGTTCACCAGGTCGTCGGGGTCCTCGACCCGGCGGGGCAGGCGGCCCGCGGCGTGGGCGGGAGCGCGACCCGGGCCGCCGTCGCACAGGGCGGTCAGCTCCAGCCCCTCGGTCGCGTCGAGGCCCGCCTGGTGGGCCGTGGTGGTGTCGGGGGTGCCGAGCAGGCCGACGCCGACCGGCGGCCCGTCGTGCACGCCGAGGCAGTGCCGCAGCCACCTCCCGACGAGCCGGTGGTAGGCCGCGTCGCCGAGCACGCCCGCACCCGTGCCCAGGGTGAACATGCCGAGCCCGGTCGCCGGCCGCCAGGTGCAGACGGGGTGATCGCCCATCTCGTGGCGGATCAGCAGGAGCCGCTCGACATCGTCGGCGACCTTCTCCGGGATGACCCAGCTCTCCCGGGGCCGGAAGTCACCCGAACGGGCCATGATCGCGCCGCCCTGCGGCCCAGCCTGCAACCGCAGCTCGTAGGGGGGCGTCGCCCGGCCCGGAATGAGCCCGGACGCCTCCACCAGCGGGCTGTCGGCGGGCAGGGCGCGCACGGTCGGGCCGGCGAGCAGCACCGGGACGGACTNCCGGGCGCGGTCGAGCAGCTCCTGCTCGACGTGGTCGAGGGGACGATCGATGAGGACGAGAAGCGCGTCCGCCGACCGCGCCGAGGTCGGGCCGAGACCCGCTGCGCGCAGATGGTCGCCGAGCGCGTTCACCCCGGGCAGGTTCGACACCAGGTGAATGCGAGGCACGCCCGGCACTCTAGTGGTCTTACCAACGCGAGCGGTCATTCGGGTCGAGAAGGACGGAGNAGACCCTCCATACATTACGAACAGTGCTCAGCATCTACCCTCAAACCACGCAAAGGGGAATTGCGTCGGCACCGTCCGCAGGCAGAACAGCGCGTTAGCGCCGGCATCAGCGCGGGTCGACGAGAGGCGGGTCGACGAGGGGGAAGGCGTCCTTCCACACCGGCTCGTAGCCGGCCGCGACGAGCATCGCGGCGACTGCGGCCGGCGGGCGCTCATCCGAGATCGAGAACTGCTCCTGGGCGGTGCCCGGCGAGCCGTAGCCGCCGGGTTCGGTGGAGGAACCCGCGCTCATCGTCGTCACGGCGATGCGGACCAGACCGTCGCGCATCGCCGCCGGCTCCCGGGTGGACAGCGTCAGCGCGAGGTCGGGCTCGAACAGCCGCAGGGCGGCGTACGCCTGCACGAACTCGGCGTCGGAAACGACGACGACCGGTGGAAACTCGCTGGCACTGGGCTTGATCCGCGGCAGCGCGACCGACACCTCGGTCCGCCAGTACCGCCGCGACAGGAACGAGGCATGGGCGGCCAGGGCGAGCACGTCCGCCCGCCAGTCCGGGGCGAGGCCGAGCAGCGCGCCGATGCCGAGCCGGCGCGCCCCGGCGCTCGCGGCCCGCTCGAACGACGACAGCCGGCGGTCGTAGTCCCGCTTCCAGCCCGCGACGTGCACCTCGGCGTACCGGGCCCGGTCGTAGGTCTCCTGGTAGTGGACGACGCCCTCCAGGCCGGCCCGCACCAGCCGAGCGTAGGTGTCGTCCGACCAGGTCTGCGTCTCGATCGACAGCGACGGGAACGCCGGCCGCAGCCGCTCGACCACCGCGACGAGGTAGTCGGCGGACACCTCGACGCGATGTTCCCCGGCGACCAGCAGCACGTGCCGGAAACCCCGCTCGNCCAGCAGCCGGCCCTCGGCCGCCACCTCGTCGACGCTGAGCGTGCGCCGCGCGACCGGCAGGCCCTTGGCGAAACCGCAGTAGGTGCAGGACGACAGGCAGGCATTCGAGACATACAGCGGGGCGAACAGTCGCACGGCCCGCCCGAAGCGGCGCAGCGTCGTCGCCCGCGCGGCGATCGCGAGCTGTTCCAGCCGGTCCGTCGCGGCCGGCGAGAGCAGGACGGCCAGCTCGTCGAGACCGACCCGCCCCGGCGCCGACTCGCCCCGGCCACCCGGACCACCCGGACCGGGGGCGACCCGGCGCAACACCTCGTCGACCTCCGCCGGCGTCGCGCGTCGCGACCGGGCGGACAGGCCGGCCAGGTCCAGCGCGGCAAGCTCGCGGGCGAACTCCCCCGGCGGCGCGCTCACCCGGTTCCCCTGCCGTTGCCGTTACCCTTCGCGGGGGCGCCGAGGGCGCCGAGGAAGCCGGTGAGCGGCGAGGACGCGGACGCCGCGGTGGCCGTCCCGGGCCCGGCCTGCCCGGCCAGGTGGCCCAGCCGCCCGGCGACGGTCGCCAACGCGAAGGCCCGGGCCATCCGCACCGGGTCGGCCGCCACCGCGATGGCCGTGTTGACCAGCACGGCGGCCGCGCCGATCTCCATGGCCTCCGCCGCGTCGGAGGGCACCCCGAGGCCTGCGTCGACGATCACCGGCACGCCCGCGGCCGCCACGATCGCCTCGATCGCGTCCCGGGTGCGCAGCCCGCGGTTCGAGCCGATCCAGCTGCCGAGCGGCATGACCGTGGCACAGCCGGCCTCCTCCAGGCGGCGGGCCAGGACCGGGTCCGCCGAGCAGTACGGCAGCACGGTGAAGCCGTCGGCGACCATGAGCTCCGCAGCGCGCAGCGTCTCGATCGGATCCGGGGCCAACGTCCGCGGGTCCGGAGTGACCTCCAGCTTGACCAGGCCGGTGCCGGTGGCGGCGCGGCCCAGGCGGGCCAGCCGCAGGGCCTCCGCCGCATCCACGGCACCGGAGGTGTTGGGCAGCAGCGTCATCCCCGGCGGGACGAAGTCGAGCACGTCGCCCTCGCCGGCGCGGTCGAGGTCGACCCGGCGCAGCGCGACTGTCACGATCTCGGCGCCGGAGGCGAGCAGGCTGTCGCGCATCACCTCGTGCGCCGCGAACTTGCCCGTCCCGACCAGCAGTCGGCTGCGGTAGGGACGCCCGGCGATCACGAGCTCGTCGCCCTCGACCGGCTCGACGGCGCCGGACGACGCGAGGCCGGACGACGCGAGGCCGGGCGGGCGGGACCACTCCGACGCGGGAACAGCGGGACCTGGCAGAGCCTGCGACACGATGACCATCCTCCCCACGCGCGCATGACCGCGATCGGGTATGCGGGTCGCCGACGGTGCTCCTGGCCGGCCTCTCAGCCCATGTCCACGGGCTCCCCGGTGCAACCCCAGTCTAGCCGGCCCGCAACCGAGCCCGCGCCGGATCGATGCAGGCCGCCGACGTCCGGCGTCCGGACCGGCGTCCGGACCGAGGGCCGAGCGGGGGCCGAGCGGGGGCCGAGCGGGGCGATCAGGGGCCGAGCGGGGGCCCGCGGATCGGGGGCGGCACCCGGACGGGCGGCGTCCCGCGAACGTCATGTTCACGGACAGCGACGACTCGGGCGTGCCGGGACACGCCGTCGCCGGCCCGGGCGGTTTCGCGGGACGATATCCATACGCCACGGCGGATCCGCGCAGCGCGGTGGCCGCATAGCCGCGGGATCAGGGATTCAGCCGACGGCCATCAGCAGGTAAGGCGATAGGCCGCGCTATGTCCGCAGGCATGGCGATGCGTAGTANGGGCATGCCGATGCGTTCGCCGCCGCCCCNCAGCCGAATCCGGAGCTAACGCCACGTGGCGCCGGTAGCGGCATGGTTCGGCAACGATCGTAAACTGTCTCCCGTGGATGCCACCGTGGCCGACCCCGTCATAGGTCGGCTTCTCGACGGCCGCTACACGGCGCAGGAACGACTCGCCGTCGGCGGCATGGCGACGGTGTACGTCGCGCACGACAACCGGCTGGACCGGCTCGTCGCACTCAAGGTCATGCATCCCAACCTCAACCACGATCCGGAGTTCGTCGGCCGTTTCCACCGCGAGGCCAAGGCGGTGGCGCGCCTGAACACCCCCCGGGTCGTCTCGGTGCTCGACCAGGGCTCCGACCACACCTCGGCGGGCCTGATCAACTACCTGGTCATGGAGCTGGTGCGCGGCCNGTCGTTGCGCCAGCACCTGGGCGCCCGGGGGCGGCTGTCGGTCGCCGAGGCCGTCGAGATCATCGAGCCCGTGATGGAGGCGCTCGCCGCCGCGCACGACGCGGGCATCATCCATCGCGACATCAAGCCCGAGAACATCCTGCTCGGCGACGACGGTCAGGTGAAGGTCGCCGACTTCGGTCTGGCCCGCCCGCTCGGCCAGCCCACCCAGGCCCTCACCGACGGGGTGGTGATGGGCACCGTCGGGTACCTCGCGCCCGAGCAGGTCACCCTCGGCACCGCCGACACCCGCAGCGACGTCTACGCCGCCGGGGTCGTGCTGTTCGAGTCGCTGACCGGCCACCTTCCGCACAGCGGCGCGACCCCGATGTCGATGGCCTACCAGTCCGTGCACGGCGACGTGCCCGCGCCGTCCACCATCGTCGAGGGCGTTCCCGCGGAGCTCGACGGACTCGTGCTGCGGGCGACGGCGCGCGACCCGGCCCGCCGGCCCGCCGACGGCGCGGCGCTGCTCGACGAGCTGCACCGCATCGGGCCGTACCTGCCGGCGCCGGACTCCTACCAGACCGGCTTCACCGGCGAGGTCGAGCGGATCGGCCTGATGGCGCCGCCCCCCGAGGACCCGGGCCCCGACCACACCCGCCCCTTCCAGCCCACCGACTACGACAACGACTACAACACCGGCTACGGCGCCGACCATGACACCGGCTACGACGGTCCGCACGGCGTCGCCGGGTTCACCGGCGCGGAGGCGGGACGGCCGCGGGCGGGCATCGCGGAGCACGACTCGGCCGCCGGGGCGCCCTACGCGGGCGGCGTGGCGAGCCAGCCCGGCACCGGGGCGCTCTACCGCTCCGCCGCCGCGCCGACCCCGACCTCCACCAGCTACCTCGGCGCCGGGCACGGGCGGCGCCGCGCCGCGGGCCCCGGCTCGGGCGCCGGCCCGCGCCGGTACCTGCCGCTCGCCGTGGGCGGCGCGGCGATCCTGGTACTGCTGATCGGCTTCCTCGCCGTGCGCATGCTGTCCAGCGACAAGGTCGAGGTCCCGCTGCTGACCAGCGTCAGCAAGTCGGACGCCGAGACGATGCTGCGGGACGCCGGGCTCAAGGCGACCTACCTCGATCCGATCGCCAGCCCCAAGGTGGCCGCCGGTCACGTCGCCCAGCAGGACCCCAGGGACGGGACGAAGGTCGACAAGGGCGCGGTGATCACGCTGCGGCTGAGTTCCGGGCCCGCGACCGTCCCCGTGCCGGATCTCGCGAACCTCACGCGGGACCAGGCCGCGGCCCGGCTCAACGAGGTCAACCTCGCCGTGGGCGGGCAGATCAACCAGGCCAGCGACACCGTCCCGGCCGGCCACGTGATCGGCACGAACCCGGCCGTCAACACGGTGCTCAAGCCCCGCGACGGCGTCACGCTGATCATGTCGAGCGGACCGGACACCCGGCAGATGCCGGCCGACGTCATCGGCAAGCCCTACGACGCGGCCAAGGCGGAGATCGACGCTCTCGGCGTCGCGGGCGTCACGGTTCAGCGCGATCTCGCCGTGACCGAGGACACGCCTGCCGGCAACGTCGTCGGCGCCGCCCCCGGGGTCGGCCAGCCGATCGCGCCGAACACCGTCGTGACGCTGACGGTCGCCACCGCGCCGGACGACGGAACCGACACCTCCGGCACCTCCGACGGCGGTGACGGCAGCGGCGTGCAGGTCGTCGTCCCCAAGGTGGTCGGCAAGACCTACCGCGAGGCCGAGGGCATCCTCGCCCAACGCGGGCTGAAGATCGACCGGTTCGCCCCGTTCGGCAAGCCGAACGACCGGGTGACAGCCCAGTCCGCCCAGCCCAACTCCAAGATCGAAAAGGGTAGTACAGTACACGTGAACACTGTGTGGCAGCTCGGTAACTGAACGACGGCAGACCTCGGTCGGGCCGGCGCGGGGGGCAGCCGGCCCTCGGACCGCCGCCGCACGACCGCTCCCAGGGGGAGGACGTGAGGGCAGCGCGCGGCCGCGACCGGCGTTCCGCCGGGGTGGAGCAACCCGGGCCTCGGCAGCGCGGCTCCCGGTGGTGGCGGCCGCGGCGAGCCCGCGCCGAGCGGGTCGCCTCGCTGCTGGACGGCCGACGAGCCCCGACCGACGCCGCCGACCTGCGCCTGGTGACCGCGGCGACGGCCCTGCGCGACCTGCCGTCCCCCCGCATGAGTCCGGCGCGCCGTGACGCCGTGCGCACCCGCCTGCTCGCCTTCCTCGCCGAACAGTCCAACGCCGAACAGACGAGCACTGAGCAGACGAGCACTGAGCAGACGAGCGCTGAGCAGACGAGCGCTGACCAGGGCAGCACCGAACAGACCAGCACCGCACCGGCAAGCCCCGCACCGGCCAGCCCCGCACGTGCCGAGCCCGCCGTGGCCCGCGGATCGGGCGTGACCGGACGGCGGGTGCGTTCGGCCCCGCCACCACGAGGCCGGGTCCTGCGCGCCGCCCGCCCGCTGCTGGCCGTCTCCCTGGCCGCCGCGGTCGCCCTGGCCGGTCTCGCCGTCAGCGCGGAGGATGCCCTGCCCGGGGAGACGCTCTACAGCGTCAAACGGGGGGTCGAGAACCTTCAGGTATCGCTGGTGCGCGATCCGGTCGCCAAGGCGAAGACCCGCCTCGACGTGGCCGGCACCCGCATGAGCGAGTTGCGCGCCATCACTCTTGGTGACGACACCTCCCTCGACCGCCCCGGTGCCGGCGGCACCCGCACCGAGGCGGCTACCGGGGTTCCGCCGACGGCGGCGGCCGGCGTACCCGAGGCATCCTCGCTGGCCGGGGTCGGCACGCTCTCGTCGGCCCTGCGGACATCCGCGTCGGCCACCGGTCCCGNGGGCCCCACCCACCAGGGGTCAGGCCCTGCGGAGGACCCGTCACACCGGGGTGATCCGTCGAACCACGAAGGTCCGGTCGGCCCGCCGCGCACCGCAGGGACGCCCCTTCCCCTCCTGCCCGTCCGGCTCCCCCCGTCCCCCGGGCCTCTCCCACCCGCGGCACTCCTCCCCCCTGCCGAACTCCCCTTCCCTGCCGAGCCTCTCCCGCCCGGCGGGTCTCCCGCCCCGGTTGTGCCGCGCACCCCGCGCGTGGCGGCAGCGCCGAACCCGACAGCCGCGCCGAACCCGACAGCCGCGCCGAACCCGACAGCCGCGCCGAACCCGGCAACCACCTCGGGCACGGCGGATGCCTCGCCCACGGCAGTTGCCTCGACGCGGGCCCCCGCCCCGCCCGGCCGTCACGCGGATGCCGGCACGGTCAACAGCCTGCTGCGGGCCTGGTGCGCCCAGGCGCGGGCCGGTTCGCGTGTGCTGCTCGCCCGCGCCTTCGCCGGGAACTCCGATGCGTGGGCGACGATGGACACCTTCACCACCGAGCAGTCCGACCGGCTGAGTCCCGTCCTCGCCGCCCTTCCCCTCGGTACGACCGGTGCCGCCCAGGCGGCGGTCGACCTCATCGGCGAGTTCCGCCGGGCCCTCGGCCCCCGGCTCCCGCGGACGACGGCCGCCACCGCGACGCATCCCACGAGCGCCGTGCCCACCCCAGCGCCGACCACGTCCCCGCAGGACCTCCCGCCGCCCGTCACGCCGGACAGTCCGACCTCCCCGAACGATGCCGATCCGAGCACTGCGCCGACGCCGGCCAGCAGCCCGATCGGCGGCGCTGACGACGAGGCGCCCGGTACGACCGGGGCGGAGCGGGCCGCCGAACTGGCCGCGCCGAGTCCGGCAGCCGCGCCGGGGCGGCCGAGCCCCGCGGCCCCGGCCGCGCCACCCGACGCATCCTCGACGAGGTCAGCGGCCAAGGCTCCGCGCACACCAGCCATCGCCGTGCCGGCGACCACCGACGCCAGCACGACCGCAGTCCCCAGCCAGACCGATGCCACCGGTCAGACCGGCACCGCCAGCCAGTCGAGCAGCACTGGCCAGCCGAGCAGCACCGACCAAGGAGACAAAACCGGCCAAGGGGATAACGCCGACCAAGGGGACAACGCCGGCCTGACGGGCATCGACAGGTGGGAGCCTGCGGGCGGCGACGACACGGCCCCCGCGAGCGGCACGGCCCCGACGGCCAGCACCACGANGGGCGCCACCACGGACTACGGGCTCGCCGACTGAACGGCGCCCCCGGCGTCCGGACGCGGCCTAGGCGGTGGGGAGCTCCTGCATCGCGGCGGCGCGCTCGCCCCGCGCCTGCTGGAGCATCTCGGCGACGAGGAAGGCCAGCTCGAGTGCCTGGCCGGTGTTCAGACGCGGGTCGCAGGCGGTCTCGTAGCGGCCGCCGAGGTCCTCCTCGCCGATCAGCTCGGCGCCGCCGAGGCACTCGGTGACGTTCTCGCCGGTCAGCTCGATGTGCAGCCCGCCCGGGTGGGTGCCCAGGGCCTTGTGCACCTCGAAGAAGCCGAAGACCTCGTCGAGCACGTCGTCGAAGTGACGGGTCTTGATGCCACTGACGTCGCGGGTGTTGCCGTGCATCGGGTCGCAGGACCAGACGACCGGCGGCCCGGCGGCGTTGACCTTCTCGATGATGGGCGGAAGGGCGTCCCGGATCTTGCCCGCGCCCATCCGGGTGATCAGGGTCAGCCGGCCGGGGACGTGCTGCGGGTTGAGCCGCTCGGCCAGCTCGAGGACCTCGTCCGGGCTGGCCTTCGGTCCGATCTTGCAGCCGATCGGGTTGCCGACCCGGGACAGCAGGTCGACGTGGGCGCCGCCGAGGTCCCTGGTCCGCTCCCCGATCCAGATCATGTGCGCGGACAGGTCGTANGGGTTGCCGGTGGCGTCCTCGACGCGGGTGAGGGCCCGCTCGTACTCCAGCAGGAGACCCTCGTGGCTGGTGAACAGCTCCACCCCGGTCAACGCCGCGCTGCCGAGGTCGATGCCGCAGGCCGCCATGAAGGCCAGCGCCCGCTCGATGTTCGTCGCCATCACCTCGTAGCGCCGGCCGGCCGCCGAGTCCCGCACGAACGCCTTGTTCCACTCGTGGACCTTCGACAGGTCCGCGAACCCGCCCGTGGCGAACGCCCGGACGAGGTTCAGCGTTATCGCGCTCTGGTGGTAGGAGGCGACCATGCGCATCGGGTCCGGCCGGCGGGCCGCAGCCGTCGCCGCGATGTCGTTGACGGCGTCGCCGCGGTAGGACGGCAGGCCGGTGCTCGACTCGATGTCCGCCGAGCGCGGCTTGGAGTACTGGCCGGCGATGCGGGCGACCTTCACCACCGGCGTGCTCGCGCCGTAGGTGAGCACGACCGCCATCTGCAGCAGCGTCTTGACCTTGTCACGGATCTTGTTGGCGGTGTTCGCCGCGAAGGTCTCGGCGCAGTCACCGCCCTGGAGCAGGAACGCCTCACCCCGGGCGACCATCGCGAGGCGCTCGGTGAGCGAACGCACCTCCGGCGCGGTGACCAGCGGGGGAAGTNCCGCAAGCTGGTTGTAGGCGGACTGCAGTTCCTCGAGGTCGGGCCACGACGGCTGCTGCTTGGCCGGAAGGGTCCGCCAGACATCCAATGCGCTCACGAGACACCAGGGTACGGTCCCGACCGCCATGTCGGCCGGTCATCCGGCCGACATGTTGCCGCTCAGCCGAAGTCAGCCGAAGAAGGTCTCCGCCTCGTTGTAGAGCTCCTCGGGCACCGTCTTGAGCTCACGGGTCGCCTCCGCCAGCGGCACGCGGTCGATGCGGGTCCCGTGCAGGGCGACCATCACCCCGAAGTCGCCCTCGTGCACCGCGTCGACGGCGTGCAGGCCGAAGCGCGTCGCGAGCCAGCGGTCGAACGCGGTCGGCGTGCCACCACGCTGGNGATGGCCGAGCACGGTGGCGCGGGCGTCCCGGCCGGTGCGGCCGCGGATCTCGGTCTCGAGCACCTGCGCGATGCCCTGCAGACGGACGTGGCCGAAGGCGTCGAGCTCGCCCTCCCTCGTGACCAGGGTGCCGGCGATCGGGGTCGCGCCCTCCGCGGCGACGATGATCGGGGCGTAGTGGGTCGCGAAGCGGGCCTCGACGAAGGCGCAGACCTTGTCGAAGTCGAACGGCCGTTCCGGGATGAGGATGACGTTCGCGCCGCCGGCCATGCCGCTGTGCAGCGCTATCCAGCCGGCATGGCGTCCCATCACCTCGACGATGAGCACGCGGTGGTGGCTCTCCGCGGTGGTGTGGAGGCGGTCGATCGCCTCGGTGGCGATGTTGACGGCGGTGTCGAAGCCGAAGGTGTAGTCGGTGGCGAACAGGTCGTTGTCGATGGTCTTGGGGACCCCGACCACGGGCAGACCCTCGGCGTGGAGCTGGGCGGCCACGCCGAGGGTGTCCTCGCCGCCGATCGCGACGAGCGCGTCGATCTCGGCGGCGGCCAGGTTCTCGCGGATGAGCGACGGCCCGTCCACGGCGGCGTAGGGGTTCGTGCGGCTCGACCCGAGGATGGTCCCGCCGCGCGGCAGGATGCCCCGTACGGCGGCGGTGTCGAGCGGCACCGTGTCACCGGTCAGCGGCCCGCGCCAGCCGTCCCGGAACCCCACGAAGCTGTGCCCGTAGACGCTCTCGCCCTTGCGGACGACGGCCCTGATCACCGCGTTGAGTCCGGGACAGTCGCCGCCACCGGTCAGTACGCCGATCCTCATCGCGCATCCTCCTGTCGAGCCGCAGGCCCCCGCCGGCGGCAGCGTAGCGGCAGGTCCGCGTCCAGGAAGCGAGTTCAGTCACTCGGCGTGGCGCTTCGACCACACGGAAGGACGAGGGCTCCGCGACCTGCCCGCACTGGCCGACAGCGCCGCGGGGACGGAGCGCCGACAGCGCCGCGGGGACGGAGCGCCGTCGGCGCCGGGAGGACGGGAGCGGCGTCAGCGCCGCGGGGACGGAGCAGCGGCGACGCGGGCCCGCAGCGGGGCGAGGACCTCCCAGCGAGCCTGGTTGTGCACGGCGTCGGCGAGGGCGTCGTGGGCGTTGGCCGGCGGCGGCGGCAGTGCCGGGCGGCCGACGTCCTCCCAGAGCTGACGCAGGTCCCGGGTGAACCGCGGAAGCGCCGCGGGCAGGTCGGTCATCGTCCCGAAGAGCTGGCAGAGCACCACGTGGTCATAGGCGCCGTACCAGGCCCAGAGCTCCGGCGTGCCGTCGGCGGTCAGCAGCGCGGCGATCTCCTCGCGGATCCGCGCGCGGGACCGCCACGCCGGGTCGGCGGGCGGCGGTAGCTGGTCGAGGACGTTGCGACGGACCCACGGCACCGCGAAGGCCGGGTCGAACTCGGTGGACACGGCGTAGTAGCGCTGCGCGCCGTCCTCGCTGACGATGCCGATGCTGACCAGATCCAGCCAGAGATGATCGGCCTCACGGCGCTCGATGAACTCGGTGTCGTAGAAGAATCGGGTGCCCACCGGCTCAGTCTCCTCCGCGGTCCGGATCGGCGGGAACGGACGCCTGCCCCGGGACCACCACCGGCCGCCGCTCCGCCGGCTCGGCCGGCGCGGGCCGCGGGTGCAGCGGCGCCGGGTCGAGCGGCGCCAGGTCCAGCGGCGACGACCAGCCGGGCGGGCCGGAGGGGCCCGAGCGACGCGAGCGTCGGCGCCAGGGCCGGAACACGAACGCGAGCGGCGCCGCCGCGCCGGCCGCCCCGACCAGGGGCAACACCCACAACAGCGGCCCGGAGTAGTCGTCGTCGCGGCCCTCGGCAGCCGCCGGGGCAGGGGTGACCGATCCCGCCGCCCCCGCCGCGGGGACCGGCGAGGTCGCGCAGCCGCCCGCGCCCGCGGCCGCGGGCGCGCGCACCTGCGGGCCGGCGGTGGCCGGGGAGACCCGGACGTCGACCCGGGCCGCGCCGGGCTCGGCCACGACGCACAGCAGGCCCGCACCCGGCGCCGAGGTCACCCGCGCGCCGACGACCTGGACCTGGTACCCCTGCGGATAGGACCATGCCGGCACGCTGATGGCCGTCGCCGCACCGGGCGCGAGGGAACCGCCGGCGGGCCCCTCGGTCCGGTAGGAGACGGTGAGGACCCGCGCGTCGTCGAACCGCAGCGACTCGGGGGTTCCCGCGACGGCCACCGGGTACGGACGGACGATCTCTGCCGGGGCGGCCGGGAGCGACCCGCCGCCCAGGGCCTGCGGCGGGTCGGTGCCAACCGTCCCGCCCGTGCCGCTGGGCGCGTCGTAGAACCAGCTCAGCCCGAACGCGTCCGCGGCCGACGCCAGGGCGCGCACCGCCGCGGGCGAGCCGTCCTTCCACCCGACCAGGTAGCCGGTCGGGTCGTTGACGGCGACGGTGGCGGCGGCGTCGAACGGCGCCGGGCGGTCCCGCCACAGCAGATGGTCGGGGTCCTGCGCCGTGACGGCTTCGGCCAACGCCGCCCCGGTGCCCGCCGCCCCGATGCCCGCGGCGGCGGGGACCTCGTAGCCGATCAGGCCCGGTTCCCCGCGGAACCGGGTCGCCAGCCGGCCGAGGCCGGTGGCGAGCGTCGTGCCCGACAGCGCCTGGCCACGGGCGGCGGGAACGAGGCGCAGCACGACTCGCATCCCGCGGCCGGTGAACGCCCGGGTCAGGCCCGTGACCTGATCGAGCCCGGGATCGGCGGCGGCGCGCGCGGTGGCGTCGGACGCCGGCCAGCCGGCGGTGGCCGGAAAGCGGCCGCCCGCGGCCACCGGCACCGCGAGGCGCACGCCGCTGAAGCCGTAGGCGATCCAGGTGTCGAGGTCGGCGGCGGTCGGGGTGACTCCGGCCGGCACCGTCATCCCGCGGATGACGACCGCTCGGCGCTCGCCGTCGGTCAGGTAGGCCCCGGAGTGGCCGATGGTGCCGGCGGGGGCGGGAGCCGCGGGGGCGGGAGCCGCGGGGGCGGGCACCACTGGGGCGGGAGCGGCGAGTGCGGCCGGGCCGCCGGCGACGAGGCAGCCGGCGATCGCGCCAAGCGCAAGCAGCAGCACGGCGGGCCGGCGGGCGCTCTGGCGCGCGCCGGGCGCGCCGGTGCGGCGGCCACGGCCCCGCCGCGAGCCCGGAGCACACCGCCACCGGCGCGCGCCAGCCGACCGATCAACCACCGCCGGCAAAGGACCGCAATCGCGACGCACGCGGACCATCCTGCCGTGTTGCCGCCAGCCGGGTCAGACCGCCCGGTCGGCGTGGTCGTCGGAGCCGCGCGGGCGGGTCGGCGCGGCCACGGGCCGGGCCGGGCGTTCGCCCGCCGCCGCGGCCGGTCCCTCGGGGATCCCCGCCACCGCCCCGGCCGCCGGCACGTGTCCAGCCGCCGCCGGCACCGACCCCGTACCCGCAGTCGTGCCGGTCCCGGCAGTCGTCCCCGTCCCCGCAGCCGGCAGCGTCCCCGCGGCCGGCGTCGACCGTCCGGCCGGCACCGAGGTGCCAGCGGCACGGGCGGCGGCAATCTCCTCCTTGGCCCGCTTGGCGTACATGTCGACGTACTCCTGGCCCGACAGGGCCATCAGTTCGTACATGATCTGGTCGGTGATCGACCGCAGCACGAACCGGTCGTCCGCCATGTCGGCGTAGCGGGAGAAGTCGAGGGGCCGACCGACCCGCATCCCGATCCGGCGGATCTTCGGGACGAGCTGTCCGGGCGGCTGCACCTCGAACGTGCCGATCATCGCGACCGGGATCACCGGCACGCCGGCCTCCAGGGCCATGCGGGCGACGCCGATCTTGCCGCGGTAGAGGCGACCGTCGGGCGAGCGGGTGCCCTCCGGGTAGATGCCGATCAGCCGGCCCTGACGCAGGACCCGCACACCGGAGCGCAGGNCACCCTCGCTCGCCTTGCCGCCGCTGCGGTCGATCGGGATCTGGCCGGNGCCGCTGAAGANCACGCGCTTGAACCAGCCCTTGACGCCGGCCTCGGTGAAGTAGTCGCTCTTGGCCAGGAAGGTCACCCGACGCGGGACCACCACCGGCAGGAAGAAGTGATCCAGAAAGGAGAGGTGGTTGCCGGCGAGGATCGCGGGGCCCTCCAGGGGGATGTTCTCGGCTCCCTCCACCCACGGACGCCAGACCACCCGAAGGATNGGCGTCAGGACCGCCTTGAGCACCCAGTAGAACAAGACAGCTCCCACCTGGTCACCGCCGTCAGACGACGCCCGCCGGGGGCGGCCGTGGCCGGACCGCCCGTCTCCATCCGCCGCCGATCACACCAGAACCGAGCATCCCACCGTGCGCCAGGTGGGGCACGGCGGCGCTCCGTGGCCCGCGGACTGCGACGGTACGCGGGCCGCCCGGCGGANCCGGCCCGGCCATGGTCGCCGAGGGACGCCAGCCGCCCGCAGGTCCGGTGATCGGCCATCATCACGTCCCTCCAACGCCGATGCGGCCCGGGTCGTGCCCACGGTCGCCGGTCGGGCCCCGACGGCACGCAACTCGCCGGGCGCGCGCGGACCGGCCCACGCCTATATCATCCCAGCCGGGGCTTTCTCGCTCCCGGCGGGATCCTGGCGTTTCGACGGGGTCCGCACGACCGTGAGATACGCACGATCGTGGCCTCAGCCCGCGGACCGTGCGAGCATACGTTTACCGGCGCTTTCCTTTCGCGCCGCCCGCGGACGTGGCATGCGGGCGGGCCCAGGGCACGAAAGGCGGATCACGATGGCNGGCTCCACCGGCACAGCCGTCCTACCCGGTGCCGAACCGTTCGAGTTCGCGGGTGGCCCGGTGGGCGTCCTGCTCGTCCACGGGTTCACCGGCTCGCCGGGCAGCATGCGGCCCTGGGGCGAGTCCCTCGCCGCCGCCGGGCTGACCGTCTCCTGCCCGCTNCTGCCGGGCCACGGCACCCGCTGGCAGGACATGGTTCCCACCACCTGGCCGGACTGGTACGCCACCGTGCAGGGCGCGTTCCTGCGCCTGCGGGCGGACTGTGAGCAGGTGTTCGTCATGGGCCTGTCGATGGGCGGGACGCTGACGCTGCGGCTGGCCGAGGAGCACGGCTCCGACCTCGCCGGCGTGGTCACCGTGAACGCGAGCCTGTCGACCGAGCGGTGGCACGCGGCGCTCGCCCCGCTGCTCGGGCGGTTCATCCCGGCCGTGCGCGGCGTCGCCGGCGACGTGAAGGCCAAGGGCGTGCCCGAGGTCGGTTACGACCGGGTGCCGCTGCTCGCGTTCGCCTCGCTGCGCAAGCTGTGGGGGGTGACCCGCGGCGACCTCGGGCGGATCGAGTGTCCGGTGCTCGCGTACCGCAGCGTCGTCGATCACGTGGTCGAGCCGAGCTCGGGGGCGATCCTGCTGGCCGGGGTGCGCGCGCCGATCGAGGAACGGCTGCTGCCGGACAGCTGGCACGTGGCAACCCTCGACAACGACAAGGAAACGATCTTCAAAGGCAGTCTGGACTTCGTCCAGCAGCATGCGGCGCGCGCGCTCGTGNCCGACACCCCCCGCGACGATGGCTGAGCATCCGCCGTCGCCGGGCCAGGGCGATCCCCGGCCGTCCGCGGCGAGCGCGGCGGAGCCCGACCGTCCGGTGACGGACCGCGGGGCGCCAGGGGCCGGCGTGGCACCCGCCGGGTGCGGCGCGGCACTGCCGGCCGAGACCGGCCCGTCCGATGCCGCGGGAACCCCTGCGGGTGGCGAGGCGTCGGGCGTGGCCGGCACGTGCGCGGGCGGCAGCCCGTCCGGACCCCCCGGCACCGCTGCGGCGTCCTCCACGGACCCCGGCCCGGCCGGGCCGGGGTCCTCGGCCGTCCCGCCGTCGACGGCACCGACTCCTTCGCCGGCCTCGACGCACCCGCCAGCCCCGCCGTCCTCCACCGGGCGGCCGGACGCCGCCGCCGGCGCCCCGGGGAAGCCGGAGGCGGACGAGGTCGTCGCCGGCGGAGGCGGGCAGGCCGGCCCAGCCGACGGACAGTCGCCCGGGTCTCGGCCCGAGGAGCCCGCCGCGCGGCCCGCGCCCCGNTCCCAGGAGGCCGACGACGCGGCCTTCCTCGATCTCATCGCGCACTTCGACGACGAGCCCGACACCCGGCGGTGGCCGGCGGCGGAGGACCTCGGCGACACCCGCCGCCCCACCGTGATCATCCTCCGTCCGCCGTTCGAGCCCGGCGTTCCGCCCGCGCCGGACGACCGCACCGATCCCGGCCTGGACGAGGCACCGCCGCCCCCGGGGCTGAACCCGCCCGGCATCGGCGGCGGGCGCGGCGCCGACCCGGCCGACTTCGTCGTGATCGACCTGGGCGGATCGACCGACGCCCCGGCGGACCCGGAAGACGACCACTACGTGCCGCCACCGGCGCCGCCCCTGCCTCGGATCCGGCCGGTGACCCGCTGGGCGCTGGGCTCGATCGCCCTCGGGGTGGTCTTCCTCGTCGTGCCGACCCTGATCGGCTTCAACCAGTCGCGCGCGCAGGATGTCACCGGCGTGCTGCTGATCCTCGGTGGGGTCGGCACCCTCGTCGCCCGCATGGGTGACCGACCACCCACCGATGTCGACGGCCCCGACGACGGCGCGGTGATCTGACCGCGACGGACCGGGGCAACCAGCCGCCGCGATGAACCTGCGGCGGCGAACCGGTGGTGCGGCCGGCGTCGGTGCGTGGCCGCGTGGTCGGGGCGCGCGCCCTGTGGACGTTCTCGCACCCCGGCCGGATCCCGGGAACGGTCACCCCGGGCACACCGGAGGGAAGGCAGGGTCGGTGCATGGCATCGGGCCTGAGGACGACGTCGGCGTGGCAGCCGTCGTACTGGCACCGAAGGGAAGGCGTTGGGCGTGCGTTACCACGAGAAGGTCGAGGTGCACGGGCACCTCATGGACACCGGTGTACTGGCCAGGGTGCTCGACGACGTGCTGGACTACGGCGGCGACTACCGGGTGGATCACATCGACCTGGGGCGCAGCCACGACGACGAGTCCCACGCGGTCATCACCGTCGGCGCCGAGACGCCGCGGCGGCTCATGCGCATCCTCATGCGGATCCAGGTCCACGGGGTGAACAAGGTCGAGGCGGGCACGGCGCGCTGCGAGGCCGCGGACCGCGACGGTGCCTTCCCGCCGGACTTCTACTCGACCACGAACCTGGAGACCGTCGTCCATCTCGACGGCCAGTGGGTCCCGGTGGAGCACCCCGAGATGGACTGCGGCCTGGTCGTCTCCGGCGGGCGCGTCCGCACCGTCCCGGTGACGGACGTCCGCGCCGGCGACATGATCGTCTGCGGGGTGGACGGGGNGAAGGTCGTCCTGCCGGTCACCGACCACTCCAGCCGGATCTACGCCGAGTACGAGGCGCTCGGCGCACCGCTTCCGAGCTCGACCCAGCCGCAGGCGGTCCTGGTGAAGGCGATCGCCCGCCAGGTCCGCGAGGTCAAGGCCGAGGGCGCCCAGGTGCTGTGGGTCGCCGGGCAGACGGTCGTCAGCACCGGCGCCGCACCCGCGCTCGTCGCCCTGGTCGAGGCCGGCTACGTCGACGTGCTGTTCACCGGGAACGCGCTGGCGACCCTGGACGTGGAGGCGGCGCTCTACGGCTCCCCGCTCGGNCTCGGGCCGCTGCGCAGCGGCCGGGTGCAGCGTGGCAGCGAGCAGCACATCCGCGCGATCAACACGATCCGCCGCGAGGGCTCGATCCAGGCCGCGGTGGAGTCCGGCGTCCTCTCCCAGGGGATCATGCACGCGATGGTGAAGGCGAACAAGACCTTCGTGCTCGTCGGTTCCGTGCGCGACGACGGCCCGCTGCCCGACGTCCACACCGACGTGGTCGAGGGGCAGCGGGNGATGCGCGCGGCGCTGCGCGGAGTCGGCTACGCACTGATGATCGCCAGCGCCCAACACTCCGTGGCCACCGGCAACATCCTGCCGGCGTCGATTCCGGTCGCCTGCGTCGACGTGAACCCGACGACGGTGCACGCCCTCACGGAACGCACCAGCGCGCACGCCGTCGGGGTCGTCGCCGACACGGGCCTGTTCCTGGAGGAGCTCGCCGTCGAGCTGGTGCCGGACTTCCGCCCACCCCGACCGGGGCCGGGCGGCCCGGGCGCCTGAACCGGGGCCGCTCAGATCCCGGGCCGCTCAGATCCGGGCGAGGTCGGCGGCGCCGACGAGACCGGCCTGGGAACCGAGCTCGGCGATGACCACCTCGGCCGGGGGCCGATGCGCGCGGCCGGGCACCGTCTGGGCGAACCGCTCCCGGGCCGGGCCGAGCAGCAGGTCGCCGGAGTCCGACACCCCGCCGCCGATGACGAAACGGTCCGGGTCCAGCACGGCGGTCAGAGTCGCCATGCCCTCGCCGAGCCAGTGGCCGATCTCGGTCAGGCAGCGGATCGCCGCCGCGTCCCCCTTGNGGGCCGCCTCGGTGACATCCGGGCCGGTCAGCCGCTCGGCGTCACCCCCGCACGCCTCCAACATCGACGCGGCTGCGGACGGATCCGTCGCCGCGATCTGGCGCGCGGCGCGGACCAGCGCCCGACCGCTGGCGTACTGCTCCCAGCAGCCGCGGTTGCCGCACCCGCACAGGTGGCCGTCGGGCACCATCCGCATGTGGCCGGTCTCCGCGCCGATGCCGAACGCGCCGCGGTAGAGCTCGCCACCGAGGACGATGCCGCTGCCGATACCCGTGCCCACCGTGAGACAGACCAGGTCACGGCGCCCCCGCCCGGCACCGAACCGGTACTCGGCCCAGGCCATCGCGTTGGCGTCGTTCTCGACGACGACGGGCAGCCCGACGCGGCCGCTCACCTCGTCGCGCAGCGGCTCGTCGCGCCAGGCGAGGTTGGGAGCGAACAGGACCCGCGAGCGGTCCGCGTCGATCCAGCCGGCCGCGCCGATGCCGACCGCCTTCACCTCGTAGTCGGCGCTGAGCTCCGCCACCACGGCGGCGATGGTGTCCGCGACCTCGGACGCCGAATGACCGGGAGTCGGGCGCCGGACCGACGCGAGGACGGTGCCGGCGCCGTCGACGACGCCGGCGGCGACCTTCGTCCCCCCGACGTCCACGCCGATCGTGAGGCCCGCGGTGCACCGGTCGTCGTCGGCCGACCTGTCCGCGACGGCGGGCGGGAGGGGGCTGAGCGGGGCGTCCGAGCCCGCGGGACGGGCTGAGGAGCTGTCCGGCGCGCCGGGACGATCCGCGTTACCGGAACCATCCGGGCTGCCGGGACGATCCGAGCTGCCGGAAACAATGGTGCTCACGTGACATCGATCCTCTGGACGCGTGGTCTGGGCGCTGGGGCGGGACGGGTGCCCGCGGCGGCCCCCGGCCGCGGGTCCTGGTGTGCTGTGCGCCCCGCGCCCGAGGACGCGGGGGCGGCGGCGCTGGTCTCGTCGCGGGCGTCGCGGGAGGGGGTTCCCCCAGGGCGGGCGTCACCGGTGCGCGTGGTGCCGGGTCGGGCCGTGTCAGGGCGCGCCGTGTCAGGGCGCGCGGTGTCACGGCGCGCGGTGTCAGGGCGGCCGGTGCCAGGGTGCGCGGTGCCGGAGTGGGCGCCGCCGGAGTAGGCGTCGAGGGCCGCGCGGAAGGCCGCCGTCAGTGATTCCGCGGCGGTCACCAGGTGGCGGACCACCTCGGGTCGATCCCCCGCGAACATCGCCAGCAGCCGGCACAGCGGGCACGACGTGCAGGGCCGCCCCTGTCCTGCGCAGCCCGCGCCGCCAGCCGCCCCCGCAGCGCCGGCGGGCACACCGGCGTCGGTCCGCGCGCCCGTGCCGGCCCCGACATCACCGGCCCCGACATCACCGGCACCAACATCACCGGCACCGACATCACCGGCACCAACGCTGCCGGCCCCGGTACGGCCGGCCCCGACACCGCCGACGCCGAACCCGCCGGCCGCGGTCCCGACACCACCGGCGACGTCGGCGACGGTTTCCCACAGGCGGCCACCCGACTCGGTGCCGGCCAGGCCCCGCAGAGCATCGACGAGAAGGGCCGCCTCGACTGCGAGCGGCCCGGGCGGTGGCGGCCGGTCCGGGCCGCCACGCGGGGTGGGATCGCTGCTCGGGGTGGGATCGTCGAGGGGCGGGTCGACCGGGACGGACGTCATGCCCGCACCCACTGATCCGGATCGGGTACGAACGAGACCACCAGCCGATCGTCACGCAGCCGGGCGGCACTGACGTCGCAGCGGCGCAGCGCCGCGGGCAGTGGGACCGCCCGGCGAAACGCGCCGACGGTGATGATCAGATCGTCGCCCAGCCGGGCCAGGTCGATCTGGGAGCCGTCGACGAACGGCAACCCGAACGACAGCGCGTACCCGTCGTCGGTGCGCTCGACCCGCGGCTGTTCGCCGGCCCCGGTCGGCGAGGCGCCGAGGACCCCCGCCGGGTCGAGCTCGCCGTACGTCGCCGCGCCGAAGGCCGCAAGCTCCTCCAGGCCGACCGGTTCGNCGGCCCGATAGCTCACCGGGAGGATCGGGGTCGGCGCGAACGCCCCGGTGATCTCGGCGAGTGCCTCGCGGTGGGCGGCGGCCCAGCCGGCCCGCCAGGCGTCCGCCCCGGCCGGCGAGAAGATCCGGTTGACGACCACGCCGTCGAGGGTGAAGCCATGCAGCGACAGCGCGGTCAGGCTGCTGCGCGCCGTGGCCAGCGCCCCACTCTCCGGGGTGAGCACCAGCCGGATGCTGGTGGCCGCGTGATCGGTCAGGATCGCCCGCAGATCCACGGCGGCGCGGTGCACCCGGGAGACGGTGTCGTAGGCGGGCGCGGCGAGGTTGCCCCACCGGCCGCCGAACGCGCCCGCCCAGCCGAAACCGGGCCGCAGCCAGCGGGCGAAGGCGCCGTCGGGCGGCAGCAGCCGCCGGCAGTACCACGACAGCGTCTCCGGGAAGGCGAGCAGCCGCAGCAGGCCGGCGACCGGGCCACCGTCGACGATGACGACGTCGTGGTCGGCACTGGCCAGCCCGTCACGCAGTTCGAGCAGGGTCAGCGTCTCGATGGCACCGGGCAGGAAGGCCAGCTCCTCGAGCTCGACCGGATCGACGTCGAAGGACGGCCAGGTGTCGGCCAACACCTCGCGCACGGCCGGCCAGCGCGTGCCGACGGCGCGGCGCAGGTCGACCTGCTGACCGGTCAGCCCGGGTTCGAGGTCGGTCGGGTCGGCACCGACGGGGTGGTCAAGCGCGCCGGAGAGCCCGGCCGCCGGATCGACGGACAGGACCAGGGTGCGATGACCCCGTTGCGCGGCAAGGATCGCGGTCGCCGCCGCCACCGTCGTGGTGCCGGCGCCGCCCTTCCCGGTGAAGAGCACACACCGCACGTGCGCTCAGCTCTCGACGTGCTTCTTGAGGTCCTTGAGAGCGGCATCCACGATGCCGCTCTGTACCTTGCGCCGGAGCAGTCCCGGAATCTTGATCTTGGTTTCGGCGGTGAGGTCATAGGTGACCTCGGTGGTGCCGTCGCCGAGGTCACGCAGGGTGTAGCTGCCGTCCTGCGACGACATCGCCTGGCCCTCGACCATGGACCAGGTGACCTGGAGGTCGTCGGACCAGACGTACTCGTTGACGAACTCGTCCTTGACGACGATGGCGTTGATCCGGAAACGGGCGCGCCGTGGCCGGCCGTCCGGGCCGACGTCGAGCACCTCGGCCTCCTCGATCTGGCCGACCCAGGTCGGGTACGCGGGGATGTCGGCGATCGCCCCCATCACCGCGGCGGGCCTGGCATTGATGACGATGGTCGATCGGGCGTGGTCCGCCATGGAGAGCAGCACCTCCACATTCGTCAAGCACGTCTGAAGGAGCACGGCGTCGCCGGCCCACCGGCAACCCGGATCTCTCCGGGATCCCGGATCATTCCCCGACCGATCGCCTGAGGCTACCGGAACCCCGGCCACATCTCGCCCAGCGGCTGGCTACCACTCGAGGACGAACGGGGTACCTCGTGCGTTGAAATGACCGACGTTCACGCAACGCGTTCCGTCGATCTCCAGACTGGCGGTGAGGGGCTGATGAACGTGCCCGAAGAGCACGTAGCGCGGCCGGGTGGCGTGAATCGCCTCGAGGATCGCGACGCTGCCCCGCTCGAAGCGCCGGGCCTGGACGTCATAGACCAGCTCCGGCAGATGCGGGGGAATGTGGCAGCACAGAACGTCCACCTCGCCGACGGCGGCCACCTTCGCGGCGTAGACGTCGTCGTCGATCTCGTACGGCGTGTGCATCGGGGTCCGCAGCCCGCCGCCGACGAAGCCGAACCGCCAGCCGCCGATCGTTGTGGTCTGCCCGTCCAACAGGGTGATGCCGTCGCGCAGGTAGTCGGGGTAGAGGTGGGGCAGGTCGACATTGCCGAACGTCAGGAAGGTCGGGGTGGGGAAGGCGGCGAACAGCCGCTCGTACTGCCGGCGGATAGCGGCCTCGACGATCTCGGTCCGGTCACCGTCGAGACGTGCCCACAGCGAGCGCGACCACTCCCGCGCCTCGTCGAAGCGCTGCGCGGTGCGCAGCTCCACCATCCGGCCGACGGCCTCGGCGCCGAACAGATCACCCATGATCCCCCGGCTGTGGTCGCGGTAGTCGACGAACAGGATGAGGTCGCCGAGGCAGATGAAGACGTCGGCGCCCTCGGCGGCGGCGGGCAGCGCGTCCGCCCGTCCGTGCACGTCGCTCACCACGTGGACCCGCATACCGGGAAGCTTAGGCGGCGGCGAGGGACATTCGGCCCGGTCCGGACAGGTCGGTCGGCCGCCACCGTAGTGCCGTACGACACCCGCACCTCGGGTGGGGCGCTTCACCGTCGCGAGCAGCCACCATCCGTACGCGGACAGGTCGCGCCCCGTCCATCGCCGTCCGCACGGTCGCCAGCNCCCCGCCCGCCCGCTAACGTCTGGTGCCCTGAACGGTCTTGCGCCGTTCGGCGGCCTCGTCATCCGGCGGGCGCCCGCGGGCATCCGGTAGGACACACGAGAGCACCTGGTAGGAGTAGCAGTGCGGGAGTACACCTCTGCGCCCCTGGTCACCATCGAGGACGATGCGACGCTGACGGACGCCGTGTTCCGGCACGCGGCCGCTCATCCGGACAAAATTCTCATCCGCCACAAGGTGGCCGAAGAGTTCGTCGGGATGACGACCCGCGAGTTCCACGATCACGTGGTGGCCACCGCCCGGGGACTCCTCGCGCGCGGAGTGGAGACCGGCGGTCGGGTGGGGATCCTCAGCCACACGCGCTTCGAGTGGACCGTGGTCGACTACGCCGCCTGGACCGCCGGCGCCGTCTGCGTGCCCATCTACGAGACGTCCAGCCCGAGCCAGATCGCATGGATCCTCCGGGATGCGGGGATCGAACTGCTCGTCGTCGAGAACGCCGAGCTCGCCGCGCGGGTCGAGCAGGTCCGCGGCGAGGCGCCGGCCCTGCGCGACGTGCTCGTCCTCGACGACGNCGCGCTGGGCACCCTCGCGGCCGACGGCGCCGGCGTCGACGACGACCGGCTGGCCGCGGCGCGCGCGCCCCTCGGTGCCGACAGTCTCGCGACGATCATCTACACCTCCGGTACCACGGCGCAGCCGAAGGGCTGCGAGATCACCCACCGGGCGCTGCTGTTCACGGCCGAGGCGTCCATNGCCATGCTGCCGGAGGTGTTCGCGCCGGGCTGCTCCTCGCTGCTGTTCCTGCCGCTGGCCCACGTGTTCGCCCGCATGCTGCAGGTGGGCCTGGTGCAGGGAGCCTTCGAGCTCGCCTACACCCCGGACTCGGGCACCCTGCTGCCGGACCTGGCCAAGGTGCGGCCGACCTTCCTGCTCGCCGTTCCCCGGGTCTTCGAGAAGGTGCACGCCGGCGCGCGGCTCAAGGCGCACGGCGAGGNCAAGGGCCGCATCTTCGACGCGGCCGAGAACACGGCCGTGGCCTACAGCGAGGCCCTCGACCGCGGCGGTCCCGGGCTGCTGCTGCGGCTGCGGCACCGGCTGTTCGCCGCGCTGGTGTACGGCAAGCTGCACGCCGCACTCGGTGGGNGGGCCCGGTTCGCGATCAGCGGTGGGGCGCCGCTGGGCCCGCGGCTCGGCCATTTCTTCCGCGGCATCGGCTTCACCGTGGTGGAGGGTTACGGCCTGACGGAAACCTCGGCGCCGGCGGCGGCGAACCGGCCGCACTCGGTGCGGATGGGCACCGTCGGGCAGCCCCTTCCGGGGGTGACGATCCGGNTCGCCGACGACGGCGAGATCCTCGTTCGGGGCGACCTGCTGTTCCGCGCCTACCACCACAACGAGACCGCGACGAAGGAGGCGCTCGACGCCGAGGGCTTCCTGCACACCGGCGACCTCGGCTCACTCGACGACGACGGCTACCTGCGGATCACCGGCCGGAAGAAGGAACTGCTGGTCACCGCCGGTGGGAAAAACGTTGCGCCGGCCCCGCTGGAGCACGTGATCCAGTCCAACCCGCTGGTCAGCCAGGCGATGCTCGTCGGTGACCAGCGCCCGTTCATCGCCGCGCTGGTCACCATCGACCCGGAGGCCTTCGAGCCCTGGCGCGACGGCGCCGGCAAGCCGGCCGGGACGACCGTCGCGGACCTCGTCGACGACGCCGACCTGCGCGCCGAGGTGCAGCAGGCGATCGACGCGGCCAACGCGACGGTGTCGAAGGCCGAGGGCATCAAGAAGTTCGTGATCCTGCCGCAGGACTTCACCGTCGAGAGCGGCGAGCTGACCCCGAGTCTGAAGGTCCGCCGCGCACTGGTGATGGACCGCTTCGGCAGCGCCGTCGACGGCCTCTACGCCGACGCGCGCCGTTCCTGAGGCTCCTGGTCCCGGACAGGCCGCGCCGACCGTGGTCGGGGCCACGTCCAGGTCGGGACCGGGATTCAGGTCAAGGTCAGGTCAAGGTCAGGCCGGGTCGGGCTGGCCGGCGAGCAGCGAGCGCAGCTCGGCGGCGAGCACGTCCCAGCGCCAGCGCTGCTCGACCCACGCCCGCCCGGCGGCGCCCATCGAGGCGGCCCGATCCGGGTCGGCGAGCAGGTCCCCCACGGCTCGTTCCACCGCGCCGAGGTCGGTCCCGTCGACGACGAGACCGGTGCGCTGGTCGAGCACCGCGTCAGGGGCGCCACCGCTGTTCCCGGCCACGACCGGCAGGCCGGTGGCCGACGCCTCCAGGTAGACGATCCCGAGCCCCTCCACCTCCAGCCCGCCGAGCCGTGACCGGCACGGCATCGCGAACACGTCGCCGGCCGCGTAGTGCGCGGGCAGCTCCTCCCACGGCACCGAACCGGTGAACGTGACGTGCTCGTCCACCCCGCTGTCCCGGGCGAGCCGTTCGAGCTCCGCGCGGTGCGGGCCGCCGCCGACGACGAGCAGCGCCGCCTCCGGCACCCGACGCCGCAGCGCCGGCAGGGCGCGCACGAGCATGTCCTGCCCCTTGCGGGCGACCAGCCGGCTCACGCACACCACCACCCGCCGCCCGGACAGCCCGTACCGGCGGCGGGTCTCCTCCCGCCCGGTGCCCGGGCCGAACAGCGTCGCGTCGACGCCGCTGGGCAGGCGGGCGAGCGCCGGATGAACGCCGAGCGCAGGACCGATCCTGGTCCGGGTGTAGTCGGTGAGATAGGTGACGACGTCCACGCTCGCGCCGATGCGGCGCAGCGCCTGGCGTGCGGCCGGCAGCGCCGCCCAGCCAACCTCGTGCCCGTGGGTGCTTGCCACGACGCGGCGCACCGCCGTTCCCCCGCGCAGCCGCGAGCCCAGCAATGCGAGCGGGGCGGCCGCCCCGAACCACACCGTGTCGCAGCCCTCCGCCCGGGCGATCTGGCGGGCCCGCCGCAGCACGTCGGGGGTCGGCAGCATGAGCGAGGTCCGGTGGCGCACGACCGGGAAGCCCTGCGCGGCGTCGAAGGCCGCCGCGCCCTCCCACGCCGGGGCGTAGACGACGACCTCGCCGGCCGGCAGCCGGGCCGCGAAGTTGTGCACGTAGGCCTGGATGCCGCCCGGACGCGGCGGGAAGTCGTTGGTGACGGCCAGAACGCGCATCCGCCCATGCTCTCCCACGCCGGCCGGCGGTCACCGCCCGGCCGGCGCCNCGAGCCTTCCCGCACACCCTGTGCTTCCACCACGCCCGCAGCCACCACGCGCGACCCCACCACCCGAGGAGTTCCGCCACGCGGAGACGGCCTGCGTCGCGCAGGGTCGTCGACCTGCGCCTCGACATGGCGGGCCGCTCAGCCGGCGCGACGCGGCGGGCGAGCCGCCGGGCGCGCGGCATCGCCGGGCACGCGCTCGAGTACCGAGCCGGCCAGCGCCTCCAGCGGCGGCAGCAGGCCCGCGGCGGCCAGCACGGCAAGCGCGCGACGCTCCTGCGCGTCCCACACCAGNCCCCCGTCCGCGAACATGACGGTGACGACGCAATCGGCGCACCGGGCGCCGCGGCCGACACAGGAGTCGCAGTCGATCAGCATCGCACTCACCTTCCCGAGGTCCGGCCGGTGACGGCTGGCGACACAATCCGCGCACCGATGTCCCGACGTGATCGACGGTAGGACCCGGGTCCGACAATTTTCGGCGGCCACCGCCGGTGAAGGGTCGTGATCCGCGGGACGAGCGGGGGCGGGGAGACGACACCGCCGCCACTCAGAGACGAGTAGCCATGACCCTGGGCGGTGCGGACACGCTCGTCTAGCGGTCGAGCCGCGCCAACAGGGCCGCCGACGGCACCGCCCGGGCACCGGCCGCGGCGCTGTTCTCCGCCACCTCCCGGTCGGAGGTGACGACGAAGACCGGCCGACCCTGGGGCTCCATCCGGACCAGCCGGACGATCTCCTCGTCGGCGAGCTGGCCGGGCCGGCTGAACAGGACCCGAACACCCCGGGGCATCGTGACGCCGACCGGGCGGGCGACGACCGCGGTCGCGTCGAAGACGACCGTGACCTCGCTGTCCGGGTTGCGCCCGGCAAGCGCGCCGAGCCCGGACAGCAGACGTTCCCGCTGCGCCTGNAGGGTGAGCCGGCCGTAGCCGCGTTTGGTCACGTTGTACCCGTCGATGATCAGATGCACGCCGGGCACGGCGAGCACCTCGTCGATGAGGGTGGGATCGTCGTCGGGCCGCCCGCGGGCCCCGACGAACGCCTGCGGCGCGCTGCTCGGCCCGTCGCCGCCGCGGGCCAGCAGGTCCGCCGGCCGGGCGACCATCGTCGGCAGGTCGAGCTCGCGGCGCACACCGTGGGCCGAGGCGATGAGCGTGTCGAGCAGGACGCGCATGCGGGCGTCGTCCACGCTGCGGGAGTCGCGGGAGTCCCGGCGCGCGGCGGCCAGGGCGCTCTCCAGCTCGGCGACCCGGCCACGTAGCCGACGCACCTCCACCTCGGCGTCACGACCGGCGGCGAGCGCCGCGTCCCGCACCGACTCGGCCGCGACCACCGACTCCCTGGCGGCCTCCTCGGCGCGGCGGATCCGATCCGAGGACGCCCGCAGTCGCCGCCGGGTCTCCTCCGCCTCGGCGCGTGCCGCCGCGAGGCGTTCACGCACCTGCCCCAGCTCGTCGGCGGCGCTGCGCTGGTGCGCGGCGAGCTGCTCGGTGAGCCGGCGGATCGTCCGTTCGGCCTCGTCCGCCCGGCCGCGGACCTCCGCCTCCGCGGCCGAGGCCGAGGCCAGCTCGACCAGCTCGGGCCAGTGCGGGACCCGCAGCAGGTAGGCCACCGCCGCGACCTTCTCCGGCGGGGCGGCCGGCGGGGGCCCATCGGCGGAATCGGCAGCCTCGGCCAGCTCCGGCTGATGCCGGCGGATCCATTCGGCGACGCGGCCGCGGAACACGTCGTTGTCGACGGCGGCGGCCAGCGGGATCGCGCCCACCTTCGCCCGCCGGGACGCCTTGAACCGGCGCACCGCGGCGAGCGACGGCGGCACGTCGGACTCGGGCAGATCGGCGAGAGTCTGCGCGGCGAGCTCGATGACGTACTCCCGCACGGACGCGGGCAGCGGACCCGTCACAGCATGCTCCCCGCCGGGCCGGTCGCCACGGACACGGCCCGGACGGCCCGCGCCGAGGACACGACCGACGCAGCACCCACCATCCCGGCGGCAGGCCGGTGGGAGAGGCCGCCTGGCGCGGTTGGAGCACCGACCGGGACGGCCCGCGGTCCGGACCCGGGCAACGCGGGTTGAGGTCCCGTGCGGAAANGTCCGTCAGCGTCCGGACGACGCGGGAAAGCCGACGGGCCGCGTCTCCGACGGCTCCTCCGACCGGCCAGACAGCAAGGCACGTAGGGACTCCGGAGCCGACGGGAAGAACGATGAAGGTACAGCGTATCGAGAGAGCTCAGAGGGCTCACGCGGACCACCGGTGTGGGATCTAGGACCGGTGAGCCGCGCCGGGGCAGGCATTGTCTCACGGGAAAGCCTGCTTATGTAGCCTCGCGTGGTGCGTTCCCCAGCGTGCGATTTATTCCAAACGCGGCCCGGCTGCGCCGGAGAGGATCATCGTGACCGACCAGAACCCCCCTCACCAGCCCCCCGGCGGTGACGGGAGCCAGGAGACGTGGAAGCAGCCGAGCAACCCCTGGCACCAGTCCGCGCAGACGCCGGGCAGCGGCGCGACGCCCGGCCCGTCCGGGTCCACTCCTGCGCCGGCCCCGTCGTGGGGCGCCGCCCCGGACCGGTCCGACGAGCAGACCCGGCTCGCCTGGTCCGCCGACACCCCTGCCCCTTCGGGTGGGACCTCCCCGAGCGGGCCGCAGGTCCCTGGGCCCGCCACCCCCGGGCAGCCGTGGGCGGCGGGACCGCGCCCCGGCGGTGAGCAGTCCTGGCCGCCGCCGCAGCAGCCCGGCGCCGGCTCCACCGGCTGGGGGCAGCCGGGCGCGGGACAGCCCGGCGCCGAGCAACCGGGCTGGGGGCAAGCCGGTGGGGGGCAGCAGGCGTCCGACCAGCAGAGCTGGGGGCAACCCGGTGGGGGGCAGCCAGGCACGGAGCAGCAGGGCTGGGGACAGCCGAGCGGCTGGCCCCAGGCCGGCTACCCGCCCGGTGGCACCGGGGCCTACCAGGGCGGCCCGGCGTACCAGGGGCCGGCAGGCTACCCGGGCGCGCAGGGCTCCTACCAGCAGAATCCACCCGGTGGCTGGCAGCCGGGCGCCGCCTGGCAGCAGGGCGGCTGGCAGCAGGGTGCCCCGCCCCCGCCGCCGCCGCGGCGGCGCAACCCGCTGTTCGTGATCGTGCCGCTCGCCGTCGTCGCCGCGATCGTCGTCGGGGTGGTGATCGCGCTCGCGGTGGGGGGCGACGACTCGAACGACCTCTCCGCGCCGGTACCGCTGCCCTCGTTGAGCGCACCCGCGCTTGCGGTACCGACGTCACCCGCGCCCAGTGCCACCGCGACCGGCCCGATCGGCGTCTCGAACTGTGTCGCGGTCACCCCACAGGGTGCGCCGGGGGCCGGCGCGGCCGCCATCGGCGGCTCGGGGACCGTCGTCGGCGAGGCGAACTCGTCCGTCAGCGACTTCGAGGCACGGGTGACCCTCAACAGCGTCTGCTCGACGACCGGCAAGGTGACCGAGTACGGCGACCCGCCGACCCAGGGTGCCTACTACATCGTCAACGTGACGGTCGAGGTGAGCCGCGGGGACACGTCCGCCTCCCCGTCGGACTTCTACATCCAGACCCCGGACGGGACGCGCTACGACGGCAGCTACGAGAACGTGGAGCCGCGGCTGTCCGCGTCGACGGTGAAGGCCGGCCAGAAGGTGCGCGGCAACGTCGTCATCGACGCGCCGCCCGGGCACGGCGTGCTGCACTGGGAGCCGCTGTTCGCGGTCAGCCCGGCCATGTTCCAGCTCTGAGCCCGTCGGGTCCCACCGGAGCCCCCCCACCCGGCCCGCCGCGGGCACGCCGGGTGGGGTGGACCATCGCCGGATCCATCCCACCCGGCCGCACGTCAGCCGACGGCGGCGCGGATCCGCTCCGCCACGGCGTCGAGCTCGGCCGAGTCCGGGTCGTGGTCGGCGAGCGTGAAGTCGATCTGCGACTCGTTCTCGATGGGCAGCAGGTGCACGTGCACGTGTGGCACCTCCAGCCCGGCGACGAGCGCCGCCACCCGCCGGGGCCNGAACGCGGCGTCGATGGCCCGGCCGACCGTCGCGGCGGCGGTCCACAGCGCCGTCTGGACGTCGTCGGGCAGGTCGATCCAGTGGTCGATCTCGGCGCGCGGGACCACCAGCGTGTGGCCCGGCCGGATCGGGGCGATCGTCAGAAACGCGACCGTGTACTCATCGGAGTACACGATGCGCCCGGGAAGCTCGCCGTTGATGATCCGGGTGAAGACGCTCGGCATGGCTCACGACCCTATCGACCCGGTCATCCGCTCGCCGGCCGGTCATCAGTGGACCGGTCATCCATCGCGGGACCGGTCATCCACCGGTGGACCGGTCATCAGACGAAGGGCCGGGCGAAGCCGGTCGGACCGGCCGTCATCACCCGGAACTCGTTGCCCTCCGGATCGGACAGGATGTAGCCGCGCTCCCCGTCGTCGTCGTAGCGGCCGACCCGGCGGGCGCCGAGGGTCGACAACCAGCCGATGACCCGCTCGGCGTCCACCGCGTAGAGGTCGAGATGCAGCCGACTGGGACCGCCGCCGCGGCGGGCGCCCGGCCGCAGCAACAGCTTCGGCCCCGCCCCGGCGGGATGACGCAGCAGAGCCGCGTCGTCGTCGCGCCGGTCCACCTCGTACCCCAGCGCGGCGGACCAGAAGCGCACCATCACGTCCACGTTCGCGCAGTCCACTGCGACCCGCCCCACCCGAATGCCGTTCGTTTCAAACCACGCCACCTGCGCATGATTTCGCATTCCAGGCGGGTTGGCCTGCCGAGTGGCCGCCACGTGTCTCCGGNGTGGCGCCACAAGGGGCGCGGGACAGCCCCGACGGGACCACAACGACACCCGCGGGGGGACCCGTCACGTCCCCTGTGGACGCCTCCCGCGCCCCGAGCCTGAACCGACCCGTGCCAGAACTGTCGGCGGTGGGGCTTACCGTGACGCCGTGCGCCCGGACCCCGCTCCCGTCGACCGCTCCCTCGTCGACCGCCCCGCCATCGACCGCCCCGCGGCCGACCGCCCACCCGTCGACCGCCCACCCGTCGCCCGCCCGCCCGTCGACCGCGGTGGCGTGCCCGCGCATCGGCAGGCCAGCCTCGACGAGCTCGGCCGGCCGCTGTCCGATCTGACGTTCGTCGTGGTCGATCTGGAGACGACGGGGACCTCGGCGGCGACCAGCGAGATCACCGAGATCGGCGCGGTGCGGGTGCGTGGCGGCGAGGTGCTCGCGGAGATGTCCNCCCTGGTCCGCCCGAGCGCAGGTATCCCGCCGATGGTCTCGGTGATCACCGGGATCACCGACGCGATGGTGGCGACGGCCCCCGCGGAGGCCGAGGTGGTGCCGACGTTCCTGGAGTTCGCCCGCGGTGCCGTGCTGGTCGCCCACAACGCGCCGTTCGATCTCGGCTTCCTGCGGGCCGCGGCGCAGCGCTGCGGCTATCCGCCACCCGCCTGGGAGCATCTCGACACCCTGCGCATCGCGCGGCGGCTGGTCAGCCGGGACGAGGCTCCCGACTGCCGGCTGGCCTCGCTGGCCCGGCTGTTCCGCAGCTCGACCGAGCCCTGCCACCGGGCGCTGGCAGACGCCCGCGCCACGGTGGACGTGCTGCACGGGTTGTTCGAGCGCCTCGGCAACGCCGGCGTGCGCACGCTGGAGGAGCTGCACGAGTACAGCGCCCGGGTATCCCCGGCTCAGCGGCGCAAGCGGTACCTCGCCGACGGGCTGCCCACCGGCCCGGGCGTCTACATCTTCCGGGACGCCGACGGACGGGCCCTCTATGTCGGCACCTCTCGGTCGGTCCGGTCCCGGGTGCGCACGTACTTCACGGCGAGTGAGCCCCGCACCCGGATGGNGGAGATGGTGGCACTGGCCGAGCGGGTGGACGCCATCGGCTGCGCGCACGCCCTGGAGGCCGAGGTGCGGGAGCTGCGGCTGATCGCGGAGCACAAGCCGCCGTACAACCGACGCTCCCGCTTCCCGGAACGCACCGTGTACCTCAAGCTCACCGACGAGCCGTTCCCCCGGCTTTCCCGGGTGCGCGCCGCGCGGGACGAGGCGACCTACCTCGGTCCGTTCGCCAGCACCCGGGGCGCCGACGACGCGGCCGACGCGCTGCTCGCCGCCGTGCCGCTGCGCCAGTGCACCGGCCGGCTCTCGCCACGCGCCCGCCGCCCCGCCTGCGCCCTGGCCGACCTGGGCCGGTGCGGGGCACCCTGCGACGGCCGGGAGGACGTCGCCGCCTACGCCCGCCACGTCGCCGCCGCCCGGGCGGCCATCACGGGCGATCCGGGGCCGGTCATCGCGGCGTCGACGCGGCGTATCGACCGCCTGGCCGGCGAGCGGCGCTACGAGGAGGCGGCCGTCCACCGCGACCGGATGGTGTCGTTCGTCCGCGCCGCGGCCCGCGGTCAGCGGCTGGCCGCGCTGACCCGCATCCCGCAGCTCGTCGCGGCGGCGCCGACCGCGCAGGCCGGCTGGGACCTGGCGGTGGTCCGGCACGGCCGGTTGGTGTCAGCGGCGAACGTGGCTCCCGGCATCGACCCGCGGCCCTGGGTCGACGCCGCGGTCGCCAGCGCCGAGACGGTGCGACCACAGCCGGGGCCCGCGCCGTGCGCCTCCGTCGAGGAGACCGAGCGGATCGCCCGCTGGCTGGCCGGCTCCGGGGTGCGGCTCGTGCGCCTCGACGGCGAGTGGAGCTGGCCGGCGGCGGGTGCCAGCCGCGACGCGCTGCGCTACGCCGAGCTCCACCGTTCCCCCGACAGCCCGGAGCAGGCGCCTGGCCGGCGCGCCGAGGGCGAGCGTCCCCGCCGCTGACCACACCCGGCGAGCTCGGCAGTCGCGGCAAAGGCCGCGGGGCCGGCCCGCCGCGACGGCGGACCGGCCCCGCGGCCGGTGTCAGCTCAGCGCTGACGGAGTCGGTGCCGGCGTCAGTGCCTGCCGCCGCCGACCGGTGCGCTCGGACCGCCCGGACCGGTCTCCTTCTCCTCGACGAAGAAGCCACCCACGGCCTTGCCGGCGCGGCGGGCGAGGCCCTTGCCGTGACCGTCCCCGTCCCCGTGGCCGTTCGCCGACGGCAGCGCGAACCGGTCGTTCGTGACCAGCGGATGGTCGGGTACCGGGGTCGGCTTCGGCCGGTGGTCCTCCACGAACTCCCCGCTGGGGAGCTGGCGGATGATGCCGGTCTCGATGCCGTGGTGCTCGACCTCGGCGTCCTTCGCCTGGAGGGCAAGGCAGATCTTCTTCGTGATCGCGTACGCGATCGGCGGGACGATGATCAGACCGATGCGGCCGGCCCACGTCATCGCGTTCAGCGAGATGCTGAACGTCTTCGCGATGACGTCGTTACCACCCGAGATCCACAGGACCAGGTAGAAGCTGATCGACATCGCGCCGAGCGCTGTCCTGGTCGGCGCCTCCCGGGGTCGCTGGAGCAGGTTGTACGACTTGGTGTCGCCGGTGAACCTGGCTTCCAGGAACGGGTAGAGCGCCAGCAGCGTGAACAGGATGCCGGGCAGGACCGCCGTCGGCCAGAACACGGCCGGGACCGTATGGCCGAGGCCGNGGAACTCCCACGGTGGCATCAGTCGGGTCGAGCCGTCGAGGAAGCCGATGTACCAGTCGGGCTGGGACGCCGAGGAGACCTTCGACGGGTCGTACGGACCGAACATCCAGATCGGGTTGATCTGCGCGAGGCCACCGAGCAGGGCGAGCATCGCGAAGACCATCATGAAGAACCCGNCGGACTTCACCGCGAACACCGGGAAGACCCGGTGGCCGACGACGTTGTGCTCGGTCTTGCCCGGGCCGGGGAAGTCGGTGTGCTTCTGGTGCCACAGGATGCCCATGTGCGCGCCGATGAGGGCGAGCAGCACCCCGGGCACCAGCAGAATATGGATCACGTAGAGCCGGGGCAGGAAGTTGTCACCCGGGAACTCGCCGTTGAACACCAGGAACGACGCCCACGTCCCGATGATCGGGATGGACTGGGCGATCGAGGCGGCGATCCGCAGACCGGTGCCGGAGAGCAGGTCGTCCGGCAGCGAGTAGCCGGCGAAGCCCTCGAGGATGGCGAGGATCAGCAGGCCGACCCCGATCAGCCAGTTGACCTCGCGCGGCTTGCGGTAGGCGCCGGTGAAGAACACCCGGAACAGGTGGACGACGATCGACGCGACGAAGACCAGCGCGGCCCAGTGGTGGATCTGGCGGAACACCAGTCCGGCCCGGGTGTCGAAGCTGATGTCGAGCGTCGAGGCGTACGCCCGGCTCATCTCCACGCCCTTGAGCGGGACGTAGGAGCCGTTGTAGATGACCTCGGTGTTCGACGGGTCGAAGAACAGCGTGAGGTAGNTGCCCGTGAGCAGCAGGACGATGAAGCTGTAGAGCGCGATCTCCCCGATCATGAACGACCAGTGGTCGGGGAAGACCTTGTTCAGGTTGCGCCGCAGCCCGGCCTGGGTGCCGAACCGCTCGTCGATGGCGCGGTTGGCCTTGNGGACCGGGGTCGGCCGCTTGACGAACTCCGGTGGGGATGCGGTTGTCATGAGCGCTCCCAGAAGGCGGCACCGACCGGCTCGTCGTAGTCACCGTTGCGGGCGTACAGGAATCCGTCGTCGTCCACGGCGATGGCCAGCTGCGGCAGCGACCGGCTGGCCGGACCGAAGATCGCCCGGCAGCCGTCCAGCACGTCGAAGACCGACTGGTGGCAGGGGCAGAGCAGGTGGTGCGTCTGCTGCTCGTACAGGCTCACCGGGCAACCGGCGTGCGAGCAGATCTTGGAGTAGGCGACGTGGCCGTCGATGGACCAGTTCTCCCGCCCCTTGCGCGGGCGGTCGACCCCCGGAGGCAGGCGGATGAGGATCGTGGTGCTGTCCGCCTTGGTGTGCACGTCGGTCTTCGGCTTGTAGGTGGTCGTGCCGTCCGACTCGGTCACCGGGATGGNCGGGAAGACGGTCTCGATGCCGCCGATGGAGATGTNCCCGAGCTTGACCAGGCGGCCGTCCTCGGTGACCAGGCGCGCGCCCTTCACCCAGGAGGTGTGGTCGAGCTTCTTGCCCGGCTTGGAGTTGGTCAGGTTGAGCAGCGGCACGACGATCAGGCCACCGAGCACGGTGCCGGCGCCCAGCAGGGTGCGTCGCAGCAGCGGGAAGCGGGCGAGACCGGTGTCGGCGAAGCCGGCGGTGATCTCCGCCTCGGTGACCGCGATCTCCTCCTTGGCGGAGGTGAACTCGTGGCGCTCCTGGACGGCCTGCTCGTGCGGCATCAGCCGCTTGGCCCACAGGATCATGCCGATGCCGAGCCCGCCGACGGCCAGGCCGAGCGCCGAACCGAGGCACGGCGTGTAGTACGCCTGGTGCTTGTCACCGACGAAGTTCGTGATGACGAACCCGACGGTGCCGACCACCGAGATCAGGAACCAGCAGGCGATCAGCCGCTCCGCCCGCCGTTCGGCGCGGCGGTCGACGTCCTCGGCGCGCGGCGGGCGGACGGTGACCCCGCCACCGCCGCCGGCGTGCGTGCCGTAGGACGGCTGCGCCACCCCGGCGTCGCCGGTCCGCATCACCGTGGTCTCGGGATCGCGGGTGGAGTCCGTCTGGTGCGGCGGGGTGCCCAGGGCCTCCGGGCCGTCGGAGGTGCCGGCCGGGATGTCCGGTCCACCGGCCGAGATCCCCGACCCCCCGGCGGCGGCACCCGACGTGTCGACCGGGTGCTTGGCCCGCTTGAAGATGCTGCTCATCGAGTCCTGGTCCGACTTGTCTGCCGGCTCACCCTGGTAGCCCGCGTAGTGCACGCGTTCCTGGGCGGAGTCGCCCGGCTGGTCCCCTCCGCCCGAGCCCGCCGGTCCCGGCGTCCCCGGGCCCGTCTGGTCACTCATACCTTCTGCCTCGCTCCGATCCACAGGCACACGACGAGCAGGCCACCAATGCCTACCAGCATGGCCAGCAACCCTTCGGGCACCGGACCGTACTTACCGAGGCTGAAACCACCGGGGCTCTTGGTGTCGGTCAGGTGCTTGATGTAGGCCGCCACGGCGGCGGCGTCCTCGTCGTTGAGCTGACGGTCCCCGAAGACCGGCATGGACTCCGGCCCCGTGCGCATGGCCTCGACGATCTGCTTCGGAGTGGACTCGCTCAGCGAGGGCGCAAACTTACCGTAGGTCAGCGGAGCACCCTGGGCGACGGCCTGNTGGCACTGCGCGCAGTTGGCGCGGTAGAGCTCGCCGCCGTGAGCCAGGTCTGCGTCGCTGAGCTCCTTGTCGGTGACCTTGGGCACCTCCGGGCCACCGCCGAGGCTCGCGACGTACGCGGAGAGCTGGTCGATCTGCGTCGCCGAGTAGATCGGCGGCTTGCGGTCGGCCTGCGCGGCCGGGGCGGCCAGCGGCATGCGGCCGGTCGAGACCTGGAAGTCCACCGCGGCGGCGCCGACGCCGACGAGGCTGGGACCGGTGTTCGAGCCCTGGGCGCCGAGGCCGTGGCAGGTCGAGCAGCCCTGCAGGTACAGGGCGCGACCCTGCCGGACGGCCTCGTTGGCGTCCGCCGTCTGCGCGGCGTTGCCACTGGGAGCCAGCATCGTCCACAGCACCCCGGTGGCCATCAGGCCGAGCACGAGGACGAGGGCGGAGGATCTCCGGCGCCGGCGCGCGGACGGACCACGCTTGCGCGCGGACGTGTCGCGCTTGCGCGCGGACCGCTTCGTGGCGGCGACCGGCGCCGCGACCTCGCTCGGCGCGGAGTCCGACGAGGCTTCCGGCGGCGTGTCCGACGGTGTGCCCGAGGTTTCAGTCATGTCGCTCACTGGAGGAGGTAGATGGTCGCGAACAGGGCGATCCAGACGACGTCGACGAAGTGCCAGTAGTACGACACGACGATCGCCGATGTCGCCTTCTCCGGCGTGAAGCGCCCGAACGTCGATCGGCCCAGCACCATGACGAAGGCGACGAGACCACCGATGACGTGCAGCCCGTGGAACCCGGTGGTCAGGTAGTACACCGAGCCGTAGGCGTGCGACGCCATCGTGAACTTGTTTTCGCCGAAGTACTCGTTCGCCTGGCCGCCAACGAAGACGAGGCCCATGATCAACGATGCCAGGTACCAGCGCCGCAGTCCGTGGACGTCACCGCGCTCGGCGGCGAACACCCCGAGCTGGCAGGTGACGCTGGACAGCACCAGGATCACGGTGAAGAACAGCGCGTACCCGACGTGCAGCTCCACGGGGCCGTGTTCGGAACCGGCGGGATCACCCGTCACGGGCGGCCAGTTGCCGCTGTTGACCGAACGNATCGNGAAGTACATCGCGAACAGGGACGCNAAGAACATCAGCTCCGACGACAGCCACACGACCGTGCCGACCGAGACCATCGAGGGACGGTTGGCCGTCGGGTGTGGTGGAGGAGCCTTCTCGAGGACGGGGGCTGAGGCCACGACGGTCATTCTGGCACGCGACGCTCCAGGCGCCACCGTAGGTTCGACGTTCGGTAGGACTACGANGCGTCGATGACCGGCCCGAGGCCCCGTGCGGACCACCCCACGCACCGCACAAATCGCTGCGCCGCAGCGGAAACCGCAGGTCCTCGGGCCGCTGCGGCGGGGGGCGAAAAAACCATGACGACCGGTGCCCTTCCGGCGGATGTTGCGTGCCTCACCCGTCGGACGTCCACCTCAGGAGCCGGGTCGCCCGGCCCGGTGGAGCCGGGCCGGACGGCACGGCCCACGTGGCCCTCCGCGCGTCGCGCGACCGCCATAGCCGATCGAAACGGCAGGTCAGAGCGCCTACCGGGCGCCGCGAACACCCAGTCGACCGCCGAGCCGAGAGGGTGACCGACTGGAACGGAGCCGGGCCGGTGGCCGGAAGGAGTTCGAGGTTCTCGATGCGATGGCCCTGGCGGTCCGGGCGCACCCCGCCGCCGATCCTGGTCGACGACGGCTCACTCGCCGTCCTCGCCTCCTCGTTCGATCCGGCCGCCGGGGAGGGGCCGGCCCTGGCCGCCCTGGCCGCTGCCGGCCACCCAGCCGACGCCCCCGTGCTGCTCCGCCACCTGTTCGCCCTCCCCGACCCCTCCGACGCGCCCGGCCAGCCCGACACGCCCGCCCAGCCCGACACGCCCGGACCGCCCGAAGGCGCCGGAGCGTCGAGTTCCGGAGCAGGCGAGGCGGCGCTGAGGACCGCGGTCGAACGGGACGGCTACGAGGTCCACCGGCTGGGCGAGCGGCTCGCCGTGACCCGCCAGGTGGTCCCGACGATCCTGGCCGTGGCCCAGGAGCGGGCCCGGATGACGGGCCTGGAGACCCGCCTGCCCGTCGCCTACCTCGGCTGGCAGGCGCTGGCCCCGCCGCCCGCCCGGACGTCGAACCCACCGTGAGAGCGCGCACCCGCGTGAGATCAGGTGGTGGCACGCGGGAGGCGCCGCGGCGGGTAGCTGTCCTGTGGCCGAACTGCCGGCGGACCGGTCTTCAGCATCCGTTCTTCAGCATCCGTGGGTGATCGGCGGGATACGGGACCTGCCGAACAGGTGAGCCGAGCCGGCCGCACGCCCGGGCGGAAGGCGTGCGGCCTGGCGGAGGCCACGAGGTCAGGCGGACATGGCGGCGAGTGCCCGCAGGCCCTCCGCCGGCAGGGCGATCCCGGCTTCGGAACCCGGATCGACCGCCAGCAGCAGGTCGTCCGACGGCCAGATCCGACCGAGGGTCGCGATCTGCACCGTGCGGTAGCGGGCGACGTCGGGCAGGGCCTCGGTCAGGCGCTGCTCGGAGGTGAACGTCGGGACGAACTGAGTGCCGTCCTGACGCTCCGCAACGGGAAGTTGCAGAACCTCGCTCTCCTCGGAGAGGTCGGTGATCTCGTCGCCGAGGTCGGGGAGNAGGACGTCCGCGAGGGCGAGGTCACCGAGCGCGGAACGCTCGTCCTCCCCGTCGGCCAGACGGTGCAGCGCGTCGAGCGCCGCCGCGCCCTGCTCGGACGCCCGGCCACCGGCCGTCGGCCCCCGCCCGGTACCCCCGGCCGGCCCGGGGGCGCCGCCGTTCGCGCCGGCGAAGTCCGGGTCGCGGCCGGGGACTGCGCGGGACGGGTCCGAAGCGCCGCGGGACAGGTCGGGAGCTGGTGAGCCGGCGGACGCGAGGTCGGGACGTAGCTGGTCATCGGTCACGGGTGACTCCCTTGACGTGGATGAACGTGCTGACGTGAGTGCCGTAAGTGCCGTAAGCCCTTCGCCTACCCGGTCGCGGGCGCTCCGAACGGATGGCCCCCGACAAATCTCGCCNGCCGCCCCCAGCGGCCCATCGACCTCCTGCTTCCTCGACTACCTGTTCCCCGGATCGGTGGCCCGCACGAGGGACGGCGGGTCGGTCAGGGGCGCAGGGCGAGGTCGGCGATGAGGGCGCGGCGGGTGGCGCCGGTCAGGGGGGTGGAGTCGCTGTACTCGGCGTGGTCGACGACGAGTTCGGCGGGGACGTCCGGATCGCGGAAGGCGTCGCGCAGCTCGTCGGTGAGCACGAAGCGGACCATGTGGACGGAGACCGTCTCGGACGGGACGTCGGGGTCCTCGTCGAGGCCGGGGATCTCCTCCCCCGCGACGCGGGTCCCGCCGATCTCCAGGGCCAGGCTGTGCTGCAGGCCGGCGAGGCGGCTGAGCTCCTCGCGCACCGTCTCGAGCACGTTGAGCTCGATGAACACGGTGGCGGTCAGGACGTGGCTGCCGGGCAGCAGGCGGGAGTACGCCTCGATCTCGTGGGCGACGTCGGCAGACGCCGTCAGTCGCTCGGTGTAGACCATCTCCTGCACCTGGTAGCGCAGGGTCTGCTCGTTCTCGAACTCGGCGAGGACGATGTCGCCGACCCGGACGCGGCGCTCGGCGCGCACGGGAAGCATCTGGCGGCGCAGCTGCGGGCGGCTCTCCGCGTACGCCTGGTGGTCGGTGGTGATGTCGGCGACGGTCAGCGCCATGGCGCGGCCTCCTGTCCGGAAGCGTGGAGTGGGTGTCGTCGGGGGTAGAACACGTCGGGGGTAGAGCACGGCGATGGCCGGCTCCGGCGGAAGGATGCCCGGAGCCGGCCACCGACGTGGTGCGCAGGCGCCGATCAGGCGTCGGCGGTCTCCTCGGCGTTGAGGGCGTCGAGGGCCTTCTTGAACCGGCCGGCGTGGGTCTTCTCGGCGCGGGCGAGGGTCGAGAACCAGTCCGCGATCTCCTCGAAGCCCTCCTCGCGGGCGGTCTTCGCGAAGCCGGGGTACATGGCGGTGAACTCGTAGGTCTCGCCGGCCACGGCGCTGGCCAGGTTCTTGGCGGTGGTGCCGAGCGGCTCGCCGGTGGCCGGGTCGCCGACCTCGGCGAGGAACTCCAGGTGCCCGAAGGCGTGCCCGGTCTCGCCCTCCGCGGTGTCGCGGAACAGCGACGAGGCGTCGGTCAGACCCTCGATGTCGGCACGGCGGGCGAAGTACAGGTAGCGCCGGTTGGCCTGGCTCTCGCCGGCGAACGCCTCCTTGAGGTTCTCGTGGGTCTTGGTGCCGTCAAGCTTCGGCATGAAGCGCTCCTTTGGCGTGGGTGTTCACTGTCGGGCCGGTCCCGCCCGCGGCGCGGGCCGGATCGGAGCCGTTCGCCTGACAGTCCGGGCACATGCCCCGGAACTGCAGGTCGTAGCCGGTGATGGCGAAGCCCGAGCGACGGGCGATCTCCGCCATCATTCCGTCCGGCACGGGGTGATCGATGTCGACCGCGCGGCCACAGCCGTCGCAGACCGCGTGGTCGTGGCGGCGGGTGTTGGCGTCGTACCGGGCCGCCGCGCCGTCGCCCAGGTTGAGTTCCAGCGCCCGACCGGTCGACACCAGCAGCGCGAGGGTGCGGTACACCGTAGCGCTGCCGATTCGCGGCGAGGCACGGCGTACCCGCTCGTACACCTCGGCCGCGGTGGGATGGTCGTCGGCGGCCCGTAGGACCTCCAGAACGGCCATCCGTTGCGGGGTCAGTCGAAGATCAGCCAGGTCGGTCATGGATCACGCCCGTCGGTCGCAGCGGAACCCGCCGCCCGTGCCTGCGGGCGAACGCCCGGCGACCGTGCCGACGGAGGGCTCCGCTGGTTGAGAACGACTCTCACTATCACCGATGTTCCCGCCTCCTGGCAACTGTTCCCGACTCCTGGCAACCGCTCCGGCCACCGACGCACGCGGCGGGCCGGCCCGGCACACCCGTGGCCGCGGACCGGGTGGACAACGGCGTGACGGCGTGACGTGACCCCACGACCGGGTAATCTTCGGAGCGGATCGCGCCGGTCATCCGGTCGCTCCCGCTCGCCCGCGATCGCCCGCCCCGCGCGGGTCCGGTCGCGGTCGCGGCGGGGAGCGGCGGTCCGCCCCGGGCCGCCGGTCGGCGGTGGCCACCTGATGCGAAAGGCCGTGGACGCCATGAGCACAGTCCTCGTCTACGCCGACCGCGCCGACGTGCGCGCGCGCGTCATCGCCGCGATCGGTCGACTGCCCGCCGCCGACCTCGGCCCGCTGGAGTTCGTCGAGGCCGCGGACGCGGCCGCGGCGATCGACGTCGTCGATCACCACGAGGCCGATCTCTGCATCTTCGACGGCGAGGCCACCCCCACCGGCGGCATGGGCCTGTGCCGCCAGTTGAAGAACGAGGTGGCCGACTGCCCGCCGACGGTCCTGCTCGTCGCGCGCGCCGACGACCGGTGGCTGGCCACCTGGTCGCAGGCCGACGCCGTCGTCGCCCACCCGGTCGACCCCGGCCGGCTCACCGAGGCCGTCGTCACGCTGCTGCGCGCACGGGCCGGCGGCGCGGCGGCCCGGCGGCCGCTGACGGGCGCCCAGCTCGCCGGCTGACACCGATGACCATCGAGGCCACCGTGCCGCCCGCCGTGTCACCCACCGGGCCGCTGGCCGGGCCCCCTGCCGGGCCCGGGCCACTTGCCGGGCCACCCGCCGGCTCGGCCTCGGCGGTGGCGAGCTGGCCGGAGCTGATCGGCGCCCTGCTCGCCCGCGAGTCCCTGGACTCCGCGCGGACGGCCTGGGCCATGGACCAGATCATGGCCGGCGCCGCCACCCCGGCCCAGATCGCCGGGTTCGCGGTGGCGCTGCGAGCCAAGGGCGAGACGCCGGCCGAGATCGGCGGCCTGATCGCGGCGATGCGCGCCCACGCCGCCCCGCTACGCATCCCCGACGAGATCCGGGCACGCGCGGTGGACACCTGCGGGACGGGCGGCGATCGGTCGAACACGGTCAACCTGTCCACGATGGCGGCCCTCGTCGTGGCCGGAGCGGGCGTGCCCGTGATCAAGCACGGCAACCGGGCCGCGTCGTCCGCCTGCGGCTCGGCCGACCTGCTCGCCGAGCTCGGAGTCGCCATCGACCTGCCGCCGGCCGGGGTCGAGGCATGCCTGCGGGCGGCCGGCATCGCCTTCTGCTTCGCCAGGATCTTCCACCCGGCGATGCGGCATGTCGGCGGCCCCCGCGCCGAGATCGGCGTGCCGACGGCCTTCAACATCCTCGGTCCGCTGACCAACCCGGCCGAGCCGGGCGCGCAGGCCGTCGGGGTCGCCGACGCCCGCCTCGCGCCGGTCGTCGCCCAGGTCCTCGCCGACCGCGGCACCCGGGCGCTGGTCTTCCGCGGCGACGACGGCCTCGACGAGCTCACCCCGACGACCACGTCCACCATCTGGGTGATCCCCGGCGGCCAGCCATCCGCCGCCGGCGAGGCGGCCGGCCAGACGGCCGCGCCGCCGCGCCGCGAGCAGTTCGACCCCCGCGACGTCGGCATCCACGTGCCGGACATCGCCGTCCTACGCGGCGCCGACGCCCCGCACAACGCCGCCGTCACCCGCGCGCTGCTCGCCGGCGAGCCAGGGCCGGTCCGCGACACGGTGCTGCTTGCCGCCGCCGCCTCGCTGGTCGCCGCGGCGGGGCCGACCGACGCCGCCATCACCGAGCAGATCGCCGCAGCGCTGCCCCGGGCCGCCCACGCCATCGACTCCGGCGCCGCCGCCGCAGTCCTGGACCGCTGGACGGACGCCAGCCAGGCCGCCGCCGCAGCCGCGGCCATCACCCGCTGAGCCGCCCCGCCCCACCCCCGGCACGGCGAGAACCCGCGGCGGGGCGCGCACGCGAAAGGGGCCGGCCAATGCCGAAGCATCTGCCGGCCCCGAAGGTGCGCGGGGCGCGGCCCGGGAGGTGTCCCGGGCCGCGGGGTGAGACTCAGTCCTCGGGCACCGGGGGGTGCCAGAAGTTCTCGAACACGAGGCAGGTCGCGAACACCACGACCATGGCCAGGCCGAGGACGAGCAGCCAGATCCCGAAGACGAGCCCCATCGCCGCCGTCACCGAGCTCGCGCCGATCAGGAACGGGTAGTAGCTGCCCGGCGTGAAGTGCCCGAGCTCGCCGGCACCGTCCGCCACCTCGGCGTCCGGAAGGTCCTGCGGGCGCATGCCGATCCGGCGGCCGGTGAAGATGAGGTAGCCGCCGACCAGCAGGCCCAACCCGGTGGTGAGCGTGAGCGCCGCGGTGCCGGTCGGGTCCTTCGCCCAGAACCAGTAGACCAGCGCCGCAGCCCCGGCGAAGACGCCGAAGAAGCTGAAGATGATGCCTTCCACCTTCATACGATCACCGCCTCCTAACCGATCTCGGGTGTCGCGTGGTAGTCGACCCGGCCCACCGTGGCCGGGAAGTGCAGGTCGAACGCGGGCCGCTCGGAGCGGATCCGCGGCAGCGTCCGGAAGTTGTGCCGCGGCGGCGGGCAGGAGGTCGCCCACTCCAGCGAGTTGCCGTAGCCCCAGGGATCGTCGACGACGGCGAGCTGGCCCTTGCGGTACGAGTGCCACAGGTTGTAGATGAACGGCAGCGTCGACAGGGCCAGCAGGAACGACCCCGCCGAGGAGAACGTGTTCAGGGTGGTGAAGCCGTCGGTCGGCGAGTAGTCGGCGTAGCGCCGCGGCATCCCGCGCAGACCCAGCCAGTGCTGCACCAGGAACGTGGCGTGGAAGCCGAAGAACACGGTCCAGAAGTGGATCTTCCCGAGCCGGTCGTTCATCATCCGGCCGGTGACCTTCGGGAACCAGAAGTAGGTGCCGGCGTAGGCGGCGAACACGACGGTTCCGAAGATCACGTAGTGGAAGTGGGCGACGACGAAGTAGCTGTCGCTGACGTGGAAGTCGATCGGCGGGCTGGCCAGCAGCACGCCGGTCAGACCGCCGAACAGGAAGGTCACCAGGAAGCCGAGGCTGAACAGCATCGGCGTCTCGAAGGTGAGCTGCCCNCGCCACATCGTGCCGATCCAGTTGAAGAACTTGATGCCGGTCGGCACCGCGATCAGGAACGACAGGAAGGCGAAGAACGGCAGCAGCACCGCGCCGGTGACGTACATGTGGTGCGCCCACACCNCGATCGACAGGGCGCCGATGCCGATGGTGGCGAAGACGAGGCCCTTGTAGCCGAACAGCGGCTTACGGGAGAACACCGGCAGGATCTCGCTGATGATCCCGAAGAACGGCAGCGCGAGGATGTAGACCTCGGGATGGCCGAAGAACCAGAACAGGTGCTGCCAGAGCAGCGCCCCGCCGTTCGCGGCGTCGAACACGTGCGCACCGAACCGGCGGTCGGCCTCCAGGGCCAGCAGCGCCGCGGCGAGCACCGGGAACGCGACCAGCACGAGGATCGAGGTGACCAGGAAGTTCCAGCAGAAGATCGGCAGCCGGAACATCGTCATGCCGGGCGCGCGCAGCGTCAGGATCGTGGTGATCATGTTGACGGCGCCGAGGATGGTGCCGAGACCNGACACCGTCAGGCCGACGATCCACAGGTCCGAGCCCGCCCCGGGCGAGTAGATCTCGTTGTTCAGCGGCGAGTAGGCGAACCACCCGAACGACGCCGCGCCGTTCGGGGTGAGGAACCCGGCCACCACCGTGAGGCTGCCGAACAGGAAGAACCAGTAGGACAGCGCGTTCAGCCGCGGGAAGGCGACGTCCGGCGAGCCGATCTGCAGCGGCACCAGGAAGTTCGCGTAGGCGAACGCGATCGGCGTCGCGAACATCAGCAGCATGAGCGTGCCGTNCATCGTGAACAACTGGTTGTACTGCTCGTTGGAGAAGTACTGCAGGCCCGGCCGCGCGAGCTCCGCCCGCATCATGACGGCCAGGATGCCGGCGAAGAGGAAGAAGGCGAACGAGGTCACGAAGTACATGACCGCGATGTCCTTGTGGGACGTCGTACGCAGGTAGCCGAGCAGGTTCGTCCGCTTGGGTAGGTGGGGTTGCTCGGGCTCGGCGTGGCCGACGCCCGACTCTTGCACGAGGGTCACTGTCCGCTCCCGGTGGTGGCGGTGGTTGCGGTGCTGGCGGCGGTCGTCGTCCCGGCGGACGTCGACGGAACAGACGCGTTCTGCCGCTCCGAGATGAACCTGTCGTACTCGTCCTGCGGCACGACCTTCACGTAGAAGTTCATCCGGTCGTGGTCGGTCCCGCAGAGCTCGGCGCACCGACCGATGAAGGTACCGGTCTTGGTCACCGTGAGCTCGAACTGGTTGATCCGACCGGGCACGACGTCCCGCTTGAACAGGAACTCGGGCACCCAGAAGGAGTGGATGACGTCCGGTGAGGTCTCCACGAACCGGATGGAGCGGTTCTGCGGCAGGACCAGCACCGCGGGCTCACCGGGCCGGCCGGTGACCTCGATCTGGTTCGGCCCCGTGTGACCGGCGCCGGGGTCGATGTACTTGAACTGCCAGTTCCACCGGAAGCCGATGACGTCCACCGTGACATCCGGCTTGGCCGAGAGCTTCGTGACCTTCGACTCGTCGCGGGCGGTGTAGAAGAACATCGCCCCGACGATCACGACGGGTATGACGGTGTACAGGATTTCGACGGGCAGGTTGTAGCGGATCTGGCGCGGGAGCACGTCGCTGCGCTTGCGGAAGGCGACGACCGCGTAGAGGATCATGCCCCAGACGATCACGCCGACGACGAGCGCGGCGATCGCCGAGCCCTGCCAGATGTTGAGCAGCCGCGGGGTGTGGTTGGTCACACCATCCGGGTAGCCGAAGTTGGGTCTGTCGCAGGCGGTCGCCGCGATCCCCACGACGGCGAGCGCGCCGACCAGGCGCAGGGGTCGGCGCACCGGCCGCGCCCGTCGCCTCCCATGGGCGCCGACCGTGCCAACCGCCTCGACCGCGTCGTTCGCGACCCCGCCCGCACTGCCGGAGTCAGCCGGCGTCGTCGGCGTGTCCTCGACATCCGCGACCGACGGCCGGGTCCGACCGAAGGATCTCCTCACCAGGTCCTGCCTCCCACGACTAGNGGCCCGCGTCGACGGGGCGGAGGCTGTCCGCCGCCATCCGCGAGACCCCAGAAACGCCATGTCACCCCGGTCGATCCCTCCGGACGACATGCTGTCTTCGACACGCTGTAGATGGTGCGGCAGCAGCGTATCTCAGCGGCCCGACAGCTTCTCGCCACAGGCCCCATCAAGGGCCTGTGACGCACGCCCCCCAGGACCCGTCACGGCGTAGCGTCGCAGTCGTGTCGGCCTATCTCGACCACGCGTCGACCACCCCCCTGCATCCCGCGGCCCGGGAGGCGCTCGGGGTGGCGCTCCAGGACGGCTGGGCGGATCCGGCGCGGCTCTACCGGGAGGGCCGGCGCGCCCGGATGCTGCTGGACGCCGCCCGCGAGACCGTCGCGGGCGTTCTCGGCGCCCGGCCCGACGAGATCAGCTTCGCGGCAAGCGGGACCGCGGCGGCCACGCTCGCGCTGCTCGGCACCGCGTCCGCCCGCCGCCGCGCCGGCGATCTGATCATGGTGAGCGCGGTCGAGCACTCCAGCGTGCTGCATGCGGCGCAGCACCACGAACAGGCCGGCGGGCGGCTCGTCGAGGTGGGGGTCGACCGTTTCGGGCGCGTCGATCCGGCGGCCTTCACGCCCCCTCCCGGGACCGCCGTGGCCAGCCTCCAGCACGCAAACCACGAGGTCGGCACCCTCCAGCCGGTCGCCGAGGTCGCTCAGCGGCTGCACGCCACGGGCGTCCCCCTGCACACCGACGCCGCCGTGACCGTCGGCCGGGTGCCCGTCGACCTGGGCGCGCTCGGCGCGAACCTACTGACCGCCAGCGCCCACAAGTTCGGCGGCCCGGCCGGGGTCGGCATCCTCGCGGTGCGCACGGGAACCCGCTGGCGCAGCCCTGGGCCGGCCGACGAGCGCGAGGGCGGGCGGGTCGCCGGCTACCCCGACGTCCCGTCGATCGTGGCCGCCGCCGCCGCGCTGGCCGCCCGCGCCGCGGAACTCGCGGCGGAGGGCCCGCGGCTGGCCGGCTACGTCCGCGACCTGCGGCGCCGGCTGCCCGAGCTCGTCGACGGAGTGGAGCTGCTCGGGGATCCGGACCAGGCTCCGACCGTGCCGCACATCACCGCGTTCTCCTGCCTGTACGTCGAGGGCGAGGCGCTGCTGACCGAGCTGGACCGGGCCGGCATCGCGGTCAGCTCCGGGTCGAGCTGCACCTCCGACACTCTGACCCCGAGTCACGTGCTGGTCGCGATGGGCGCGCTGACCCACGGGAACCTGCGCGTGTCCTTCGGCCGCGACTCCACCCGGGCCGATCTCGACGCGCTCCTCGACGTTCTGCCGGGCGTCGTACGGACCGTGCGGGCGCGCCTGGGAGCGGACGGGCTGTGACCGGACAGGCTGTGACGGGACGGGTCGTGACGGGTCGGGCAGTGACCGGACGGCCCGGGACGGGACGGGCTGTGACCGGACAGGCTGTGACCGGACGGCCCGGGACGACGCGACGTGTGGCCGTCCGGATCGGGACGGCGGACCCGGCGCGGCGGGCGACCAACGTCACCCGGATCCACCGACGCCCGGCCCGGCCCGGAACGGCCGGTGACCTGCCCGCTCAGGGCCTCGGGAGGTGAGCGGCGGATGACCGTGGACGGGCCGGCGGACGCCGGCACGAACCCCGATCGGGACATCGCCGCGCCGGCGGCGACGGTGGACTCGCGTGGTCGGCGCTGCCCACTGCCGATCATCGACCTCGCCCGTGCGTTCGCCTCGTTGGTGCCCGGCGCCACGATCGCCCTCTGGGCCGACGATCCGGCGGCGGGCCCGGACGTGGCGGCCTGGTGCCGGCTGCGGGGTCAGGAACTGGTGACGGTGCGCGCGCTGCCGGGCGGCGGCGAGGAGTTCGTCATCCGTCGCCTGGCCTGATCGAGCGGCCCGCGGTTCAGCCCGCCGGCCGGTTCAGCCGGCCGCTCGGTTCAGCCCGCCGGCCGGTTCAGACCGCGGGCAGGTGCTCGGCGATCTCGGCGGCCGCGTCGGCGCCGTAGGCCTCGGTGATCCGCTTGAGCATGTCGGACGGCTCGGCGGTGTACTCCTGCGTGCCGACGGTCTCCAGCACCAGGGTCGCGAGCAGGCAGCCGACCTGGGCGGAGCGTTCGAGCGGCAGCTCCCAGGACAGCCCGGCGAAGAACCCGGAACGGAACGCGTCGCCGACGCCCGTCGGGTCCGGAGTGGCCCGGGCGGGCACCACGGGGACGCGGATCGGGTCGCTCTCCGGCGCCTCGATCACCACGCCGTCCTTGCCGTGGGTGGTGACCCGCACGCCGACCTTCGCCAGGATCTCCGCGTCGCTCCAGCCGGACTTGCTGGCCAGCAGCGCCTTCTCGTACTCGTTGCAGAACAGGTAGGCCGCACCGTCGACGAGCTCGCGGATCTGCGGNCCCGCCAGCAGCGCCAGCTGCTGGGACGGGTCGGCGGCGAAGGCGTAACCGCGCTCGCGGCACTCCCGGCTGTGGCGCACCATCGCGTCCGGCGCGTTCGGGCTGATGATCACGACGTCCAGGCCGCCGAAGCGGTCCGCGATCGGCCCGAGCTCGATCTCGGCGGCCTCGTTCATCGCCCCCGGGTAGAAGGAGGCGATCTGGTTGAGATCCTCGTCGGTGGTGCAGACGAAGCGGGCCGTGTGCGCGATCTCACTGACCCGGATGGTGGTGGTGTCNACGCCGTGNCGGTCGAGCCAGGAGCGGTAGTCGGCGAAGTCCTCCCCGACGGCACCGACGAGGATCGGGTGCAGGCCGAGCTGGCCGAGACCGAACGCGATGTTGGCCGCGGTCCCACCGCGGCGGATCACGAGTTCGTCGACGAGGAAGGACAGCGACACGCTGTGGAGCTGATCGGCGAGCAGCTGCTCGGCGAAACGGCCCGGGAAGCGCATGAGGTGGTCGGTGGCAATGGAACCCGTCACGGCGATACGCACGATCGTGGAGCCTACCGGCACCTGTGGCGGTCCGGAACAGCCCCCGCCGCCGCGGGGAGACGCACGAAGCCCGGCCCGACCGTGGTGGGTCGGACCGGGCTTCGTGCATCAGGCACTATCCGGCGGCTCCCGCGGGAGCCGGCCACGACCTCCGGGCCAGTGGCGACCTCCGTGCCGCTGGTGAGAGGAATGCACCAGGGCTGACAGGCGGTCGCCGCGGGCGGCCCGGGTCGGCCGCTCGGTCGATCAGTGGAACGAGTCGCCGCAGGCGCAGGAGCCCTGCGCGTTGGGGNTGTCGATGGTGAAGCCCTNCTTCTCGATGGTGTCGACGAAGTCGATCGTCGCGCCGCCGAGGTACGGAGAGCTCATCCGGTCGAGGACGACCTTGACACCGGAGAAGTCCAGGACGGTGTCGCCGTCGAGGGACCGCTCGTCGAAGAAGAGCTGGTAGCGCATGCCCGAGCAACCCCCGGGCTGCACCGCGATGCGCAGCTTGAGGTCATCCCGGCCCTCCTGCTCCAGCAGGGTCTTGACCTTGCCGGCGGCCGTGTCGGTGAGGATGNCGGTCGAGGACTGNGTCGCGGTCTCCGTCGTGTCCTGAACGGTCATAAGGAGTACTCCTGCCCTTGCTGGACGTGCCTGAGGTGCCAGNCATCACTGGTTCCGGTCGGGTACTGCGCTTCCGGTCGGTTGCATCCGGTCGGGTACTGCCCGCGGCGAACCGAGTGGCCTCGGCGACGCCCCGGGCACGGCACAGCGTCTGCGCCGACGTTCATGCCCAACACCATGGGACGGGATCCGCTTCCCATCGTAGCGATGCCGACGGAGCCGAGCCACGGCGCCGACCGGTGGGCCACGAGACGCCGATCACCTCCGATCACCCTGGGTCGCCTTTTCTCACCTCGGGTCGCCTTCTCGCCTGCGGTCACCTTCGTGACCACGTTCACGTCCGGGACCGAAGCGGGCCGAACAGGTCGAACAAGCCGGCGCCCGACCGGCGGAGCTCCGCATACGATGGGCGCGGGGAGTTAGAGTCTCATCGACCATTCGCGGACGACCTCCGGCGGGATCGCCGGCCGGTCGGCGCGGACGACCAGGCGGCCAGGCTGCGGGCCGGTCGACCAGAGGAGCGCCATGACGATCAATCCNACCCTCGGGCGGGATCCGGCCCTCGCGCAGGTGGGCGTCACCCCGTCCCCGCTGGCCCTGCTGCTGCTCGGCCGCGGGTCGGACCCGGCAAGCGAGCGTGGCGTCGACTGCCCCGGCGAGCTGCCGCCGGCCGCCGACCCCACCCTCGCGGCCCGCGCCGCCGCCGCGAAGACCGCGCTCGGTGACCGGGTCTTCATCCTCGGGCACCACTACCAGCGCGACGAGGTCATCGCGTTCGCCGACGTGACCGGCGACTCGTTCAAGCTGGCCCAGCAGGCCGCCGCGCGTCCGCAGGCCGAGGCGATCGTCTTCTGCGGCGTCCACTTCATGGCCGAGAGCGCCGACATCCTCACCGGCGCGCACCAGCGGGTGATCCTGCCCGACCTCGCCGCCGGCTGCTCGATGGCCGACATGGCCACCGCCGAGCAGGTCGAGCAGGCCTGGGACGACCTGCTCGACGCCGGCGTCGCCGCGCAGACCGTCCCCGTCAGCTACATGAACTCCTCGGCCGCCATCAAGGCGTTCACCGGCCGGCACGACGGCACGATCTGCACCTCCTCGAACGCCCGGCGGGCGCTGGAGTGGGCGTTCGGCGAGCGCGGGGGGTCGAAGGTGCTGTTCCTGCCCGACCAGCACCTCGGTCGCAACACCGCCGTCGGCGAGCTGGGGATGACCGAGGCGGACTGCGTCGTCTACGACCCGCACCGGCCCGGCGGCGGGCTGACCCACCGCCAGCTCCGCGAGGCGAAGATGATCCTCTGGCGCGGGCACTGCTCGGTGCACGGGCGCTTCACCCGCGACAGCGTCGACGAGGTGCGCGCCCGCATCCCCGGGGTCACCGTCCTGGCGCACCCGGAGTGCCGCCGGGAGGTCGTCACGGCGGCGGACCTGGTCGGTTCCACCGAATACATCATCTCCGTCGTCGACGCCGCCCCGGCCGGCTCGGCGTTCGCCATCGNCACCGAGCTGAACCTCGTGCAGCGGCTGGCGAAGCGGCACCCCGACAAGACCATCGTCTTCCTGGACCGTACGGTGTGTTTCTGCTCCACCATGAACCGGATCGACATGCCGCACCTCGTCTGGGCGCTGGAGTCGCTCGTCCGCGGCGAGACGGTCAACCAGATCTCCGTCGACCGGGACGTGGCCACCTTTGCCCGGAAGGCACTCGATCAGATGTTGGCTCTGCCCTGATGGCCCTGCTGAAGCGGCGTGGCTCCNCCGAGGCCNACGCCGAACCGCTCGCCGAGCAGGTCGAGCTCGACGTTCAGGACCCGTCGGCCGACCCGCGGCGCACCGCGGCGAAGGGGCGTCCCACGCCGAAACGCTCGGACGCCCGGGCCGCCCGCGGCAGGACCGTCGCGCCGGCGGGCAAGGGCGCGAGCCGCCAGGACGCCAAGTCCGCCCGCCGCCGGCAGAGCCAGGAGTACCGGGCGGCGATGATGTCCGGGGACGTCAGCCGGCTGCCGCCGCGCGAGCGCGCCCCGGAGCGGGTGCTGGCACGCGACCTGGTCGACACCCGGCTCACCGTCGGCCCGTTCTTCCTGGTGGCCGCGGTCGTGTACTTCGTCGGCGGCCTGATCCCGAACGGCGTCGTCCGGCTCGCCGCGACCCTGCTGATGCTGCTCGGCATCATCGCGGTCGTCGTCGACTCGATCGTGCTCTCCTGGCAGGTGAGCCGTAAGGTCGCCGAGCGTTACCCGGACTCGCGGGTGCGGGTACGCGCCTACGCCGCGCAACGGGCCCTGCTGCCGCGCCGCTGGCGGCTGCCGCGCCCGCGGGTGTCCCGCGGCGACGCGCGGCCCTAGCCCTCAGCTGGGCTGCGAGCCCCGGCGTGGGTTACGCGGACCCTCGCCGGGGTGGGCGGACGCCGTCGTAGGTTTGTGATGTGAAGCATCGGCGCCTGGGGCGCAGCGGCCTGTCCGTCAGCGAGATCTCCTACGGAAACTGGATCACCCACGGTGATCAGATCGAGGCGGACGCGGCGACGGCCTGCGTGCGCNCCGCCCTCGACGAGGGCATCACGACCTTCGACACCGCGGACGTGTACGCGGGCACCCGCGCCGAGGCCGTGCTGGGCGACGCTCTCCAGGGCGTCCGCCGGGAGTCCTACGAGCTGTTCACCAAGGTCTACTGGCCGACCGGCCCCGGCGAGAACGACAANGGCCTCGGCCGCAAGCACATCATCGAGTCCGCCCACGCCTCGCTGCGCCGGCTGCGCACCGACCATCTCGACGTCTACCAGGCGCACCGGTACGACCCGACGGTGCCGCTGGAGGAGACGCTGCGGGCCTTCGACGACCTGGTCCGCGCCGGCAAGGTGCTCTACATCGGGGTCTCGGAGTGGTCCGCCGAGCAGATCACCGACGCCGTGCGGATCGCCGGCGAGCTGGGGCTGGACCGGATCATCTCCAACCAGCCGCAGTACTCGATGCTGTGGCGCACCATCGAGGCGGACGTCGTGCCCGCCAGCGAGAAGGCCGGCATCTCCCAGATCGTCTGGTCGCCGATCGCGCAGGGCGTGNTGACCGGCAAGTACCTGCCCGGTCAGCCGCCGCCGAGNGGCAGCCGCGCCACCGGCGGCACCGGAGAGAGGTTCATCTCCCGGCTGCTCAACGACGANGTCCTGACCGCGGTGCAGGACCTGCGCCCGATCGCCGCGGACGCCGACCTCAGCATGGCCCAGCTCGCCGTCGCCTGGGTGCTCCAGAACGACAACGTCGCCTCGGCGATCATCGGCGCCTCCCGGCCGGAGCAGGTACGGGAGAACGTCAGGGCCGCCGGGGTGACCCTCGACCCGGCCCTGCTCAAGCGGATCGACGACGTGCTCGCCGACGTCATCCAGCGCGGCTGAGGCCGCCGCCGAACCCGATCGAGGTGACCGGTGAGTGNCGCCGACCCGACCTCCGACGAAGCCGAGTTACCCCCGCCGGCCGCGGGTGAGCACGTCCTGACCCGCGACGCCGGACCGGTCCGGTGGCTCACGTTGAACCGTCCCCACCGGCTCAACGCCCTGACCGCGGACTCCTACCGGGCGCTGCGGGCGGCGCTGGTGGCGGCGGACGGCGACGAGGCGGTGGCGGTGGTCGTGCTCACCGGCGCCGGGCGGGCGTTCTGCGCCGGCGCGGACCTCACCGAGCTTCCCGGCACCGACCGCGGCCGGCTCGTCGCCGACTTCGAGGCGCTCGTCCTCGCCCTGGCCGGCCTGGCCAAGCCGCTCGTCGCGGGGGTCCGCGGGCCGGCCGTCGGCCTGGGGATGACGATGCTGCTGCACTGCGACCTGGTGGTGGTCGCGGAGTCGGCGCGGCTGCGGGCACCGTTCACCGAGCTGGGGACGGTGCCCGAGGCGATGAGCTCGGTGCTGCTGCCGCGGGCGGTCGGCGCCCAGCGGGCCGCCGAGCTGCTGTTCACCTCGCGCTGGCTGAGCAGCGCCGAGGCCGTCGAGTATGGCCTGGCGATCCGCCGCTGCCCCGACGCCGACCTCGACGCTGTGACCGGCGAGCTCGCCGCGCGCATCGCCGCCTTCCCGGCGCCCGCGGTGGCGGCGACCAAACGCCTGCTGCGCGCCGGTCCCGCCGAGCCCGCGGCGGCGCCCCGGCCGGGGATCGAGCGGGCCGGGATCCAGATCGCCCGCGCGGTGCTGCGCCGCGAGCTCGCCGAGGGCGCCGCCCTGAACAGCCGGCTGGGCCGCTGAGCGGCTGGCGGCCCGACGCCCTCGGCTGCGGCCCGGCCTCCTCGGCTGCGGCCCGGCCTCCTCCGCCGCCGCGGGCGGGCGGGACGCGACGGGAGCGGGATCAGGCGCCGTCGACGGGTCGACCGAACGCCGCGGTCAGCGCGGCCCAGGTCCGATCCAGGTCGGAGCCCGGCAGGTACCGGCCGTCCAGTTCGAGGATGACCGTGCCGTGCGCCGCCGCCCACAGCGCCTGCGCGAGGTAGGGCTCCCCCGTGGCCCGGTAGAACGGCTCGCCCGCCCAGTCCTCCACCCCCGCGGTGAGCTGGTCGCGGCGTAGCGGGCCGGAGGTGACCAGGCGGTAGAGGTTCGGATGCGCGCGGGCGTGGGCGCGGTAGGCGGCCAGCAGGTCGCCGAGCACGCTCGCGGCGTCGGCGCGGTCGACGACACCGTGCAGCAGGTCGCCGATCTCGACCAGGGCGGCGTCGACCAGCCTGGCCTCCAGCTGGTTCTTGCCGGCGAGGTGCTTGTACAGCGAGGGCGCGCGGATGCCCAGCAGCTCGCCGAGCCGGCGCATCGTCAGCGCCGCCGCGCCCTCCTTCTCCAGCACCTCCCGCGCGACCGCGATGATCTCGCCGAGCCGCGGCGAGGGCGGCGCCAGTGCGGGCCGGGGCGCGACGGGCGCCAGCGGCAGCCCACCCGAACCCTGCGGCGTCCCCATCCGTCCCGTCCCTCTCTCGCGCGCCCGTGCCGATCTCTCCCGCGGCGCCGGGGCGACGCCACGAAGGGTCAGCGCGCGGTCAGCGTGAAGACCGGATGGCGAGGGGCGATCCGGCGGATCTCCTCGTCGGTGGAGTCGGGCCCGATCCCATCGAAGAAGGCGCCGACCTCGGCCTTCCATCGCTTCNGGTAGGCCCGCAGCACGGCGACACTGTCCGCCGGGTCCAGCTCGTCGGCGTGGTAGAGCGTACGCGAGCGCCCCCNCAGCAAAGACAGCTCACCACCCGCGGCGCGGACGTTGCGGACCCACTGCCCATGGCCGCGCGCCGACACCAGGTACTGCCGCCCCTCGTAGGTCAGCAGGTTCACCGGGGTCCGCCGCGGCTGGCCGCTGGCCCGCCCGCGCACCTCCANCACCCGGCTGCCCAGCACGCTCACCCCGGCCCGGGTTACCAGCGCCACCAGGCGGTTGGCCACATTACGGGTGAACCAGCCGGGCGCGAGGTAATGCGCCCCGCCGGCACGGGACGACGCCTGATCACGCTGCTCGCTCATGGATCCACACCTCCGGGTCGACAATGCGGCTAACACCGTTAGCCACACCGCTAGCTAACAACGTTAGCCAGAGCCTGTCAACCCGCTCCGGGCGGCATGCCAGGGCAGCCGGCGATCCTCTCCTCGCCGGATCCGAGGCCGCCATGCGTTCAGCCGTGGCCTTCTTCGGTCGCGAGTTCGACACTGCTGCAGACATCGCCGTGCAGGCGCAAGCACGCGCACACCCGTACATCGTTCCGATGCTGGCCTGCGCACAGGCCCGCGCCTTCGCCCTTGCCGGGCGGCAGGACGAAGCGCGCTCCGCCCTGCGAACCATGGGCGAGAACATCTGGACGGGCAAGCAGGTGCCGGGCCTCTCACCCATCGATGACGAAACGTACGAGGCGTTCAGTGCTGTCATCCTCGGTTACCTCGGCGCGGGCGAGGAAGCTGAACCACACGCCAGAAGATCACTGACGATGCTGGCCCACAGCGGGCGATACAGGTCGACCGCCGGTACACATCTCGCACTCGCGCGCGCGTCTGTTCACCGCCGCCACCCCGACCCCGAACAAGCCGCCAGGGCCGCAGTCGACGCCGTAGCGACGATCGACGGCAGAGAGGTTCCTGACGGTCCCACCGTCGGCCGCGCCGCAGGCCTTTGGTGCATGCTGGTCCGCAACAACGACTGGGCACGCCTCGCATCTGTTCGGGATCTCGGCGACCAGGTTTCGTCCGGGCGACACGCTCTCCCTCCCGGGCCGACCATCTGAGGCGCTCACAGCGCTCTTCTCCGCGATGGGGAACGAGAGCGCGTGTCTGGCGACGCCGAGCTCGCGGGCGACGCCGGTCGGGGATCGGCGCGGCGCGCGAAACCGCGCCACGCGTCCCAATCCCGGCCCCGGCCAGCATGCGGTTCCGCGGAACCGCGCCGCGCCATCGGCCCGGTTCCATCGATGGCAGGCAGCATCACCGGCCACCAGGTACCGGCCACCGCCTGCTGNCCCACCACGTGCCGTGAGCAGGCCGGCATCGGGGAGGTCGGGACGCGGCACGGATCAGGTGACCGGGCGCAGGCTCATCGGGCCGTAGATGCGGCGTCCGGCGTCGAGCAGGGTGACCTGGAGGACGCCCGCGGCGAGCAGGTCGCGCCAGGTCTCCCCGAGCCAGGTCTCGGCGTCGCCCTGGCTGGTGAAGGATTCGGAGCTCGACGCACCGCCGACCGTGACGATCGCTCCGTCGTCGCCCTCGTAACGCCAGGTCCAGGTCATGCGTGGGTCCCTTCTCCGGGGCGGCCCGAGTCGGCCGGCCGCCGTGCGCGATCGCCGATCGGTCGACCGGTGGACCCATCCAACCGTGTGCCCCTCGTCGGCGCGGCGCCGCGGATCAGCGTGCCGCCCGTGGTCACCCTCGCCAGGGGCCGATGCTCCCCGGGGAATCGGCCGAGCGGACGNCTGGCTCGGTGCCGCACGCCACTGGCGCGCAGGCGGACACCCGCGTCAGGATGTCCTCGACGCCGGTAACGTCGGCCTCGACAGGACACGGAACGACGTGCGACGTCGAGCGCACATCCGGTCCATCCGGTCGAGTCCGGTACATCCGTCGAGGAGGAACAACCCGCGTGGGAACGACCGTCTACAACGCCGCAGCCTTCGCCGCCGAGTCCGCGGAGCACGATCCGCCCCTGACCTGGTGGNCTGCCGTGATCGTCACCTTCGTGGCCATCTTTCTGCTGGCGGCGGTGCTCGCGCTGATGACCCGGTGGGAGCGCAAGCGCCACCCGCACGTGTGATCCGGGCGCGGCGGCGGTGCGGGTAACGCTGCTCGGCACGGGTTCGGCGGACGGCTGGCCGAATCCGTGGTGCGACTGCGCGTCCTGCGCCTGGGCGCGCCAGAACGAGGTCCGCGGGCAGACCGCCGTCCTCGTCGACGACGCCCTGCTCATCGACTGCGGGCCCGACGTGCCGCGGACCGCCGCCCGGCTCGGGGTCCGACTCTCCGGCCTGCGCCATCTGCTGATCAGCCACGCGCATCCCGACCACCTCGGCCCGGAGAGCCTGATGTGGCGGTCGTGGTCGTCCGCCGCCGGTCGGCCACTCGACGTCGTCGGGCCGCCCGCGGCGCTGGCGGTGTGCCGCGCGTTCCTGACCCGGTGGGAGGGCGCCGACCCGACCCGGGAGGGCTCCGCCCTGCGATTCGTCCCGGCGACGGCCGGCGACGACGCACCGGACGGCGACGACTCACCGGACGGCGATCCGCTGCGCCTCGGCGAGGGTGACGCCGCGTACCTGGTGCGCCCGCTGGCCGCCCGGCACGGCGACGCGAGCATCGGCCCCGCGGTGCTCTACGACGTCACCGCGCCCGACGGCGGCCGGCTGCTCTACGGCTGCGACACCGCCGCGCCGCTGCCAGCGGCAACGCTCGCCGCGGTGACCGGCCGGGCGTACGACGTGGTGCTGCTGGAGGAGAACAACGGCGACCGGCCCGGTTTCGGTGAGCACCTCGATCTCGACTCCTTCGCCGAACTCGTCGCGGAGCTGCGCCGCCGCGGCGCCGTCGTCGACGGCACCCGGGTGCTCGCCGTCCACCTCAGCCACCGCAACCCGCCTGGCGACGAGCTGGCCCGCCGGCTCGCCCTGCTCGGCGCGCAGGCTCCCGGCGACGGCACCGTCCTCGACCTCGCGCCCCACTCACGCCCCGCCGGCCCCACCGGCTCCACCGGGACGCCGGCGCCGCACCGGGTCCTGATCACCGGTGGGGCCCGGTCGGGGAAGTCCGCCGAGGCGGAACGCCGGCTGCTCGCCGAGCCGGCAGTGGTGTACGTCGCCACCTCCGCGCCCCCGGACCCCACCGACGCCGAGTGGTCGGCGCGGATCGCCGCGCACCGCGAGCGCCGTCCGGCGGCGTGGACGACCGTGGAGACCCTCGACCTGGCGCCGCTGCTGCGCTCGCCGGGTCCGCCGCTGCTCGTCGACGGCGTCGGGCTGTGGGTGGCCGCACTGCTCGATGACCCGGCGGAGCTGGCGAGGCGGGCGGGCGAGCTGGTCGAGGCGTGGCGGCACACCGCGCGCCGCGTCGTGGCGGTGACCGACGAGGTCGGCTCCGGAGTGGTGCCGGCGACGGCCGACGGTCGCCGGTTCCGCGACGCGCTCGGCCGCCTCAACGCCGAGCTCGCCGCCGCCTCCGACGAGGTCTGGCAGGTCGTGGCGGGCACCGCGATCCGGCTTCGACCCAAAGCCTGATCACAGGCCACCCCTACAGACAAGTCGCGCGCTGGCGTCGGGGCACGCCGGCACGCCGGCACGCCGGCACGCCGGCGGATCCGTCCGCGAGTCTCACCCGTCGAGGTCGAGGTCGTAGCGGAACAGTCCGGCCGAGCCGGCCATGACGAGGCCGCGGCCGAGGGCGGGCGGGAGCCACGTGCAGGCGCGGGCGCCNCCGTCGAAGCGCATCATGGCGACGCAGCGCCAGGTCGCCGCGTCCCAGATCCGCAGCGCGCCGTCGCCACCTGCGGTGGCCAACCAGGCCCCGTCCGGCGAGAACCGCGCCGCCCGGACGGTGTGCACGTGCCCGGTCAGCGTCACAACCGGGGCGCCGTCGTCGACACGCCATACCCGCGCCGTGTGGTCCGACGCGGCGGTGACCAGCAGCTCGCCTCCGGGCGAGAAGGCGACGCCGAGGATCTCGCCGGTGTGCCCGGTGAACTCCCGGCGCAGCCGGAGGGTCGCCGCCTCCCACAGCCGCACGCCGCGATCCCGCCCGCCCGAGGCCACCCAGCGGCCGTCCGGGCTGATGGCGCAGGCCAGTGCGGCCCCCCGGTGCGCCGTCCCGGCCGGCACACCCGGCGGGCCGTCCGGATGCCCCGTGGACGCCGTCCCCACCGGTGACGCCCTCCCCACCTGCGACGCCGTCGGCGACGGGTGTCCGCTCGCGATGTCCCACCGCCGAAGCGTCCCGTCCATGCAGGTGGCGACCGCCCAGGTGCCGGTGGGGTCGAGGGCGAAGCAGGTGATCTCGGCGTCGGCCGTCAGCGTCGCCGCGACGGCGCCCGTCACCGGATCCCACCGACGCAGGGNGGTGAGCGTCTCGGGCACGAGCACCCAGGCTCCGTCGGGACTCACCTCGGCGCCGCGGGCCATCTCCACAGCGCCGGCGATGGCGGTGCCGGTGCGCTCGCCGGTCGCCAGGTCCCAGGCGGCGGCGGTGCCGTCGTCGGAGTAGGCGACGACCCGCGGCGCGACGCCCGGCTCGCGGGAGTCCACGACGGCGCAGCCCTTCATCGGCTCATCCCGGCCGCCGGCGGACGGTTTCGGCAGGTCGACGTCGGTGGCCCACACCCGGATCACGCCGTACCGGTCCGCGGCGGCCGCCCAGGTCCCGTCCGGTGAGAGAACGCAGGTGCGGCTGCCCACCGCCCCCGACAGATCGGCCCGGTGACCGTCCGCCGACACGTCCCACAGCCGGATCACGTCATCCCGGCTCGTGGTCGCCACCAGCCGGCTGTCCGGGCCGACCGCGGCGCCACGGATCGCCCCCGAGGCCTCCCGGAGCATTCCGATCCGGTGGCCCGCGGGCATCGACCATCGACGGAACGTGCCGTCCTGCCCCGACGATCCCAGCCAGCTCCGGTCCGGCGCGACGACCAGCGCCAGGACGGGCCCGCGATGGCCGGTGAGGGTCATCGTCGGCGCCCCGGTCGACGGGTCGACGATGCGGATCACACCGTCCTCCCCGGCGACAGCGATCCAGCCCCCGTCCGGGGCCGGGACGCAGCAGCGCAGCGGTACGTCGGCGACGGTGACCGCGAGCAGGCAGGCCGCGCCGCGCGCATCCCACCAGCGCAGGCTCCCGTCCTCGCCGACCGAGAGGACGACGTCACCGTCCGGGCCGAACGCACAGGCGGTGACGCTCCCGACGTGCCCGCGTCGCACCTGTGACGGGGCCGCCCGGCGCGGGGGTACCGCCGGATCGGGCTCCCCTGGCCCGCCCGGCCACGACCCGCCCACCGGCAACCTGTCCGCCGACGACCTGTCCGCCGACGACCCGCCCGCTGATGACCCGTCCGCCGGCAACCCGCCCGTCCACACCGCGGATCCGTCGTCCCACACCCGCGGCACCGCCCAGGTCCGCACCGTGCCGTCCGCCCCGGCAGAGGCGACCGTGCGGCCGTCCGGCGCGAACGCGCAGCCGAGCACCTCGCCGTCGTGGCCCGTCAGCACCGCCTGGCCCCGCCCGTCCGGCACCTCCCACAGCCGCACGGTGCCGTCCCGACCCGCGGAGGCCAACATCCGCCCGTCGGGGGCGACGGCGAGCCCGTCGACCCAGCGACGATGGCCGCCGAACGTGCGCCGCAGGGCCGGATGCGGCTGGTCCGGACGCGACCACCGGTTGGTCAGCCGGGGCAGGGCGACGTGGGGCGCGAGGGCGGACCGGGCGTCGTCGAGTTCGGGGCTGCCGTCGAGGCGGCTGAGCAGGACCGCGCCGAGGGAGGCCGGCGGGTCGGTCGGGGCCAGCAGGTGGGCGTTGCGCAGGATCGCGCGGCGCAGGGCGGCGAGTACCGGATCGTCCGGCAGGACGGTCGCCGCCAGGGCGAGGTCGGCCTGGACGGCGACCGGGCCGAGCTGCGGGCGTTGCAGCTTGGCCAGCGTCCAGCGCAGATCCCCGACCAGCGCGGCGACCTCGGCCGTCCGGCCCGCGCCGACGAGATGGCCGACGAGGTGGGTCCACGCGTAGTCGGCGGACTCCGGCAGCAGCCACCAGGGCGCGCCCGACGCCCCCGGCGCCGAGGCCGGGACCGAGGCCGGCGCCGCGGCCGGGGCGGGCAGGAAGGTGTCGCGCAGCGCGTCGCAGAGCACGGCCTCGAACTCGCGCAGCCGCTCCTCGCCGACCCGGGCCCGCAGGTAGGTGCGCAGCACGTCCTGCAGCAGCAGCGAGGGCGGCGACCTGCGGTAGGCGACGACCAGGGAAAGATCCGCCAGNTCCTGGCAGAGGTCGTCGACCTCGTCCGGATCGAGATCGCCGGTGGTCCCCCAGTAGGCGTCGAGCACCCGGCGCGGGATCTCGACGTCCTCGGGGAAGACCGCGAGTTCCAGGTAGCGCTCCAGGCGGTGCCCGGTCAGCAGGCCGAGGCTGGCCGCCAGCGTGGCCTCGACGGCCTCGGATCGCTGCGCCGCGCGGGTGACGTCGAGCCCGGTCGGACCGCGCCGGCGCATCCGGCGCAGCACCCGCTCGGCGGCCCGGGGCAGGCTCATGCCGTCGCGGACATGCCGCACGAGCGCGCGGTTGACCAGGCGCACCAGCACCGGCCAGCGTCCGGTCACCCCCAGCAGCCGTTCGGCCGCCTCCGGCGCCTGCGTGCCGAGGTCGCGCAGCAGCAGCGTCATGGCCTCGGCGGGGAGCATTGCCTGGATCTCGATCATCCGCGCCCGGGGCACGAGGTCACGCAGCCGGGTGGTGACGAGTCGGACGGTGCCCGCCCCGCCCAGCAGAAACGGCTGCAACTGGGTGGGGTTCCACACGTCGTCGACGACCAGCAGCCGGGACTCGTCACCGAGCAGCGTCCCGAGATGGAAGCCGGCCTGCTCCGGATCGGCGAGGGTCGGCCGGACGCCGCTGAGCGCCTCGCTGAGATCGTTGATCCGTTCCGCGAGCCGGGCGCCGTCCAGTGTCTCCCCGATCGTGACCCAGAGTAGCCCGCCGCCGAACGTCTCGGCGATCTCCGCCTGCCGGCAAACCGCGCGGGTCAGCGTGGTCTTCCCCATCCCGCCGGTGCCGTGCAGCACGACGGGCTCACGGACAGCGACAAGACGGGCCCCGCCCGCCGCGCTCGCGAGCACCTCGGCGAGCACGGCCGCGGTAAGCGCGGGGCGGGGCACGGAGTCGTCCCGGTCGCCGGGGAGCATCCACGGCCTGCGCCGACCGCCCCCGCCCGGGATGCCCGCGACGCCGCCGGCCGGATCCAGCCCGGTACCGCCCGTGCGGACCACGCGCCGTTGGCTCTCCCGCAGCTTCACCAGGGCGTCGAGGACGGCCGTCTCCAGATCGCCGGCGCTGCGAAAGTCGGCTGTGATGATGCCGGACTCGCGCAGCCGGCCACGGAACGCCTTCTGGCGTTCCGCGTGGTCCTCGTCGACGAACTCACCGAAGGGAACCTCGGCGAGATAGTCCAGCAGGAACACCAGGCGGGGCATCCCGGCCCGGGTGGCCGTGTCGAACTCCAGCTCGGTGTAGGACGTCTCGGGCTGGTTGGTCACCAGCGAGCCGTACCGAAATCCGATGAGTCCCAGGTAGACGTCGGAGGAAAGGACCGTCCGCACGCAGAAGTCGGCGGGATCTGCGTCCCGGGCACCGAAGTACTCCATGTCGATCACCCGGTCGCCCGCCAACGCGACGGCCCGCTCGGCGGCGGCGACGAACGACCGCTCCCGTGGGAACCGGCGCAGCTCCGCGGTATGGCTCAGGAACACCCGCCGTTCGCGCTGGACCGGCAGCCCACCGCCGGCCGACCCCGAGCCGGGTACCCGAACACGTTCCGGGAACGGATCAACCGGGAACGCCACATCTCGCAACGTATCCGATCGACTCCGCTGTTCGCATCCGCCGCCCGCCGCGCTGTCCGCTCCGCCGCGCTGTCCGCTCCGCCGCGCCNCCCGGCCGCCGCCGCCGCGCCGCCCGGCCGCCGCCCGGCCGTCGCCGCGTGGCCTGCCGTAGTGGAGACGGGGTGCCGGCTCCTCGAGACCGATCAGGTAGTAAGGACCTCGTGGATTCCCATGACGCTAGCGGCGTCGTTCCCGTCGTCCCGGTGCTGGACAGCGACGCGATGGCGGCGGCCCGGCGCCGGCAGGGCGAGCTGACCAAGCCGCCCGGCGCGCTCGGCCGGCTCGAGGAGCTGTCGATCTGGCTCGCCGGGGTGCAGGGAACCTGTCCCCCGCGGCCCTTCGAGCGCGTCCGGGCGATCGTGGTCGCGGGCGACCACGGCATCGCCGAGATCGGCGTGTCCGCGTTTCCCAGCGACGTGACGGCCCAGATGGTGGCGAACTTCGCCGCCGGCGGGGCGGCGGTCAACGTCCTCGCCCGCCAGGTCGGGGCCGGCGTGCGGGTCGTCGACGTCGCCGTGGACAGCCCACGGCCCACCACCGTGGGCGGGGTCGACGGCACCGCGCCGCCCGACCGCTACCGGGTGCGGCGCTCAAGCGGGCGGATCGACCGGACGGACGCGTTGAGCGTGGCCGAGGCCGAGCGGGCGTTCGCCGTGGGCCGGCTCATCGCGGACGAGGAGATCGACGCCGGTGCGGACCTGCTCGTCCCCGGCGAGATGGGGATCGGGAACACGACCCCCGCGGCGACCATCGTCGCGCTGCTGGCCGATCGCGAGCCCATCGAGGTGGTCGGGCGGGGCACGGGCATCGACGACCGCCGCTGGATGGTGAAGACGGCCGCGATCCGGGATGCCATGCGGCGCGGGCGGCCGTTCGCCGGCAACGCGCTGTCCCTGCTGCGGGTCGTCGGCGGGGCAGACCTGCTGGCGCTCGCCGGCCTGCTGGTGCAGGCCGCCGTGCGGCGCACCCCGGTCGTCCTCGACGGTGTGATCGTCTGCGCCGCGGCGCTGGCGGCCGAACGCGTCGCGCCGGGCGCCCGGCAGTGGTGGGTGGCGGGCACCCGCTCCCCCGAGCCGGCGCAGGCGATCGCGCTCGGCGCGCTCGGGCTGACGCCGCTGATCGACGCCGGGCTGCGCCTGGGCGAGGGCACCGGAGCCCTGCTCGCGGTGCCGCTGGTCCGCGCCGCGCAGGCGACCCTGGCGGAGATGGCGACGTTCGANCAGGCCGGTGTGAGCGGGAAGTCCGAGGCCGTCGACGGTGTCGACGCCACCGACGCCACGGCGGTCGACGTCACGTGATGGTGGCGGCGAGAACCGCGTTCACGCTGCTCACAGCGTTCCCGCTGCGGGGACCGGAGCGGCTGGACCGACGCCTGGCCGGCCGGGCCATGGCGCTCGCCCCCCTGGTGGGCCTGGTCCTCGGCCTGCTCACCGCCGTGGTCGTGGTCGCCCTGCGGGTCACGACCGGGACGCCCGGCCACCGCAACCAGAGCCTGCTGCCCGCCGCGGTCGGCATCGCCGTCCTCGCGCTCGCCAGCCGGGGCCTGCACCTCGACGGCCTGGCCGATCTCGGCGACGGCCTCGGCGCGCGGCGAGTGCGGGGGCGGGACCGCGCCCTGGAGATCATGCGTGAGTCGACGATCGGTGCCTTCGGCGTCATCAGCGTCGTGTTCGTCGTGCTGCTGCAGGTCGTGGCGCTCAGCGCCGCCATCACCGTGCACCGCGGCACGGTCTCGATCCTCGTCGCCGTCATGACCGGCCGGCTCGCCGCGACCCTCGCCTGCACCGGGCACACCCCGCCCGCCCATCCGGACGGTCTCGGCGCGCTCGTGGCCGGCACGGTCCGCACCCGGGACGCGGTGCTGGCCCTCGTCGGCGTCTGCGCGGTGGCGGCGCTGGCCGGCCGCCTCGACTTCGACGGCGGGGACGTCGGCCGGGCCGTGCGCGCCGTCGTCGCGGTCTGCCTCGGAACCGCCTTCGCTGCGGCCCTGCGCCGCTATCTGACCAGCCGCTTCGGCGGCCTGACCGGTGACATGCTCGGCGCGATCATCGAGCTCACCACCATGGTGACCCTGATCGTCATGGCGATGACGCTACCGACCCCCGCCCTGCGGCTCCTGGGGCACTAGCGATCCCGGCGGCGACCGGCGGTCGCCACCGAGCTACCGGGGTGAGGACGGGACGAAAGGGGGTCGGACGACCGTCATCGGGGCCGGGCGGCCGCGGACGTCGACGTTCACGGTGTCGCCCTCGGCGACGCCGCGGTCGAGCAGTGCCAGGCCGATGCCCTGGCGCAGCGTCGGGGAGAAGGTGCCGCTGGTGACCTCGCCGACCGGCGCGCCGTCCGCCGCGGTCACGGGCATGTGCGGCCGGGGAATCGCCCGNCCTGTCGACGCCAGCCCCCACAGCAGGCGCGCGGGCCCGGCGGCCCGCTCGGCGAGCAGCGCCTCCCGGCCCCAGAACCGCTCCTTGCCCCAGCCGACCGCCCACCCGGACCGGGCCTGCACCGGCGTGATCGTCGGCGAGAGGTCCTGGCCGTGCAGCGGGTAACCCATCTCCGTGCGCAGGGTGTCGCGGGCGCCGAGACCGACCGGCGACGCGCCGAGGCCCTCCCCCGCGGCGAACAGCGCGTCCCACAGCGCGGGCGTGTCGTCCCACCGGGGCAGCAGCTCGTAGCCGCGCTCGCCGGTGTAGCCGGACCGNCAGACGATCACCGGCCGGCCCTTCCACGCCGCCTCGACGAAGCTCATGTACGCCCCGTCGGTGGGCAGACCGAGGGCCGCCACCAGGGTCGGGGCCGCGGGGCCCTGCACCGCGAGCACCCCGAACCCGGTGTGCCGGTCGGTGACGGACACACCCGCGGGGGCGGCCGCGGCGAGGCGGGCGACGACCTCGGCGTTGTTCGCGGCGTTGGGCACGAGCAGGACCCGCTCGCCGGAGAAGAGATAGGCGATCAGGTCGTCGACGACCCCGCCTTCGTCGTTGCAGCACAACGTGTACTGAGCCTGTCCCGGGGCGATACGACCCAGGTCGTTGCTCAGGCAGGCATTGACGAACTCCGCGGCGCCCGCGCCGGTCACCTCGGNCTTGCCGAGATGGCTGACGTCGAAGATTCCGACCGCGCCCCGAACCGCCTGATGCTCGGCGAGTACTCCGCGCCCGGCGTACTCGATCGGCATCTCCCAGCCTCCGAAGCCGGCCATCTTCGCGCCGAGATCGACATGACGGCCGTACAAGGGAGATCGACGCAGGTCTGCCATGGCGAACAGCCTAGTAGTCGCCGCGATCCGGACCGGAACGACCGGCGGGGGCTCGGCACCGGCCGGGTCACGGCACCCGGGTCACGGCACCGGGGGGCGTCGACCGGGCTTGTCGTTCAATACGCTCACCGCATGACCAGCATCGCGCCCAGCTCAGCAGCCCTAGCCGATCTCGACGCGGATGCGGTGGTGATCGGCACCGCGATCGGCGAGGACGGCCTCGTGGTGGCCGGCGGCGCCGCCGAGCTGGACGCGGCGCTCGGCGGCCGGCTCGCCGCGGTGCTCACCTCCCTGGGCGCGACCGGGAAGGCCGGCGAGACCGTGCACTTCGCGACCCTGGGGGCGCTGCCGGCGGCGACCGTCCTCGCGGTCGGACTCGGCCCGCTGGCGTCCCCGACCACCCCGTCCGCCCCTCTGGACGCCTCGCTGGACGCGGAGGTCCTGCGCCGCGCCGCGGGCACGGCGGTGCGGACGCTGGCCGGGACCGGATCCGTGGCACTGGNCCTGGCCGCCGCGCCCGGCGCGATCACCGCGGAGTCGCTGCGGGCGGTGGCGGAGGGTGCGCTGCTCGGCACCTACTCCTTCGACCGCCTGCGCACCACCTCGGCGAAGGGGCGGCCCACCCCCGTCGGCACGCTGACGCTCCTCGTGGACGAGGGGTCCCAGGCGCTCGCGCAGCAGGAGATCGACCGCGCCGTGGTCGTCGCCGAGTCGGTCGTGCTGGTCCGCGACCTGGTGAACACCCCGCCGAGTCACCTCTCGCCCGCCCTGCTCGCCGACGTCGCCGTCGAGAAGGCGACCGCCGCCGGCGTCACCGTCGAGGTTCTCGACGAGGTGGCGCTGGCCGAGGGCGGCTTCGGCGGGATCATCGGGGTCGGGCAGGGCTCCGCCAACCCGCCCCGGCTGATCCGCCTCGAGTGGCGTGGCGGCGGCGATTCACCGGCGCTCGCACTGGTCGGCAAGGGCATCACCTTCGACTCCGGCGGCCTGTCGCTGAAGCCCCCGACGGCGATGGAGTGGATGAAGACGGACATGGCCGGCGCGGCCGCCGTCCTCGCCACGGTCGTCGCCGTGGCGCGCCTGCGCCTGCCGGTCACGGTGACCGGCTGGCTGCCCTGCGCGGAGAACATGCCGTCGGGCGAGGCGATCCGACCCTCGGATGTGCTGACGCTGCGCGGTGGAACCCGGGTCGAGGTGCTCAACACGGACGCCGAGGGCCGGCTCGTCCTCGCCGACGCCCTCGTGCGGGCAGCCGAGGAGGCACCGGACCTGATCGTGGACATCGCGACGCTGACCGGCGCCCAGATCGTCTCGCTGGGCCAGCGCACCAGCGGGGTGATGGGCCGCGACGGCGCCGTCGAAGCGGTCACGACGGCCGCCGCCGCGACCGGGGAGAGCGTCTGGCCGATGCCGCTGCCGCCGGAGCTGCGCAAGGGGCTGGACTCCCTGGTCGCCGACATCGCCAACGTCCCGCCCGGCGGCAGCCGGGACGGCGGGATGCTGGTCGCGGCGCACTTCCTCGCCCACTTCGTGCCCGACGAGGCGAGCTGGGCGCACATCGACATCGCCGGTCCGTCGTGGAACGGCGGCCAGCCCTACGGGCACACGCCCAAGGGCGGCACCGGCGTGATCGTTCGCACGCTCATCCAGCTCGCCGAGAGCCGCGCCGGCTCGCCGGCGGCCGACGGCCCCACGACCGCCGGCTGACCGAGCGGGAGGGTGCGGCAGAGCGGCGATTGCGACTGCACCTCGCGCGATGCAGCACACTCACCCATCCGAGCGGAAGGGGGCCCACGGCGTGAAAGACTGGGCTCGGACCGACGTGGTGTGGCGAGTCGTGGCCTGAAACGCCGGCCCGAAGGGCACGTCGATGCCGGCGTTCCCGGCCCTGCCCGGCACCGATCGCCGCCGGCGCGGCCGGCCGTTTCACCGGCATCGCGGGCACGCGACACCGGTGGGTACGGGTCACACTCCCGGCATCACCGGCACAACCATAGAAGTCAACGAGAAGGGACCTCTGGCGTGGCGGATTCAGCGGCCGGTCCCGTCGACCTGGTCATCCTCGGCGGCGGCAGCGGCGGATACGCCGCCGCGCTGCGCGCCGCGGAACTCGACCTGAGCGTCGTTCTGATCGAGAAGGACAAGCTCGGCGGCACCTGCCTGCACCGAGGCTGCATCCCGACCAAGGCGCTGCTGCATTCGGCGGAGATCGTCGACAACATCAATGAGAGCGAATCCTTCGGGATCCGCTCCACCTTCGACGGCATCGACATGGCGAAGGTCAACTCCTACAAGGACTCGGTCATCGCCGGCCTGTTCAAGGGGCTGACCGGCCTGATCAAGTCACGCGGCATCGAGGTGGTCGAGGGATTCGGCCGGCTCGTCTCGCCGACGTCCGTCGCGGTCGGCGACCGGGTGATCTCCGGCCGGCACGTCCTGCTCGCCACCGGCTCGTACTCGAAGTCCCTGCCCGGTCTGGACATCGACCACGACCGGGTCATCACCAGCGACGACGCCCTGACGCTCGACCACGTGCCGGCGTCCGCCGTGGTCCTCGGGGCCGGCGCCATCGGCTGCGAGTTCGCCTCGGTCTGGCGCTCCTACGGCGCCGAGGTGACGATCGTCGAGGCGTTGCCGCACCTGGTGCCGCTCGAGGACGAGTCCAGCTCCAAGCTGCTGGAGCGCGCCTTCCGCAAGCGGGGCATCGCCCAGCACCTCGGCGCCCGCTTCGCCGGCGTGAAGACGACCGACCACGGGGTCACCGTGTCGCTGGAGAGCGGCACCACCATCGACGCCGAGCTGCTGCTCGTCGCGGTGGGCCGCGGACCGGTCTCGGCCGGCCTCGGCTACGAGGAGGTCGGCATCGCGACCGACCGCGGTTACGTCCTGGTCGACCGTTTCCTGCGCACGAACGTCCCCACCGTGTCCGCGCTCGGCGACCTGCGGCCGGGCCTGCAGCTCGCTCACGTGGGATTCGCGGAGGGCATCTTCGTCGCCGAGCAGCTCGCCGGGCTCAACCCGGTGCCGGTCGACTACGACAACGTCCCGCGGGTCACCTACTCCCACCCCGAGGTTGCGTCGGTCGGGCTGACCGCCGCGGCCGCCAGGGAGCGCTTCGGCGAGATCAGCACCGTCACCTACAACCTGGCGGGCAACGGCAAGTCGCAGATCCTCAAGACCGCCGGTGCCGTGACGCTGGTCGCCGTCCCCGACGGTCCGGTGGTCGGCGTCCACATGGTCGGCGACCGCGTCGGCGAGCTCATCGCCGAGGCCCAGCTCATCACGAACTGGGAGGCGTTCCCCGCCGAGGTCGCCCAGCTGATCCACCCCCATCCCACTCTGTCCGAGGCTCTCGGCGAGGCGCACCTGGCGCTGGCCGGCAAGCCCCTTCACGTCCACGGCTAGGGCGATCGCCCTGGGATCGGTGGCGCGACCGGGTTCGCCCCGCGGCCCGATCCCGCCCAGGTACTCACGTTCACGCCACAGCATGAGCGCCTCCGGCCGGCCGCTTGCGCGGTGCATGCCGGATGCGACGAAGGAGTCGTTCCAGCATGTCTGTATCTGTCACGATGCCCCGGCTCGGGGAAAGTGTCTCCGAGGGAACCGTCACCCGTTGGCTGAAGCAGGAGGGTGAGCGCGTCGAGGCCGACGAGCCGCTCCTCGAGGTCAGCACGGACAAGGTCGACACCGAGATTCCTGCCCCCGCCTCCGGTGTCATCAGCTCCATCAAGGTCGCGGAGGACGAGACCGTCGAGGTCGGCGTCGAACTCGCGGTCATCGACGACGGCTCCGGCGGCGGTTCCGCCGCGGCCGCCCCCACCGAGGCCCCCGCCCCCGCCGCGGAGCCGGAGCCGGAGCCCGAGCCGGCCAAGCCCGTCGCCGCGGCGCCCCCGCCCCCGCCCCCACCCGCCCCCACCCCGGCCCCCGCTCCGGCGCCGGTCCGAGCGCCGGAGCCGGCCCCGGTGCCCGCCCAGGCCCCGACCGCGCCCGCCCCGGTGGCCACGTCCAACGGCGACGGCGGGATCGGTCGCTACGTCACGCCGCTGGTCCGCAAGATGGCCGCCGAGCTGGGCGTCGACCTCGCCGACGTGAACGGCTCGGGCCCCGGCGGCCGGATCACCAAGCAGGACATCCAGGAGGCGGCCCGCTCCGGCGGCGCCCCGGCCGCTCCCGCGCCCGCCGCCGCCCCGGCGGCTCCGGCCGCGCCGTCGGCACCGGCCCGCCCCGCGGCGCCGACCGCGGCCCCGGCGGCGTCCGCCCCGAAGGCGAGCGGCGCGGGCACCTCCACCCCCGCCCCGGTCCGCGGGCGCACCGAGAAGCTCTCCCGGCTGCGCGCCCTGGTCGCCAAGCGCATGGTCGAGTCGCTGCAGATCAGCGCCCAGCTCACCACCGTCGTCGAGGTGGACGTCACCCGCATCGCGCGGCTGCGGGACCGGGCCAAGGCCGGCTTCCAGGCCCGCGAGGGACTGAAGCTGTCGTTCCTGCCGTTCTTCGCGCTGGCGACCTGCGAGGCGCTGCGCGAGTTCCCGCAGCTCAACGCCAGCCTCGACGTCGAGGCGGGGACGGTCACCTACCACGGCGAGGAGAACCTCGGCATCGCCGTGGACTCCGAGCGCGGCCTGGTCGTACCGGTCATCCACAGCGCCGGTGACCTCAACCTCACCGGTCTCGCCCGCAAGATCGACGACCTGGCCAGCCGGACCCGGGCCAACAAGATCTCCCCGGACGAGCTCGGCGGCGGGACCTTCACCCTCACGAACACCGGCAGCCGGGGCGCCCTGTTCGACACTCCGATCATCAACCAGCCGCAGGTCGGCATCCTCGGCACGGGGATCGTGACGAAGAAGCCCGCCGTCATCGACGACCCCGAGCTCGGCGAGATCATCGCCGTCCGGTCAGCGGTGTACCTGTCGCTGACCTACGACCACCGCATCGTCGACGGGGCCGACGCCGCCCGCTTCCTGACCTTCATCAAGCGGCGGCTCGAGGAGGGCNCGTTCGAGGCCGACCTCGGCCTCTAGGCTCCGCCCGCCTGGCAGGCCTCGTCAGCCTGCCAGGCGCCGTCAGGAGACACGGACCGGTCGCCGCCTCGCATCCGGGGCGGCGACCGGCCACGATGGTCACCATGCGCATCGTGGTGACCGGGGCCTCGGGACTGATCGGTTCGGCACTCGTCCCCGCCCTGCGCGGGGACGGCCACACCGTNACCGCCCTGGTCCGGCGGACACCCCGTTCCGGTGGCGAGATCCAGTGGGATCCCGCCACCGGTCGGCTCGACCCGTCGGCGCTCGCCGGCACCGACGCCGCCGTCCACCTCGCCGGCGCGGGCATCGGCGACCGGCGCTGGACCGACGCCTACAAGCGCCAGCTGCGCGACAGCCGGATCGGCGGCACCGACCTGCTCGCCCGCACCCTGGCCACGCTCACCCCGCCCCCGCGTGTGCTCCTCTCCGGCAGCGCCGTCGGCTGGTACGGCACCTCGGCGGGCGGCGACACCGGCCCGCTCGACGAGAACGCCCCCGCCGGCGCCGGGTTCCTCGCCCGGCTCGTCGAGGACTGGGAGGCGGCGGCCGCGCCGGCCCACGAGGCCGGCATCCGGGTCGTGACGCTGCGGACCGGGGTCGTGCTCTCCCGCCACGGGGGCAGCCTCGGCCGCCAGCTCCCGCTGTTCCGGCTGGGGCTCGGGGGGCGGCTGGGATCCGGCCGCCAGTGGTTGAGCTGGATCAGCCGCACCGACCACGTGGCCGCGCTGCGCCTGCTGCTCGCCGACGACGCGCTGGCCGGGCCGGTGAACCTGGTCGCGCCCGAGCCCGTCACCAACGCCGCCTTCACCACGGCGCTCGCGTCGGCGCTGCACCGTCCGGCGTTCGCCGCGGTGCCCCGCCTCGCCCTGCGGGCCGCCCTCGGCGAGTTCGCCGACGAGGGCGTCCTCGCCTCCCAGCGGCTGACCCCCGCCGTGCTGACCGGGGCCGGCTTCCACTTCACCCACCCCGACATCGACACCGCGCTGCGGGCGATCCTCACCGACGGCGCCTAAGCCGTCTCAGGCGGCCGCGGTCAGTTCCCCGTGACGGGGATGCTCTCCGAGACCCGCCAGCCGGAGCTCGTGCGCAGCAGCACGAGATCGTGGCGCTGGGGGGCCTTCTCCGGCTGGTGGGCGAGAAGCTGGCCGCGGGCGTCGAGGTAGTCGTAGGCGGCCAGGCGTTCGGTCACCCGCAGCACCGTACGGTCCGGCTGGTCGGCGCGCACCTGCAGCGCAAGTACCTCGCTGTGCAGCGGCGACGCGTGCGCGCCCTGGGCGACGACCTGTCGCATGAGGGTGACATCCGCGTTGTAGGCGGGGCTGCCCGGAGCATCGGACTGCCCCAGCAGGGACTCGTCGGCACGCTCGAAGGCCCGGCTGCGGGCGGTGTTGAGCTCGCCCAGCACGCCACGCCAGATCTGCTCGGGCGACTGGTTCGCCACCGGCGAGGCGGTCGGGTCCCGGCCGGGCACGCCGGCCACGGGCGACGACGCCTGCTGCGACGGCGCCGGATGCGACGCCGGCTGCGACGACGCCGACTGCGACGCGGGGGCCGCGGTGTCCCCGCTACCGTCCCCCGACGGGCTCGTCATGAGCAGCACGACGGCCACCACGACGACGAACAGCCCCAGCCCCGCGGTGACCGGCAGCAGCCAGCGCCGCCGCCGGGCGCCCGTCCGTCGGGGCCGGCGACCGGCCCCCGCCCGGCCGGCCCGACCCGACGAACCCGCCGTCCCCGGCGGGGAACCGGACGCCCCCGACGCACCGGTCCGGCCGCGGGTCCCGCGGGATCCGCCGGCCACCGCGCCCGCGGCACCGGCACCGGCGCCGGCGCCGGACCGCGGCGGGCGGGCGGTGGGCCGCGACGCTCCCGGGGGCGCCTTCGCCGGGCCGGTCTGACCCGCGTCGGCCGGGGCCGACCCGGCACCCCGGCCCGCGACGCGTGACGTCCGGCGGGCGGGTGTCGAACGCCGCGGCAGCGGCGGCAGGGAGTCGAGCAGCTCCGCCGCGTCGACGGCGGTGGCGCCGCTGGTCGGCCGGCCGGTTGGGGGGGCGCCCGGTGGGGACTGGCCGGCGTCGTCCCGCGGACCCGGCCCGTCACGCGGGTCGCGGGTGCCGTCCGGCCCCGGGTTCAGGCGGGCGCCCGCCAGCAGCCGCGGCCGGCCGTCGCCGTCGCCGTCGCCGTGTCCGTGTCCGCCGGGTTCCATCACGCCCTGCGCGCCGGCGGACGGAGGTGGACGGCGCGGCGAGCCGGGTGGCTCCGGCGGCCCGGCCGGGGTGCCCCGCGCGCCGGGCGGGCGGGTTTCGGCGGCGTGGCCGCGACCCACCGGGGGAATCCGCGGCAGGGTCTCCGTGGGTGAGGGTCCCGGGGGGCGCGTGGCCGTCCTCGGCTCGCCGTCGCCGGGCAGCCNCACGGGCAGGGGGGTGGTGCTACGGGCGAGCGCGGCGGCGAGCTCGGCGGCGCTCGGCCGCCGATGCGGCTCGTCGATCATGGCCGTGGCGACGGCCACCGCGACCGCGGCGGCATCCGGGCCCGTCGCCTCCCGCATCGCCCCCAGCAGCAGATCGGCAAGGTCGTGCACGTCGGCGGAGGCCGCCTCGGGCGGAACGGGATCGGCCCGGGCGGCGTCGGCCAGCGCGGCGACCCCGAGGCCGGTCAGGACCGGGCGCCCGTTCGGCTCCAGCAGGATGTCCTCCCGCTCGAGCCGGCCGTGCACGATGCCGACGGCGTGCGCGGCGGCCAACGCCTGCGCGACCGGCAGGCCGACGGTGACGACCTCGCCCGGGTCCAGATCACCGCGCACCGCCAGCAGGCGGCCGAGACTGATCGCGCCGACGACCGGCTCGGTGATCAGCGCCAGCCCCTCCGCCGTGGGCAGCACCGCCACCAGGGGGTTGAGGTGCGGGTGTGCCAGCTCGGCCAGCGCGCGGGCCGCGGCGACCGCCGCCGAGCGCAGCACCGGGTCGGGGGCGAGACGCACGCGGCGCACGACGCACTCGATCCCGGACTGGTCGAACTGACCCGCCCAGAGTTCGCCGGAGCCGGCGTCCCGCAGCCGGGAACGCACGCTCACCCCCGGCACCTCGGGTGCCCCGCCGACGCGNCGCGCCGGCCTGTCCGCGGAATCGTCGGTGAAGGTCACAGGTAGCGACGCTAGGCTCATTCGGGGTCGGTCTGCATTGGTCTTCGTCCGGTTGTGGATAACTTTTTACGATCACTCCCACGGCGGCGTCCGCTCCCCCACCGGTCCGGGTCGGGACCTGCCTGGTCACGGCGGGTGCGGGCCGGCGTCCGGCGGGACCGCGCGGCGCAGCGGCCGGCCCCGGCCGGAAACCTGGCGGCGACGCCCGAGCCCCCCGCGGGGGCGCTGCTGCGCGGAGGGCGGACAATCGCCCGAGACCGGGTCCGGACGGCCAGCGCCGCCGGCCCACGAGCCAGGGGGAGACCGTCGTGCAGATCCTCGCCACCAGCGGCGGTTTCCTTCCCGACGGCCGGTACGGCGCGAAGGTCGGGCCGATCCTGACCCACGCGATCGAGCTGGCCGCGGCCGGCCCGCGGCCCCGGGTCTGCCTGCTGCAGACGGCGCTGGGCGACGACCAGGGCGCCTACGCCCGCGGCTACGCCGCGTTCAACCGTGACCGCCCGGACGTGCGGGTCTCGCACCTGGCGCTGTTCCCCATGCCGAACATCCCCGACATCCGCGGGCACCTNCTGGCGCAGGACGTGATCTGGGCCGGTGGGGGCAGCGTGGCGAACCTGCTCGCGGTCTGGGCGGTGCACGGGCTGGGCGAGATCCTGCGCGAGGCGTGGGAGGCCGGCGTCGTCCTCGGCGGCGTCTCGGCCGGCTCCCTGTGCTGGCATGTCGGCGGCACCACCGACTCGTTCGGCCCGGACCTGCGGCCGGTCACGAACGGGCTGGCGCTGCTGCCGTTCAGCAACACGCCGCACTACGACTCCGAGCCGGGCCGGCGCCCGCTGTACCAGCGCCTCGTCGCCGACGGGACGCTGCCGGCCGGCTGGGCCACCGACGACGGCGTCGGGCTGCACTTTCGCGGCACCGACCTGGTCGAGGCCGTCGCCGACCGGCCCGGTGTGCACGCCTGGCGGGTCGAGCGCGGCCCGGACGGTGCCGCGGTCGAGACACCGGTCGTGCCCCGGCTGCTACCCGGCGCGTCGGGTGCGGACCTCCCCGGCTGACGCCGGTTCGCGGGCCCGGAGCTCCGGTCGAGCTCACACTGGCGCGGCGTGGCGCGGGCGTACGCTGAATGACGTGGATGTTCTGAGGCTTTCCGTGGTCCCCTACCGCGAAGCGTGGGACATGCAACGCTCCCTCGCCGAAGCCCGGGTGGCCGACGAGGTGGACGACACGCTCATCCTTGTCGAGCACCCCAGCGTCTACACCGCCGGCCGGCGCACGCAGCCCTTCGAACGGCCGCTGGACGGCACCGAGGTCGTCGACGTCGACCGCGGCGGCAAGATCACTTGGCACGGCCCGGGGCAGCTCGTCGGCTACCCGATCGTCAAGCTGCCTCGTCCGCTGGACGTCGTCGCCTACGTGCGCGCCCTGGAGGAGGCCCTCATCGACTCCTGCGCCGAGCTGGGCCTGGCCACCCGCCGGGTCGACGGCCGCAGCGGCGTCTGGACGGCGGACGGTCTGCGCAAGGTCGCCGCCATCGGCGTGCGGGTCCGGCAGGCGGTGACCACCCACGGCTTCGCGCTGACCTGTTCGTCGGACCTGCGCGCCTTCGGGCAGATCGTGCCCTGCGGCATCACCGACGCCGGGGTGACGAGCCTGTCCGCCGAGCTCGGCCGGTCGGTGAGCGTCGCCGAGACACGGCCGATCGTCGAGCGGCACACCCTGGCCGTGCTTGCCCGCTACCTCGGCGGGCGCAACCTCGGCGATCGCGTCACCGCGCGGGTCGAGCCGGCCGACGCGCCCCCGGCGCCGCCGCAGCCGCCGTCGTCGTCGCAGGCCGGGACCGAGCGGATGGAGCTGGTCGGATGAGCGCGGTCGCCCCCGAGGGACGCCCCCTGCTGCGCCTGGAGGCGCGCAACGCGCAGACGCCGATCGAGCGCAAGCCGCCGTGGATCCGCACCCGGATGCGCACGGGCCCGGAGTACTCCGACGTCAAGGGGCTGGTGCGGGCCGCCGGGCTGCACACGGTGTGCGAGGAGGCCGGCTGCCCGAACATCTACGAGTGCTGGGAGGACCGCGAGGCCACCTTCCTGATCGGCGGGGACGTCTGCACCCGGCGGTGCGACTTCTGCCAGATCGACTCGGGCCGTCCCACCCCGCTGGACCGGGACGAGCCGCGGCGGGTGGCGGAGTCGGTGCGCACCATGGGGCTGCGCTACGCGACGGTCACCGGCGTGGCCCGCGACGACCTGGCCGACGGCGGCTCCTGGCTGTACGCCGAGACGGTCCGCCAGATCCACGCGCTGTCCGCGGGTACCGGGGTGGAGGTGCTGATCCCCGACTTCGGCGGGCGCGCCGACCAGCTCGACGAGGTCTTCGGCGCGGCCCCCGAGGTGCTCGCGCACAATCTCGAGACGGTGCCGCGGATCTTCAAGCGGATCCGGCCGGCGTTCCGCTACGAGCGCTCCCTCGACGTTCTGCGTCAGGCCCGCGCGGCCGGGCTGGTCACGAAGTCGAACCTGATCCTCGGCCTCGGCGAGACCGCCGAGGAGATCCACGCGGCCATGCGGGATCTGCACGCCGCCGGCTGCGAGCTACTCACCGTCACCCAGTATCTGCGGCCCACGCCCCGTCACCACCCGGTGGAACGGTGGGTGCGGCCGGANGAGTTCCTCGACTGGGAGCGCGTCGGCGCCGAGCTGGGCTTCTCCGGGGTCATGTCCGGGCCGCTCGTGCGCTCGTCCTACCGGGCCGGCCGGCTCTACCAGCAGGCGATCACGGCTCGTGGCGAGGGCCACACCGCAGCGTCCGATCTCCCCAAAAGTGTGCTGGAAACCTCTCACACGCAGTGACGAGCACGCTGGTGGGTGTCCCCCCGACGGGCTAGGCTACCCATCGTAGCGTCACCCCCTTGTCACGAGGGGGGTCTCTCNCTGGCCCATCATCGAGGTGTGCGCCCACGACCGTGCCGGGAGGTCGTTCCCATCGTGCTCCGTTCACTGCTCAGCGTCCTTGAGGAAGCGACCCTGCTCGTGCTGCCGCATGGCGGGCAGAAGACCGCGCGGCGCAACGCCTGGCGCGCGGCCGCAGATCTGCACGTCACGTCGGGTTACCGGTGGGTCGACCCGGTGGCGCTGGCCCCGATCGTCCCCCGGCCCGAGGCCTGCGCGAGCATCCCGGGCGCCGAGAGTGGCGCACGGGTCCCTCGGCTGGCCGGCCTCGGCAGCGCCGCGACCACCGCCCGCCTGGGCGCGGCCGTGCGCGGGCTGCCGCGGATCGTCGCCGTCCAGAGCTGACCGCCCGACCGGCGGGCCATCCCGCGCACAGCCAGCCGGGGCCGCACGAATCCCCCTGACCGAGCGAATCCCCCTGACCGAGCGGATGGCTCCCGACGGATGCTTCCCGACGGACGCGACAGCCGCACGGGGGCGACGCGCCAGGCCGTAGGCTCGCGGTCATGGCACTGAGGAAGCAGCCGAGGGACACCGCGGGATCGTCGACCCCCGCGGCGGCGGGCAGGAACGCGGCAGCGGGCGGAAAGAACGACGGGAGCCGGGGCGGCGCCTCGGGGCGCGGCGGCGGGGCGGGCCGCAGTGGCGGTACGAGCGGCAGTGGCGGTACGAGCGGCAGTGGCGGCGGTAACAGTGCGGGCCGCCGTGGCAGCGCGAGCGGTGCCGCGGAGGGGACCGGGTTCAAAGCCCGTCTCGCGCAGCTGCGGGTGGTCTTCAAGATCACGCGCCAGCGCGATCCGCAGGTGCTCTGGTTCACCCTTGCGGCCTTCTTCGTTCCGCTCGCGGTCGGCATCCTCCTCGGACTCTTCGTCGGGCCGCTCTACGTATGGATCCCGATCGCCATCCTGCTCGGCGTCGTGGTCGCTCTGAACGTGTTCAGCCGGCGCGTCCAGCGCACCGCCTACGCGGAGATGGAGGGCCAGCCCGGCGCCGCCGCCGGCGTGGTCGAGCGGATGCGCGGCGACTGGCGGATCACTCCCGCCGTCGGCGTGAACCGCCACCAGGACGTGGTGCACCGGGTCGTCTCCCGCGCCGGAGTGGTCATCATCGCGGAGGGCCGCGGCCGCGGGCCGAGGGAGCTGCTCGTCGCGGAGAAGCGCCGCATCCGCAAGGTCGTCGGCGACACGCCGGTGACCGACATCATCGTCGGCACCGGTGAGGGCGAGACGCCGCTGCCGAAGCTTCAGGGCACGCTGATGCGACTGCGCCGGACGCTGCGCCGCGGGGAGGTGGACGCCCTCGACCGCCGGCTGCGCGCTCTGGGCGGCGCGGCCCTGCCGATCCCGAAGGGCCCGATCCCCCGCAACGTGCCTCGCGGCGGCCGCCTGCGCTGACGCCCCCTCGACCGAGGACGACCGAAGAACGGCCAGGACGAGCAGGCAGGGCAGGCAACCGCCGAACAGGACCTACCGGTCCAGGAGGTTCAGCCGGCACTGGAGGTCGGGCAAGCACTGGAGGTTCAGCCGGCACTGGAGGTCGGGCCAACCCTGGAGATCCAGCCGACCCAGGGGCCCAGCCGGTCTAGGAGGCGGAGTCCGCGCGGACGGGATCGCGCACGACCACGGTCCCGGCCGCCCGGTCATGCAGGCCGCGCTGGTCGCGGTCCCAGATGAACACGGGCACCAGCAGGGCCAACAGCAGGGTGCGCACCCCCACCCAGGGCCAGGACTGCCGGCCGNGGTCACGCAGCCGGATCACGCGCATGCCCAACAGCCGCATGCCGATCGTCTGGCCGCCNGTGCTGACGAGGATGAACTCCTCCAGCAGGAACACCAGGTAGATCGCCAGGCCGCGGACGTCGCCGGCGGAGCCGAGCCCGGCCAGGTACAGCACGCCGACGATCAGGTTCGCCACGACCGCGTCGATGAGGTACGCGCCCNGCCGCGGCCCGAAGCCNACGACCGAGCCGCGGCCCTCCGCCGGCAGCCCCAGCCGGACGCCCGGCGGCGTGTCCCTGGGCAGACCAGGCCCTTCGAGCCAGCCTCCAAGTGCTCGTCCCACGACGCAAGCTTATCCGCCGCACCGAGCTGCACCCAAGGGTTCACCAAGGGTGATAAAGTGCGCTCCTGTAACATAAACGAAACGACTTCGTGATGTCACGGGTCCGCCGGGGCATGACCGAAGACACATCGACATGCCGTAACCTACAGGCTTGATAAGCGTGACGGGACGCTGGAGGTCGTATGTTCACAAAAGCCGAGGACGTGCTCCGTTATATCCGCGACGAGGACGTGCAGTTCATCGACGTACGATTCTGTGATCTGCCCGGAATCATGCAGCACTTCACCATTCCGACGCAGGTCTTCGCCGAGTCGGTGTTCACCGACGGGCTGATGTTCGACGGGTCCTCGATTCGAGGCTTCCAGGCCATCCACGAGTCCGACATGCTGCTGCTGCCGGACCCGCAGACCGCCTTCGTGGATCCGTTCCGTGAACACAAGACCCTCGCGATGACGTTCTTCATCCACGACCCGATCACGAAGGAGCAGTACTCCCGGGACCCGCGGAACATCGCCAAGAAGGCGGAGACGTACCTGCGCGGTACGGGCATCGCCGACACGGCCTATTTCGGGCCCGAGGCGGAGTTCTACATCTTCGACGACGTCCGCTATGACTACAACCCCTACGGGTCGATGCACCAGGTCGACTCGGTCGAGGCCGCCTGGAACACCTCCCGGAAGGAAGAGGGCGGCAACCTCGGTTACAAGCCCCGTTTCAAGGGCGGCTACTTCCCGGTCCCGCCGACCGACCATTTCACGGATCTTCGCTCGGAGATGACCCGGGTCCTCTACGAGACCGGCATCACCGTCGAGATGCAGCACCACGAGGTCGGCACCGCCGGCCAGGCGGAGATCGACATCCGCTATGACACGCTGCTGAAGACCGCGGACAACCTGATGCTCTACAAGTACGTCATCCGCAACGTCGCCCGCAGCCGGGGCAAGACCGTCACCTTCATGCCGAAGCCCCTGTTCGAGGACAACGGCTCGGGCATGCACGTGCACTCCAGCCTGTGGAAGGACGGCGAGCCGCTGTTCTACAGCCCCAACGGCTACGGTGGTCTGTCGGACACGGCGCGCTACTACATCGGCGGCCTGCTGCACCACGCGCCGGCGCTGCTGGCATTCACCAACCCGACCACGAACTCCTACCGCCGGCTGGTCCCCGGCTACGAGGCACCGGTCAACCTCGTCTACTCGGCACGCAACCGCTCCGCATGCTGCCGCATCCCGCTCGGCGGCGACTCGCCCAAGGCGAAGCGGGTCGAGTTCCGCGTCCCGGATCCGAGCTGCAACCCGTATCTGGCCTTCGCCGCGATGCTCATGGCCGGCCTGGACGGCATCCGTAACAAGATTGACCCGCCGGACCCGATCGACAAGGACCTCTACGAGCTCCCGCCGGACGAGCTGGCCGCGGTTCCGCAGGTTCCCGGCTCGCTGGAGAAGGTGTTGGACGCGCTCGAGGCGGACAACGACTTCCTTCGCGAGGGCGACGTCTTCACCACGGATCTGATCGAGACCTGGCTGGAGTACAAGCGGCTCAACGAGGTCGACGCCATCCGGCTCCGGCCGCACCCGTACGAGTTCACCCTCTACTACGACATCTGACCGACAGAAGCACCGTCGCCGCCGGCCGGGTCGAGAAACCCGGCCGCGCGGCCGGGGCACCGCGCGCGCGGGCCGAGAACCGGCGAAGAACCGGCCGAGATGCCCGCCGGCCGCCTCTCCAGTCCCCGTTCCGGCCGGGCCGGAGTGGCCTCGCGCATGGCCGCCGGCGTCCCCCGGGCGAAATACTCCGTACTGCCGGGGCGGGAGCGGTAAAATTGGCGCCCACCACCTTGGGACAGCCGCCCGAACGGCCTCGGGGAACCAATGCCCTGGTCCGGCCGCCAATACCATCCGTGACGCACCAGAGACGAAGAATTAACAATCACGGAACGGGCCGGTAACGGGGCCCGACGAAGCTCCGACCNAACCCNCCCGTCCACCGCGGCCTGGGTCGGCCTCCCCCAGGCCGATCACGAAGTCGCTCCGTTCCGTGCAGGACCAACCACGGGGAGTATTGAGTGAGCAAGGCCGAATTCATTCAGGCCGAATACATCTGGATCGACGGCACCGAGCCGGAGCCCCTGATGCGCAGCAAGACCCGCATCATCAAGAAGGGCAAGGAGCCGGAGATCTGGGGCTTCGACGGCTCGAGCACCAACCAGGCGCCGGGATCGAACTCGGACTGCGTGCTGCGTCCCGTCTTCGTCACGCCCGACCCGATCCGGGGTGGCGACAACATCCTGGTGCTGTGCGAGGTCGAGCTGACCGACTTCACGCCCCACCCGACGAACACCCGGGCAGCCACCCGCGCGGTCGCCGAGAAGTACGCCGACATGTCGCCGATGTTCGGCATCGAGCAGGAGTACACCTTCTTCAAGGACGGCCGCCCGTACGGCTGGCCGGAGGTCGGGTACCCCGCACCGCAGGGTCCGTACTACTGCGGTGTCGGCGGCTCGAAGATGCCCGGTCGCGAGATCGTCGAGCGGCACACCCAGGCGTGCCTCGACGCCGNCCTCGCCATCGAGGGCACCAACGCCGAGGTCATGATGGGCCAGTGGGAGTTCCAGATCGGCGTCCTGCCGGCGCCCGCCATCGGCGACCAGATCTGGCTGGGCCGCTGGCTGCTGCACCGGATCGCCGAGGACTACGGCGTCGAGGTGTCCTTCGCCGCGAAGCCGATCCCCGGTGACTGGAACGGTGCCGGCGCGCACACCAACTTCTCCACCAAGCAGACGATGGAGGGCTGGGACGCCATCGTCGCGTGCTGCGAGGCGCTCGGCACGCGCGTCATGGAGCACGTCACCCACTACGGGTACGGCATCCAGGACCGGCTGACCGGCAAGCACGAGACCGCCCCCTGGAACAAGTACTCCTGGGGCGCCTCGGACCGCGGCGCCTCCGTCCGTATCCCCTGGGCCGTCGAGAAGGCCAAGAAGGGCTGGCTGGAGGACCGTCGTCCGAACGCGAACATGGACCCGTACCTGGTCACCGCGCTCATCGTCGACACCTGCTGCAGCGCCCTGGCCGGCGACAAGCCGACCCTGTTCGTGCCGTCGCAGACCACTGCGGCGCCCGCCGAGGTGAGCGTCTGAGCCTGGCCGACGAGGCAGGCCAACGAGGCAGGCCGACGAGGCAGGCCGACACGGCTGGGCAGACATCGCGTCATGGCCGGGGCGCTCGCGCGGGGGAGCGCCGGCGCCCCGATCCCCCGGTTCCCGCAACGGTGCGCACCGCGCGACGTGAGGTGGCAGGCGACAGGCCGGCCGTCCGAGGCTTCCCTCGGACGGCCGGCCTGTCGGCGTCCCGGGGCGGGCGGCGGCGGGCGCTCAGCCGAACTCGGCGGTCCGCTCCCGCGCGAAGACGTCCGCGACGACCGCCTCGGCCCGGGCCGCCAGCCGCCGGTACTCGGCGACGAGGTCACCGGCGCCGTCCGCCGGCCAGCCCGCGGCCCGCGCCGTCGCCTCCAGGGCCGCCGGGCGATCAGGCAGCACGTCCGGCCGCGGCCAGCCCGCGAGTGTGCTCGCGTTGCGCAGCCGCGACGCCAACAGCCAGGCCGCCTGCAGGTCACCCGCCTGCGCCTCGCCGAGCAGCCCGGCGAGCACCGCGGCCCGCAGGCCGTCGAGGGTCGAGGTGGTGCGCAGCGACGGGACCTCCCGGCCGTGGCGCAGCTGGAGAAGCTGCACCGCCCATTCCACGTCGGTGAGCCCGCCGGGACCGAACTTCAGGTGGCGGCTGGGATCGACCCCGCGGGGGATCCGCTCCCGCCGCATCCGACCCCGCAGCCGGATGATCTCCTCGATCGACGCCGCCGGCAGCGCCGTCGGGTAGCGCACCGTGTCGGCGAGCCGGCAGAACCGGTAGGCGAGCTCGGGATCGCCCGCCAGCGGCCGCGCCCGCAGCAGCGCCTGCGACTCCCAGTCCTGCGACCAGCGGCGATAGTAGGCGTCGTAGGCGTCAAGCGGGCGCGACAGGGCGCCGCTGCGGCCCTCCGGGCGCAGCGTCGAGTCCAGCCGAAGCGCCGGATCCGGGCCGGAGACGGCGAGCAGCCGGTGCAGCTCCCCGATCACCTCGGCGGCGGCCCGCTGCGCCTGCTGCGCCGAGTAGCCCGGTCGGGCCTCGTGCACGAACAGGACGTCGGCGTCGCTGCCGTAGGACATCTCCGCCCCGCCGAGCCGGCCCATCGCGATGACGGAGAGCCGCGCCGGCAGGCAGGCGGGGTCGCCCCNGGCGATCCTGCGCTCCGCGACGAGCAGCGTCGCGGCGACGGTGGCGGCGGCGGCGTCCGCCAGGGCCCGCCCGACCGCGGCCACGTCGAGCAGACCGAGCAGATCCGCGCAGGCCACCCGGACCAGCTCCTCGCGGCGCACCGCCCGGGCCCGNCCGACGGCGTCCTCCCAGTCGGGGTTGCGGTGCGCGATCGCGAGCATCGTTCGGCTGAGCGTCTCGCGCGGCACCGGGACGAGGTCGGCCTCGGTGCGCAGCAGCCGGACCGACTCGGGCGCCCGCGTCATCAGGTCCGCGACGTACGGGCTGGAGGCGAGGACCCGGGCGAGCCGGTCGGCGGCGCCGGCGGAGTCGCGCAGCAGCCGCAGGTACCAGGGGGCGCGGCCGAGCGCCTCGCTGACCCGGCGGTAGGCCAGCAGGCCCGCGTCGGGGTCGGGCGCGTCGGCCAGCGTCGGCAGCAACGTCGGCAGCAGATGGCGCTGGATCGCGGCCGTCCGGCTCACCCCACTGATCAACGCCTCGATGTGGCGCAGTGAGCGGTCCGGGGCGGCGAATCCCAGCGCGGCGAGCCACTGCTGCGCCTCGGCGTGGGACAGCCGGATCTCCTCGGTCGACAGCCGCGNGACCGCCTCCAGCAGCGGGGCGTAGAACAGCTTCTGGTGCAGGGAGCGCACGGTGCGCACGATCCGGGCGTGGGCGTCGACGAAGTCCTGGGCGGTACGCATCCCCATCGACCGGGCGAGCCAGCGCAGCTCGCCCGGATCCCGCGGCAGGCTGTGCACCCGGCGCAGGCGCTGGAGCTGAAGCCGGTGCTCGGCGTTGCGCAGGAAGCGGTACGCCTCGGTGAGCTCGGCGGCGTCGCGCCGGCCCACGTACCCGCCGCGAGCGAGGCCGTCGAGGGCGGCGAGCGTCGAGCGCTCCCGCAGCTTCGCGTCCACCCGGCCGTGGACGAGCTGCAGGAGCTGGACGGCGAACTCGACGTCGCGCAGTCCGCCCGGGCCGAGCTTGAGGTTGCGCTCCGACTCCGCGCGCGACAGCGTCGACTCGACCCGGCGCCGCATCGCCCGCACGTCGGCNACGAAGTCCGGCCGGGAGGCGGCAGTCCAGACCAGCGGCGCGACCATGGCGCAGAACTCCGCGCCGAGCACCAGGTCACCGGCGATCGGACGGGCCTTGAGCAGGGCCTGGAACTCCCAGGTCCGGGCCCAGCGGCGGTAGTAGGTGCGGTGGCTGTCGAGGGTGCGCACCAGGACGCCGTCGCGGCCCTCCGGCCGCAGGCCGACGTCGACCTGGAACAACGCGCCCGCGGAGGTCACCAGCCCCGCCGCCCGCACCAGCCCCTCGGCCATCCGCGTCGCGGTCCGCAGCGCCGCCTCCCCGCCGACCGCCGCACCACCGGCCGTCGCGCCACCGGCCGCCGCACCACCGGCCGCCGCGCCACCGGCCGCCGCGCCACCGGCGGCCGCCGGCTCGGCGACGAACAGGACATCGACGTCGCTGACGTAGTTCAGCTCTCGGCCCCCACACTTGCCCATGCCGATGACGGCGAGCCGGACCGAGGGCAGGTCCGGGTCGAGGCCGGCGCGGGCGATCGCCAGCGCCGCGTCGAGCGCCGAGGCGGCCAGGTCGGCGAGCTCCGCGGTGGCGTCGTCCAGCGCCACCGCGCCGGTGAGGTCCCGGGCGGCGACGACGAGCAGCGCCCGGCGGTAGGCGACGCGCAGCGCGTCGAGGGTCGCCGGCCGGTCGTCGACGGCGCGGGGCGCCGGATCGGTGGGGTTCGCGCCGACCGCGCGCAGCAGCGCCGCCCGCATCCGGCCGGCATCGGGCGGGGCTGCGACCAGCTCGTCGGGCCGCAGCACCTGCCAGTCGGCGGGATGGCGAGCCAGGTGATCGCCGAGCGCACGGCTCGCGCCGAGCACGGCGCACAGCCGCTCCCGCAGCCCGGCGTGCCCGGCCAGGTCCGCGACGAGTCCCCGCCCGTCGGTCGGGCCGAGCGCGTCGACGAGCCGGTCCAGCGCGGCGAGCGCCAGGTCGGGGTCGGCCGCCGCGGCCAGCGCGCCGACCACGACGTTCCCCGCGAGCCGGACCTCCCCGCCCGACCCGGCCTGCCACTGTCCACCGGCCCGCGACTGTCCACCGGCCCGCTCATCCCCGCCGGACGGCGCCGCCGAACCGTCGAGCAGGCCGAGCCGCTCCATGGTCGCCGCCACCCGGTCGACGTCGCTGAAGCCGAGCCGGGCGAGCCGGGCGACTACCGAGCTGCCGCGCGGATGGTCCGCGGCGGGCGGCGCGGGCGGTCCGCCGGACCCGATCGACACCCCCGGCCGTTCGACACGCATCGCGGGACGCTCACAACACGGGCAGGTAGCGGTCGATCTCGAACGGGGTCACCTGCCGACGGTAGTCCTGCCACTCGGCCCGCTTGTTCCGCAGGAAGAACTCGAACAGCTCGTCCCCGAGGGTCTCGCGCACCAGCGAGGAGCGTTCCATCACCGTGATCGCCTCGGCGAGCGAACCCGGCAGGGCCGTGATCCCCCGCTCCTGACGCTGGACGTCGGTCAGCGTCCACACGTCGTCGGCCGCCGGCGCGGGCAGATCGTAACCGCCCTGCACCCCTCGTAGCCCCGCGGCCAACACCAGGGCGAAGGTGAGATAGGGATTGCACGCGCTGTCCGGCAGCCGGAACTCCACCCGGGTCGCCTGCGACTTGTGCAGCTTGTACAGCGGCACCCGCACCAGGGCCGACCGGTTGTTGTGGCCCCAGCACACGTACGCGGGCGCCTCCAGCACCTCGCCGAGGCGCTGGTCGCCGATCAGCCGCTTGTAGGAGTTCACCCACTGGTTCGTCACCGCGGTGATCTCCGCGGCATGCGTGAGCAGACCGGCGATGAACGCCTTCGCGACCTTCGAAAGTTGGTATTCGTCGGTCGGGTCGTGGAAGGCGTTGCGGTCACCCTCGAAAAGGCTCAGGTGGGTGTGCATGCCCGAGCCGGCCTGATCTCCGAACGGCTTCGGCATGAAGGTGGCGTAGATTCCCTGTCGCAGCGCCACCTCCTTCACGACCTGCCGGAAGGTCATGATGTTGTCCGCGATGGTGAGGGCGTCGGCGTAACGCAGATCGATCTCCTGCTGGCCGGGCGCGACCTCGTGATGGCTGAACTCCACCGAGATGCCCAGCCGCTCCAGCATGNTGATCGCCTGCTGCCGGAAGTCATGGCTGATGTCGTTCGGCGTGAGGTCGAAGTACNCCGACTCATCGACGGGTGNCGGCATCGGGCCACCGCGCTTCGGCGGCTCCTTGAGCAGGAAGAACTCGATTTCGGGATGCGTGTAGAAGGTGAAACCCGCGTCCGCCGCCCGGGCCAGGGCGCGGCGCAGCACCCACCGTGAGTCCGTGGCGGCCGGCNCCCCGTCCGGCATGATCAGGTCACAGAACATCCGCGCGGTCAGCGGATGCTCACCGCGCCACGGAAGCACCTGGAACGTGGAGGGGTCCGGCCGGGCCAGCATGTCGGCCTCGTGCACCCGGGCAAAACCCTCGATCGCGGAACCGTCGAATCCGATGCCCTCGGCGAGCGCGCCCTCGAGCTCGGCCGGCGCGATCTCCACCGACTTCAGGTAGCCGAGCACGTCGGTGAACCAGAGCCGAACGAAGCGGATGTCCCGCTCCTCCAGCGTCCGGAGAACGAACTCCTGCTGCTTGTCCATGGTGCCTCCGCGCTGAGGTGGGGACTCGACCATACGGGCCGCCCGGTCAGCCTGACCCGACCCTAGCGAGGACACCGCTGCGCCGCCGTGCTGTTGCGCGCCGGCAACCCGCCCGCCAACAGCGCGTCACATCCTGCCCACACCATCTACCGGAGGGTCTACCCCGCAATCCGCGACCGCACCGCGGATCATGCTGCCGACGAGGCGGGGCGGAGACAGCACTCAGGCCTGGCCTTTGCGCCCCATTCGCAGCGCCTTCCGGTGGAGCTCCGGGACACGATATCGCTCGGCCTCGTCCCGCGTGCCGGAGTCGATGTGCAACAGGCCGACCTCCAACCCCAGGCTGACCACATCCGAGTCCACCGCGAGNTCACCGGCCGGGAACGGCGTGCGGCCGATCTCCCGCAGCGCGTCGAACAGCGGGACGAGTTCGGCGAACTCCTCCTCCAGCGAGGCCATCTCCTGGTCGCTGATGTCGTCCAACGATTCCACCAGCGCCCTGGGCCGGATAAGGCTTCGCTCGTACGGCGATGCCGGATACCATCCGCGTTCCCNCTCCAGCACCCGATCGAACAGCCGGACCAGCGATCGGGGCGAATGATCCCCGTTGCCGTCCGCGAGCCGACGCCAGACCCAGTTGTACGGCGTATACCCGCAGATCCAGCGGAAGATCACTTCTGTGGATCCCGCATTCTTCAAGCAGCGGTATGAGGTTGTGCGTGTGCAGCACGGGCCGCCCGCGTGCCGAGGCGAGGGCCTTCGCGTATGCCTCGGCGACGTAACCCGTGACATAGAGCGCCGCGAGCTGGCGTGCCTGCGCATGGAGCGCGGCGGCGTCGACGCCTCGCTCGCGGGCCACGCTCGCCCAGTGATCTGCCAGCTTGCGTCTTGTCGGATTCAGCGTCCCCCGCGTCTCCCCCGCGCACCACCCACATCTCCAGATAAGTGTAACCACCCGATTCCGGGGCGAAGTCACGGATTCGACGTCACCCCGGAAGGCAGACTGGTGGTGATGCCCCGGGCACCCGGGATCACGTCTGGGTGCGGGNGGCGGTCAGNCCTGGAGGCGGCGGGTGACGGCGTCGAGGATCTCGGCGACGGCATCGTCGACGGGGACGCCGTTGCGCTGGGTGCCGTCGCGGAATCGGAACGACACCGCACCCTTGGCGACGTCCTCGTCTCCGGCGAGCAGCATGAAGGGGACCTTCTGCTTCTGCGCCGTGCGAATCTTCTTCTNCATCCGATCGTCCGAGGAGTCGACCTCCACCCGGACACCGTGGGCGGACAGCTTCGCGGCCACCCCGTCGAGGTAGGGCACGTGCTCGTCGGTGATCGGGATGCCGATCGCCTGGACCGGGGCCAACCACGGCGGCAGCGCCCCGGCGTAGTGCTCGAGCAGGATGGCGAGGAAGCGCTCGATCGTCCCGAACAACGCCCGGTGGATCATGAAGGGACGCTGGCGGGTGCCGTCCGCGGCCTGGTACTCCAGGTCGAAGCGCTGCGGTAGCTGGAAGTCGACCTGGATGGTGGACAACTGCCAGGTCCGGCCGATGGCGTCGCGGGCCTGGACGGAGATCTTCGGGCCGTAGAACGCGCCGCCGCCGGCGTCCAGGACGAGCTCCAGGTCCTGCTTCTGCGCCGNGGCGCGCAGCAGCTCGGTGGCCTCCTCCCACTCGGCGTCGGTGCCGACGGCCTTGCCCTCCGGCTTGGTCGACAGCTCCAGGTAGAAGTCGCTCAGGCCGTAGTCCCGCAGGAGCCCCAGGACGAAGTTCAGCACGCTGTCGAGCTCGGCGGGCAACTGCTCACGGGCGCAGAACAGGTGGGCGTCGTCCTGGGTGAGGCCGCGCACCCGGGTCAGGNCGTGCACGACGCCGGACTTCTCGTACCGGTAGACCGTGCCGAACTCGAACAGCCGCAGCGGCAGCTCCCGGTACGACCGGCCCCGCGACCGGTAGATCAGGATGTGCATCGGGCAGTTCATCGGCTTGAGGTAGTAGTCGGTGCCGCCGTCGAGCTCCATGGGCGGGTACATGCCGTCGGCGAACCAGTCCAGGTGACCGGAGATCTCGTACAGGTCGGACTTGGTGATGTGCGGGGTGTTGACGAACGAGTAGCCGGCCTCGATGTGCCGGCGCCGCGCGTAGTCCTCCATCGCGGTGCGAATCGCNCCGCCCTTCGGGTGGAACACGGCCAGGCCCGGGCCGATCTCGGTCGGGAAGGAGAACAGGTCCAGCTCCGCGCCGAGGCGGCGGTGATCACGCTTCTCGGCCTCGGCGAGCCTCGTCTGGTAGGCCTTCAGGGCGTCGCGGGACTCCCAGGCGGTGCCGTAGATGCGCTGGAGCTGCGGGTTCTTCTCGCTGCCCCGCCAGTAGGCCGCCGCCGAGCGCAGGATCGCGAACGCCGGGATCGACCGGGTGCTCGGCACGTGCGGTCCCCGGCAGAGGTCCTTCCAGCACAGCTCGCCGGTCTTCGCGTCGAGGTTGTCGTAGATCGTCAGCTCTCCGGCGCCGACCTCGACGGCGGCCTCGGCATCGGCCTCGGCCTCGGCATCCTCGCCGGCGCTCGACTTCAGCCCGATCAGCTCGATCTTGTACGGCTCGGCGGCGAGCTCGGCGCGGGCCTGCTCCTCGGTGACGACCCGGCGGGAGAACCGCTGGCCGGCCTTGATGATGGCCTGGGCCTTCTTCTCGATGGCCTTCAGGTCCTCCGGAGTGAACGGCGTCTCGACGTCGAAGTCGTAGTAGAAACCGTTGTCGATGGGCGGGCCGATGCCGAGCCGGGCCTTCGGGAACAGGTCCTGGACGGCCTGGGCGACGACGTGCGCGGCGGAGTGCCGCACGATGGCCCGGCCGGCCGGCGAGCCGATCGCGATGGGCTCGACGACGGCGCCGTCGTCGAGGACATGCGCGAGATCACGCTGCTGGCCGTCCACCAGGGCGGCGATGACGTCACGGTCGTCGGCGAACAGGTCGGCGGCCGTCGTCCCGGTCGGCACCACCCGCGGATCGCTACGCTGGGCGTGCTGGACGGTAACGCGGACGTCGGACACCGAGAGTCTCCTGTTGCGATAGGACACACGTGCGCGGGGATCACCGCGCCGACGACGTGTCGCCGGCCCTGCGGGCGGCCCCACGGCGGGCCTTCCTGACCCGTCCGCGATGCTACTCGCGCCCGTGTGGGGCCCCCAAGGCGTTTACACTCAGGGTGACGAGTCCGCCCCGCCGCGCTCGTTGGTGACGACCGGCCCGGTCAGCCGGTGCGTCCCGCCGGAGCCATGCCGGCCGGCCACGCCGCGCACGGCCCGGGTCGGGTACATCCCGCCGTGGCCACGCGACCCGCCGACGCCGTTGGACCCACCGACATTGTTGGACCCGCCGACATTGTTGGACCCGCCGACCCCGTTGGACCCGCCGACACCGTCAGCGCCATCGACGCCGTTGAGTCCAGCGACGCCGTTGAGTCCAGCGACGCCGCTGCTCCCGCCGACGCGGTACGGACCACCGACCGGATACGGACCGCCAACCGGGTAGACGCCGGAATCCGGGCGCCCGCCCGCGCCCGGACCAGCCGTCCCCGCGGGACCGGCCGAGGCCGGCCCGCCGGGACGGGCCGGGCCCCGCGAACCGCCGCCGTCCGGGTCGTCAATCCCGGGGGCGGCCTCCGGGCCGGCGCCCGTTCCCGGCAACCCGGGGTCACGGCGCAGGATGNCACCGAGCACGGTGTCGACGATCGTGCCGATGCGCGTGCCGCTCACCTCTCGATTGCCGCTCATGTACTGGCGGTAGGCGACCGGGCCGATGAGCATGTCGACGACCAGGTCCACGTCGACATCGGCGGCGAGCTCCCCCGCGTCGACGCCGCGGCGCAGCAGGTCGGCCGCGCGCTGCCGGGACGGTTCGATCACCTTCTGTGAGTAGGTGGCGAACAGCTCCGGATGGGTGGACCGCTCCGCGGCGAGCCTGGGCATGATGCGCCCGGACAGGGACTGGATGTTGTGCCGGCGCAGGGCGTTGAGCCAGGCCACGAGGTCATCGCGCAGCGAGCCGGTCTCGACGGCCTCCACGCTGTCGGCCAGCGTGTCCAGGGCGTCGACGATGAGGGCGTCCTTCGTCGGCCACCGCCGGTAGACGGTGGCCTTGCCCACACCGGCGCCGGCCGCCACCGCCTCCATCGACAGGCCGGCGAACCCGACGGTGGCCAGCTCGTGCAGGGCGGCGTCGAGGATCGCCTCATCGCACCGGGGATCCCGGGGCCGGCCGGGCGAGCGCGCGGGCTTCACCCCGGAGGGCACGCGATCGGACGGACGCCGGGGACGCGGGGGGCGCGCATCCGCGGTCGTCATCCGGCACGTCCTCCCTCTGCCCTGCCATCCATCCCGTCACCACCGTGNCGATGCATCCGCATGGATAGGCCACCCGCTACCTGGTCGCGCCGTGTGTTCTCACCNTGTGTCTTCACCGCGTCGTCTCGCCGCATTTCAAGATCAGCATACGTGCCCGGAGGCCCAGACGCATCCGTTTGCCATGGCAGCGGCGTGGCGGGCGGTTCCCTTCCGCCCGGGTGTGCGATGCGCACCGGTTTCACCCACTCGGCGGGCGGGCCCGACCGTGGCAGCATGGACAGCACGCCGGGACGCCCAGCGCCCGGACGGACGCATCAGGGAGTGCTCATGGATTCGTCAGGCACTGTCCGCAACCAGACCTCCGACGACCACTCGCGGCGCGCAGACGCCGCGGGCACGGCGGCGACGCTCTACGGCGCGCCGGCCGAAACCCGGTCGCCGCGCCGGTCGCGGTTCACGGTCCGCGACGTGGCGGCGGCGAAGAGCCGGGGCGAGAGATGGTCGATGCTCACCGCGTACGACTTCACCACCGCCACCGTCTTCGACGAGGCCGAGATCCCCGTCCTGCTGGTAGGGGACTCGGCCGCCAACGTGGTCTACGGCTATGACACGACCGTGCCGGTCACGGTCGACGAGCTGATCCCGCTCGTGCGCGCCGTGGTGCGCGGCGCACCGCACGCGATGGTCGTCGCCGACCTGCCGTTCGGGTCCTACCAGGCCGGCCCGGAGCAGGCACTGGCAACCGCCACCCGGTTCCTCAAGGAGGGCGGCGCCCAGGCGGTGAAGCTCGAGGGCGGCGCGCGGGTCGCCCCGGCGGTCGCCGCGCTCGTCGGCGCGGGCATCCCGGTGATCGGCCATCTCGGCCTGACCCCGCAGAGCATCCACGCCCTGGGCGGCTACCGGGTGCAGGGCCGGGACGAGGCGGGTGAGGTCCTGCTCGCCGACGCGCTGGCGATCGAGGCCGCCGGCGCGTTCGCGGTCGTGCTGGAGGTCGTGCCCGCGGATCTCGCCGCCCGCGTCACCAAGGAGCTGCACATCGCCACGGTCGGGATCGGCGCCGGCGCCGACTGCGACGCGCAGGTACTGGTCTGGCAGGACATGGCCGGGTTGAGCGGCGGGCACGTCCCCCGGTTCGTGAAGCGGTACGCCGATCTGCGCACCGTGNTGGGCGACGCCGTGCGCACCTATCGCGACGAGGTGCGCGGCGGGCAGTACCCGACGGTCGAGCACAGCTACTGATCGCCCACTGACGCCGGCGGTCGGTGGCCGGCCGCGGACGCCGCAGTCCCGCCACCGACCGCCGATCACCGATCCACCGACCATCCGCCATTCGCCGACCGCCAACCGCCAACCGCCGGAGTCGGGCGGTCAGGCGCGGGCCAACGCCGCGGCGAGTTCGTGACGCGCCGCCACCAGCGACGGTCCGTACCAGGTCAGCAGGCGGCCCGGGACGCAGACGGCGGGGGCGGCGAACGCTTCGGGCCCGTCGGTCGGGCTGAAGGCGTACGGCTCGTCGGGCAGCACGACGAGGTCGTGCGGNGGGAGGTCGGCCGGATCGAACCGCGGGTAGCGCTGCGGGGAGTCCGCCAGCACGTTGTCCACCCCGAGGCGGCGCAGCACGTCACCGGCGAAGGTGTCGCGCCCGACCGCCATCCACGGGCGGCGCCAGATCGGCACCAGGGCGCGACGGCGCGAGCCAGGGCGCGCGGCGTCGCCCTCGCCGCCGCCGTCGCGGCCGCCATCGGTGTGAGCGTCTGCGACGGCGGGGCCGGCGGCGACGGGGCCGGCGGCGACGGGGCCGGCGGCGACGGGGCCGGCGGCGACGGCGTCAGTGCCGGTACCCGTGTCGGCCCAGGCCACCTGGGCGGCGTCGAGCCAGGCGGGGCGCGTCAGGCCGCAGGCCAGCCGCAGCATCCGGTCGAGGCTGTCCAGGGCCGCCTCGACGGTGCTCGGCGCCGTGACCCACACCGCGAGCCCGGCCGCACGCAGGGCGGCGAGGTCGGATTCGCGGTTCTCCTCGGCGTTGGCGACGACCAGGTCCGGGGCGAGGGCGACGATCGCGTCGACGTCCGGATTCTTCGTCCCGCGCACCCGGGCCACCTCGAGCCCCGGCGGATGGCTGCACCAGTCGGTCGCCCCCACCAGCAGGCCCGGCGCGGAGAGCGCGATCGACTCGGTCAGGCTGGGCACCAGCGAGACCACCCGGCTCACCGATGCGGGAATCCGCACCGGGCGGCCGAGGTCGTCGTAGCTCGGGTCATCACCGTGAGATGCGCCCGGGCGGGGCCCTGTCCCCATCGCCGTCCCCATCGCCCGCGCGGCGCTCAGACGTCGGTGATGCGCAGGCCGGCGTGCGACTTGTACCGGCGGTTGACCGAGATCAGGTTCGCGGTCAGCGCCTCGACCTGGCCGGCGTTGCGCAGCTTGCCGGCGTAGATGCCGCGCATCCCCGGAATGCGTTCGGCGAGCGCGGCGACCAGATCGGTGGCGGCCCGGTCGTCCCCGAGCACGAGGATGTCGGTGTCGATCTTCGCGACCGACTCGTCGGCCAGCAGCACCGCGGACACATGGTGAAAGGCGCCGACGACGGTGCTGTCCGGCAGGACGGCGGCGGCCTGCTGGGCGGCGCTGCCCTCGGGCACCGCCAGCGCGAAGGCGCCGCCCTTGTCGAACCCCATCGGGTTGACGCAGTCGATGACGATCTTCCCGGCGAGCGGCTCACGCAGCGCCTCGAGCGTCTCCCGGTGACCGTCCCACGGGACGGCGACGATCACGACGTCGGCACGCTGCGCGACGGTGGCGTTGTCGGCGCCCTCGATGCGACGCCCGGGGCCGGCGAGCTTGGCCGCCGCCTCCTCGCCACGCTCGGTCGACCGGGAGCCGATCAGGACGAGGTGGCCGGCCGCGGCGAAGCGCAGGCCCAGGCCGCCGCCCTGCGGCCCCGAGCCGCCGAGGATGCCGATCGTCAGTGCGGGAACGTCCGGGAGGACGCGGTCAGTCGAAGTCACTCTGTCATCCTGCCCGACCGGGCCGTTCGCCGCGCGAATCCATGACCGGCCGTGAATCCGCCCACGGATCTCGGCCGAACGGTGGGAACCGGGACGTTCACCCTCCGGCGCGACGTCCGACCACGAGCCCACCCCCTCGCGGACAGCCGGGGGCAATGAGGGACTATGCATGAACAACGGGACAGCTACGTGTTTGCTTCACCCGCCCCCACCCGGCCGGGACTTCGGCCGGACCCGACGGGGCCCACACACGTCGCTACCGGCAGAGGAGCAGCGCACGTGACTGACAGCTACAACACATGGACCGCCACGATAGGTGAGCGAGCGCATACACCGGGCGATACCGGTGGCGCCCACGGCAACCCCGGGCGTGCATTGGTCCCAGATGGGCCGTACCGTTCCGTTCCACACGCATCGAGCAGATCTTCCGAATCAGGCGAGAGAGGTCGAGCAATGGCGGACGTATCGGTTCGCTTCGCGATGACGAACGACAGCGAAGTGGTGCTGAACCTGTCGCTGCCGCAGGCGCTGCGCCTGATGGAGGCGATCGCACGCAAGGTGGGCGAGACCCTCGCCGAGCGCAGCACGCAGGCGGTCGGCGGAGTCGGCGGGGTGCCGACGTCGGCGCCGTCGAACGGCATGCCGAGCCTGGGGCCCTACACCCCGTCCTGAGCAGCCGGTTGTGGGCACGCTCGGTCACTACCCGAGTTCCGTGCCGCCGAACGGGGCACGGCCGGCGCGACCGTGGCGGCGCCGGTCGGGTCCCTCAGCCGCCGGCCGGGTGCCCGGGAATCCAGCCAGCGGCCGCGGGTGGACCCGCGCCCAGCGCCCGGGGATGTGACGTCGCATACACCTCCCGCAACCGATCCACCGTCACCAGGGTGTAGATCTGGGTGGTGCTGACCGAGGCGTGGCCCAGCAGCTCCTGGACGACCCGGACGTCCGCCCCCCCGTCGAGCAGGTGGGTGGCGAAGGAATGCCGCAGCACATGCGGTGAGACGCCGTCGACTCCGGCCTGGTCAGCCGCGGTCCGCAGCACCGTCCACGCGCTCTGCCGGGACAGCCGGTTGCCGCGCCGGGAGAGGAAGACCGCCGCCCCCGACCGGGGCCCCGCGAGGCTCGGCCGGCCCAGGCGCAGGTAGTCCCCGATCGCGGCGACGGCACACCGGCCCAGGGGCACGATCCGGTCCCGGCCGCCCTTGCCGTGCAGCCGCACCGCCGCGGCCTCCAGATCGAGATCGTCGACGTCCAGCCCGACCGCCTCGGAGATCCGCGCACCGGTCCCGTAGAGCAGCTCCAGCAGCGCCGTGGCGCGCAGCCGGCGGACCGCCTCGGCGGGTTCCACCGGCGCCGCAGCGAGATCCTCGGCCCGGCCGGCCACCCCCGCCACCCCCGCCCGCGGGGTGCCCGCGGCCGCGGCGAGCACCGCTGTCACCTGGTCGACGGAGAGCGCCTTGGGCAGCTTGCGGGGCGGCGTCGGCGGTCGCACCGGGCGGGACACGTCCTCGCTGACGTCCCCCTCCTCTGCGGCGAAGCGGTGCAGCGAGCGCACCGCGACGAGCATCCGCGCCACCGATGCGGCCGCGAGCGGCGGATGGGTCTCGTCCCCCAGACGCAACGCGGCGGCGAAGCCGGCAACCTCCGCCTCACCGACCGCGTCCAACGAGCACAGGCCCTGCGCCGACAGATGGTTGAGGTAGCGGCGCAGATCGCGACGGTAGGCAAGAACGGAGTTCTGGGCGAGTCCCCGTTCGCCCTCCAGATGATGGAGATAACGCGCGATGACGTTCCCGGGCGTGCCCCGCTGCGAGGGCACGGGATGATCGAGGGCCGCAGCGGGCCCGCTGCCGTCGGGCGGCGATCCCAGCCGCATCGCCTCGACCGGCCCGCCCGCCGCGGCGGGGNGGCGCATCCGGAATGCCCGGTCGCCGTCGGTGACTCCCATCATCGAACTGATAGTAGGACCTGCGCACCGTTCCCCGTTGGCGCCTATCCACATGCCGGGCTCCTGCGGCTATTCTGGCGACTTGTGCGGACGGACGCCGAATCGTCACGCTACGCCGCGCGGCTGGGGGTCGTCATCACCGCCGTCACGACACTTGCCCTCCTGGCGGGAGCGGGCCTGCTCGCGGGCTGCGGCGGCGACGGCCACGAGCCCGCCGGCGCGGCCGTCCCCGCCCGCCCGGGCGCGGCGTCCGCCGGCAGTCCGTCCGGCGCCGGCTCGCCCGCCGACGTTCCCTCCGCCGACGTTCCCTCCGCCGACGGCCCGTCGGACGCCGGCCCGGCCGACGGCGATCCGTCCGACGGCGATCCGTCCGCGGGCGGCTCCGCCGGGGTGGCCGGGGGCTCCGACGACACGCCCGCCGCGGCCGCCCGCACGGTCCAGGCGTACTTCCGCGAGATCAACGACGCCACCCGGGCCGGCCGGCTGGCGGTGATCACGCCGACCGCGCTGGCCGGCTGCCAGCCGTGCGCCCTGGACGTCGGGGTGACCCGATCGCTCCAGCAGCGCGGCCTGCACGCCGACGCCGCCGCCTACCGCCTGACCGACCTGTCCGCCCGGCCGCGGGCCGGGCTCGTCGGCCTCGTGACCTTCACGCTGCACACCGGCGCCGTCGGGCTGCTCGACCTCGCCGGGCGCCACGCCGCCGACGCCCCCGGCGTGCCCAGCCGGGCCGCCACGGCCGTGCTCGCCCTCACCCAGCGCGGCTGGCGCATCCAGACCCTGCGTTACGCCCCGGGGCCGGCATGACGATCCAGCCTGCCGCGTCGGACTCCCCCGCCGATCGGCGATCACTCGCCGGCCCGCACGGGCACTCCGCGTGCTCGCATGGACACTCTGAGTGCTCGCGCGGACACTGCGGCCGGCGATCGCCGTTCCGCCGGCGGTGGCTCGCACGGGTGGTGGTGGTCGCCGTCGCGGTGGGGCTGCTCGCCGGTGTCGGCGGCCCGCTGCCGGGCGCGGGGCTGCCGGGCCTGGCAGGGCTGCGCACCGCCGACCGCGCCGAGGCGGCTCCCGGCGGCGAGACCCGCGTACCCTGCGTCGGCGTGCTCTGGGGCAGCTGCGACACCCGCGCCACCGCCAACGGCTACCAGTACAGCTACCACGACGGGGTGCTCGAGCGGATCCCGGCCGGCGCCGACGGGGGCGTCCCGCGGCGGGCATCCTGCGGGCAGGCCTGTCCGGACGACCCCGCCGCGGTCTGCGAGCTGTACGAACTCGTCGGCCCGGACCCGGCGATGACCCCCGCCGAACGCGCCCAGTTCGACCAGANGATGGCCGGGTGCAACAACTACCTGCTGCCCGACAACGCCGTGCCGGTCGCGGCCGTGCAGGCCGCGCTCGCCGACTACCTGCGAGACAAGCTCCTGCCGAAACCGTCGATCGTCATCGCGCCGTCCGGGCGCAGCTTCGCGAACCTGGCGACGATCCTCTACACGCCCGTGCCGGAGTCGTACACGTTCAACGTCGACGAGCCCGTCGTCGCCACGATCAGCGCGATCCCCCACTACCGCTGGGAGTTCGGCGACGGCGGGACCGGCCCCGACGCACCCGGACGGCCCTACGACTNGGCGATCTCCCCGCGTGACCACCCCGAGGCGTACGTGTCGCACGAGTACGCCCGGCCGGGGCAGTACCAGGTGACCCTCACCGTGACCTGGGACGGAACGTTCACCCTGCCCGNCGTCGCGCAGGCGTTCGCGCTGGACCCGGTGACCCTCGCCGCCGCGCAGGGCCTCGTCGTCAACGAGGCCGCCGGCGTGCTGGTCCACAACGACTGACCAGGCTCCGCCGGGCTAACCGCGGTGGGCCGGTCGGGCGGGCCAGGGGGCGTCGAGCGGGCGCAGGCCGGCGAAGTCCGCCGTCCGTGCCCGCACCGTCGCCAGCAGGCCGACGACCGCCATCGCGTTGGTGATCTCGCCGCGCAGGACCCGGGCGACGGCCTCGTCGAGGTCGATGCGCGCCAGGCCCATCTCGGCCTCCTCGTGCTGCGGCACGTACCGCTCGGCCGCCGGGATCTCGTGTAGGTCACGAGCCAGGAAAACCCGGTAGGCCTCGTCGGTCATGCCCGGCGAGGACCAGACGTCGACGAGCAGGTCGTACCGGTCGGCGCGCAGCCCGGCCTCCTCGGCGAGCTCCCGGGCGGCGGCGACGGACGCCGGCTCCCCGGGCACGTCGAGGATGCCGGCGGGCAGCTCCCACAGCGGGCCGCCGACGGGATGGCGGTACTGGTGCACCATCACGACCCGGCCGCCGTCGTCGAGCGCGACCACGCCCACCGCACCGGGGTGGACGACGACGTCGCGCTGGGAGACGTCGCCCTCGGGCATGCGCACCTGGTCGCGGCGGACGGAGATGATCCGCCCCTCGTAGGCCAGCGTGCTCTCCGTGACCTCGTAACGGTGCGCCTCGGCGGTCACGGCGACACCAGGGCGGCCGTGCCGTTGGAGCTGGCCCCCGGCCGGGCGTTGCCGCGCCGGCCGCCACCGCCCCGGCCGGACGCGCCACCCGCGCCACCCGCATGCCCAGCGCCGGCGACAGCCGGCGCCACGACGTCGTCCGCGGATCCCTCGGCGTGAGCCGCGCCCGCCGTCTCGGCTCCCTCGTGGGCCCCGGCGTCGGTGGCCGGCAGGTCGACGGGCAGCACCCCGCGGCGACGGTCGGCGTGTGCGATCGCCGCGGCGACGAGCCCCCGGAACAGCGGATGGGCCCGCGTCGGCCGGGACCGGAACTCCGGATGCGCCTGCGTTCCGACGTAGTAGGGGTGCACGTCGGCGGGCAGCTCCACGACCTCGACCAGCCGGCCGTCCGGCGAGGTGCCCGAGAAGACCAGCCCGGCGGCGGCGAGCCGGTCGCGGTAGTCGTTGTTGACCTCGTACCGATGACGGTGACGCTCGGCGACCTCCGGCTGCCCGTACTCGCGGCGGGCGACCGTGCCGGGGGCGAGCGTGCACGAGTACAGGCCCAGGCGCATCGTGCNGCCCATGTCCCTCGTGCCGGCGANGACCTCGTGCTGGTCGGCCATCGTGGAGATCACGGGGTGCGGGGTGTCGGACACGAACTCGGTGGAGTTCGCCTCCGCCAGGCCCGCGAGCCCGCGGGCCGCCTCGATGACCATGCACTGCAGGCCCAGGCAGATGCCCAGCGTCGGCAGGCCGTTCTCCCGGGCGTGCCGCAGCGCGGTGAGCTTGCCCTCGATTCCCCGGATCCCGAAGCCGCCGGGCACGATGATCCCGTCGACCCCGTCGAGCAGCGCGGCCGTCTCCTCCGGCGAGGAGCACTCGTCCGAGGTGATCCACCGCAGCTCGACCCGGGTGTCGGTGGCGAACNCGCCGGCCCGCAGCGCCTCGGTCACCGACAGGTAGGCATCCGGCAGGTCGACGTACTTGCCGACGATCCCGATCGTCGCCGTGTTCGTCGGATGGTGCACCCGGCGCAGCAGCGTGTCCCACTCGGTCCAGTCGACGTCGCGGAACGACAACCCCAGCCGGCGTACCACGTAGGCGTCGAGGCCCTCCCGGTGCAGCACCCGGGGAATGTCGTAGATCGAGCTCGCGTCCGGCGCCCCGACGACCNCCTCGTCGTCGACGTCGCACATCATCGCGATCTTCTTCTTCAACGCGTCGGGCAGCGNCCGGTCGGAGCGGCAGACCACCGCGTCCGGCTGCAGGCCGATACTGCGCAGCGCCGCCACCGAGTGCTGCGTCGGCTTGGTCTTCAGCTCCCCGGACGGGGCCAGGTAGGGCACCAGACTGACGTGCACCGTCAGCGCGTTGTCCCGGCCGACCTCGTGGCGCACCTGGCGGATCGCCTCCAGGTAGGGCAGCGACTCGATGTCGCCGACGGTGCCGCCGACCTCGGTGATGACCACGTCGACACTGNCGTCGGCGAGCCNCCGGATCCGATCCTTGATCTCGTCGGTGATGTGCGGGACGACCTGCACCGTCTGGCCGAGGTAGTCGCCGCGGCGCTCACGGGCGATGACCGCCGAGTACACCTGGCCGGTCGTCACGTTCGCGCTGCCGTCGAGGTTCACGTCGAGGAACCGCTCGTAGTGCCCGATGTCCAGGTCGGTCTCGGCCCCGTCGTCGGTGACGAACACCTCGCCGTGCTGGAACGGGTTCATCGTGCCGGGATCGACGTTGAGATAGGGGTCGAGCTTCTGCATGGTGACCCGCAGTCCGCGAGCCTTGAGAAGCCGCCCGAGGCTGGATGCGGTCAGTCCCTTGCCGAGACTGGACGCGACCCCGCCGGTGACGAAGATGTGCTTCGTGACATGCACCTGGCCCACGTGAAACTCCCGTGGTCACGCCGCCGGTCCGGACCCGACGCCTCCACGGGACTTCACGGTAACACCTTCCCCGTGAGGTGCCTTCGGCACCTCACGGGGACCCCTGGTTCCAGGCCGCCGTGCGGGTCCCGTCAGATCGCCTTCGGCGATCCTCCTGGGCACACCGCCCGGGGCGCCTCCGCCCGTCACGGGGACCCCGGTCCCCACCGCCGTAAGGGGAACTCCTGCTTATCCAGAGGCCTTCGTGTCCGGTTTATCCCTCCGGATAAGCGGGAAGGCGGCGTTGGCAGACTCGCGGATGGCATTCCACCAGGGACATGGGAGGTCAGTAGCGGGCGCCGACCACCTGGGCGTCGAGGGCGTCGAGGACCGCCAGGTCGTCGGCGTCCAGGGTGAGGTCGAGGGCGGCGGCGTTCTGCTCCAGCCAGCGGCGGCGCTTGGTGCCGGGGATCGGCACCACCGGGACGCCGAGCCGCCCGGCCTGCCCGTGCACCCAGGCGAGGGCGACCTGGGCCGCAGCGGCGTTCCTGCGGGCGGCGATGTCGACGACCGCCTGCACGATCGCGCGGTTGGCCTCGCCGGCCGCCCCGACGAAACGCGGGCTGCGCGCCCGGAAGTCGAGCGCACCGAGATCGGAGCCGTCGACGGTCGCGGTGAGGAAGCCCCGGCCGAGCGGGGAGTAGGGCACCAGCCCCACGTTCAACTCGCGCAGCGCGTCGAGGACGGACGTCTCGGGATCGCGCGTCCACAGCGAGTACTCGCTCTGGACCGCCGCGATCGGGTGCACGGCGTGCGCCCGCCGCAGCAGCGCGCCGTCGACCTCGGACAGCCCGAGGTAACGCACCTTGCCCTGCGCGACGAGTTCGCCCATCGCCCCGACCGTCTCCTCGATCTCGGCGGTCTGCGGCGGCCGGTGCAGGTAGTACAGGTCGATGACGTCCACGCCGAGCCGCAGCAGCGAGGCGTCGCAGGCCCGCTGGACGTACGCCCGCTCCCCGCGGACGACCCGGGCGCCGTCGCCGGCGGAGCGGTCGATGCCGAACTTGGTGGCCAGTTGCACCTGGTCCCGCCGGTCGTGGATGGCCCGTCCGACCAGCACCTCGTTGTGCCCGGCCCCGTAGACGTCGGCGGTGTCCAGAAACGTGACGCCCAGATCGAGCGCGCGGTGGATGGTCGCGATCGACTCGTCCCAGTCGGTGGCGCCGTACCACTCGCTCATTCCCATACAGCCGAGCCCCTGGGCCGAGACGTTCAGTCCACCAAGGTTGACCTCGTGCATGCCGCTACTCCCTGCCCGCCGGGTCCGTGCGCCGTCAGCGGCAACCCTAGGTGTTGGAGCGCGCGCTAAGACAAGTCCGCACGCTACGGCCGGGCCCTGACCTACGGGCGGGCCTTGTCGGCGGCGGCGGCGGCGAGGAGTTCCTCGGCGTGGCCGCGGGCCAGCGTGCTCTCCTCCTGGCCGGCAAGCATCCGGGACAGTTCGCGGACGCGGCCGGCGTCGTCGAGGGTGATGACGCCGCTGCGGGTGACCGAGCCGTCGTCGGCCTTGTGGACGACGAGATGGCGGTCGGCGAACGCGGCGACCTGCGGCAGGTGGGTGATGCAGATGACCTGGTGGGTGCGGGCGAGGCGGGCCAGGCGGCGGCCGATCTCGACGGCCGCGCGCCCGCCGACGCCGGCGTCGACCTCGTCGAAGACCATCGTGGAACCGGCGTCGTCGGCGGCGAGGACGACCTCGATGGCGAGCATCACCCGGGACAGCTCGCCGCCGGAGGCGCCCTTCTGCACCGGCCGGGGCGGGGCGCCGGGATGTGGGATGAGGCGCAGTTCCACGTCGTCGACGCCGGAGGGGCCGAAGGCGAGGCGCCGGTCGCCGACGGGCAGGCCGGCGGGATCGTCGCGCTGGGCGACAGCGGCCTCGACGCGGGCGCGGGGCATCGCCAGACCGGCGAGCTCGGCGGCGACGGCCGCGCCGAAGCGGGCCGCGGCGGCGCGCCGGGCGTCGCTGACCGTGACGGCGAGCCGGGCGAGCTCCGCGGTCAGCTCGTCGCGGCGGGCCGTGAGGGCCTCGGCGCTCTCGCCGGCGCCGTCGAGCTCCAGCAGCCGGCGGCCGGCCTGGTCGGCCCAGGCGAGCACGCCGTCGATGTCGGTGCCGTGCGCGCGGGTCAGGCCGGTCAGGGCGGCCTTGCGGTCCTGGGCGTCGGCGAGGCGTTCAGGGTCGGCGTCGATGCTCTCGGCGTAGGAGGCGAGGTCGGCGGCGACGTCGGTGAGCAGCATGCTCACCTCGGTCAGCCGGGCACCCAGCGCGGCGAGGTCGGCATCGAGGTCGGCGTCGCCGGCGATGACGCGGCGGGCGGCGGAGACCAGATCGACGGCGCCGGGGTCGTCGGAGCCGGACGCGGGGTCGCTGATCAGCGCCGCGTGGGCCATGCGGGCGGCGCGCACGAGCGTCTCGGCGTGTTCGAGCTTCGTCAGCTCCGCGTCGAGGGTGACGTCCNCCCCCGGCGCCGGTTCGACCCGCTCCACCTCGGCCAGGCCGATCCGCAGCAGCTCCGCCTCCTGCTCGCGTTCGCGGGATCGTTCGGTGACCTCCGCGAGCGCCCGGCTGACCCGGTTCAGCTCCGTGTAGACCACGCCGTAGCGGGTCAGCGGCCCGGCGACGGCGTCGCCGGCGAAGCGGTCCAGCGCCACACGCTGCGTGGACGGGCGCAGCAGCCGCTGCGCCTCGGACTGGCCGTGGACGGCGATAAGATCCTCGGCGATCTCCGCGAGCAGGCTCGCCGGCACCGAGCGGCCCGCCACCTGCGCCCGGGACCGGCCCTCCGACGTCAGCGTCCGCCCGACGACGAGGACGGCGCCGCCGGGATCGTCGTCGAGGTCGCCGCCGACGTCGCGGACCCGCTCGGCGACCGCGGAGTCCGGCGGGATCAGCAGGCGCCCCTCGACGAACGCCCGCTCCACCCCGGGCCGGACCAGGCCGTAGTCGGCCCGGCCGCCGGTGAGCAGGCCCAGGCCCTGCACAATCATCGTCTTGCCGGCGCCGGTCTCGCCGCTGACCACGGTCAGGCCGGCGGCGAGATCGAGGGCAGCGTCGTCGATGACCCCGAGGCCGCGGATGCGAATCTCCTCGAGCACGCCCCGAACTCTAGCCGCCCCACCGGGTCCGCCGACATCCTCAACCGTCAACAACTGTCTACAACCGACACCGGGCCCGGCCCGCACCCGAAGCCGGAGCCGGACCCGAAGCCGAAGCCGAACCCGAACCCGGACCCGGACCCGAACCTGCCCGAGTCCACCCGACCGGGTCCGACGGCCGCTCAGCGCTCGTTGCGGCCCCGCCAGCCCGCCACGGGCAGGTCGAACTTGGCGACGAGCCGGTCGGTGAACGGCAGCGGGCGCACCACGGCCAGGCGCACCGGCCGCCGGCCGCGCACGACCTCGACCCGCGACTCGGGCGGCACCTCGACGAGGCGCCGCCCGTCGCAGTAGAGGACGCCGGGCACCGGCTCCAGGATCTCCACGGCGACGGTCGCGCTCGGCGCGAGCACGAGCGGCCGGGCGAACAGCGCGTGCGCGCTGATCGGGGCGACGAGCAGCGCCTCGACCCCCGGCCACATCACCGGGCCACCGACGGAGAACGCGTACGCCGTCGACCCGGTGGGCGTCGAGCAGATCACCCCGTCGCAGCCCCACCGGGACAGGGGGCGGCCGTCGATCTCCAGGACGCATTCCAGCATCCGCGCCCGCTCGGCCTTCTCCAGCGACATCTCGTTGAGCGCCCAGCCGGAGTAGGTGACCTCGCCGCGGCGGCGGACGGTCACATCGACGGTCATCCGGTCCTCCACCGTGTAGTCCTTGCGGACGACGTGGTCGATGGTGGACTCCAGCGCGTCCGGTTCGGCCTCGGCGAGGAAACCGACGTGACCGAGGTTGACGCCGAGCAGCGGCACGTCGGCGCCGCGGGCGAACTCCGCGCCGCGCAGCAGGCTGCCGTCGCCGCCGAGGACGAGCACCATCTCCACCCCGACGGCGGCGTCCGCGTCGTGCGGGACGACGTTCGCCCCGGTCAGGTCGAGCTGCTCGGCCTCGTCGCGCAGCACCCGCGGCGACACCCCGGCGGCGGCCAGCCCCTCGATCACCCGCTGGGCGCTCTCCCGCACGATCGAACGGCGTGGATGGGTGACGACGAGGATCTCCCGGGTCATGCCGGACGCTCCGGGCGGCCTCCGGCGGGACCGGTCTCGACCGCGTGGGCGAGCGCGTCGTCGTCGAGGGGCGGCGCGCCCGCGGCGAGCCAGAGCAGGTACTCCACGTTGCCGGCCGGGCCGGGCAGCGGGCTCGCGGTCACCCCCCGCACGCCGAGGCCGAGCCCGCCCGCCACGGCCGCGACGTCACGCACCGCCTCGGCGTGCAGCGCCGGATCGCGGACCACGCCGCCGGCGCCGAGCCGCTCGCGCCCCACCTCGAACTGCGGCTTGACCAGGAGCACGAAGTCGGCGTCCGGCGCCGCGCAGCTACGCAGCGCCGGCAGCACCAGGCGCAGCGGGATGAACGACAGGTCCCCGACGACCAGCTCGACCGGCTCGCCGACCTCGGCCGGGGTCAGCGCGCGGGCGTTGACCCGGTCGAGCACCCGCACCCGCGGATCCGAGCGCAGCCGCCACAGCAGCTGGCCGTAGCCGACGTCGACCGCGACGACCGACGCCGCGCCGTGGCGCAGCAGCACGTCGGTGAAGCCCCCGGTGGACGCGCCGACGTCGAGGCAGCGCCGCCCGGCCACCACCAACGACGCACCCGGAACCACCCCGGCCGGCGTGGCCGGCGTAACCACCCCGGCCGGCGTGGCCACCTCGGCCGGCGTGGCCACCTCGGCCGGCGTGGCGCCGGCGTCAGGGGCGTCCGGGCCGAAGACGGCGTCAGCGGCGGTGATGCCGTCAGCGGGGGCGACGGCGTCGGGGACGGCGTCGAAAGCGGGGACGCCGAAGGCGGCGAAGGCGCCGAGCAGCTTGTGCGCGCCGCGCGACGCCCAGCCGGGGTCATCGCCGGCGGACACGGNGATCGACGTGGTGCCGTCGACGACGGTGGCGGCCTTCGTGGCCGGGATGCCGCCGACCAGGACGCGGCCGGCGCTGATCGCGGCCACGGCCTGCTCCCGCGAGCGGGCGAGGCCACGCCGGACGAGCTCGCTGTCCAGACGTACGCGACGGGACACCACGCCCCCTGCCCGACTCACCGAACCGGCCGGACCGGACCCGGCCGTGGCTGCGCCCGATCGACCTCGGCTGCCGCGCCGCCGCCCGACCCGTCCAGGTCGGCCAGGGCGTCGGCCAGTCGGCGGTTCATCTCCTCGAAGACCTCCACATGTGCCGACGTCGCCACGACGTCGAGGGTGTCCAGCCGCGCGAGCGCGTCGCGGATCTCGGCGGGCAGGTTCTCGATGCTCACTCTGTCAGCCTCCCGCACTTTCCGTCGATGATGCGACGCTCCCGCGCGACATGGGTCATGCGACGTATCTCATGACCGCCGCGGGGCCGCCCGCGCCCCGGCCGCCCGCGTCCCCGCCACCTTCGCCGGCCACGCGCCCGGCGAGCGTCGCCTGCCGCCCCGCGGAAGGCACCATGGGAGGGCCCCCGCCGACGGGCGGCCCCGAACCGACCCGAAGGAGGCCGGAGCTCCCGATGGCCGACAGGTCACAGTGTGAGATCGCGTTCCGTAGCATCGCCGACCGTCTGGACAGGCTCGCCGCCGAGGGCCGCCCGCCTCGGACCCCCGACCGCACGATCGTCTGNCGCATCCCGGATCTGGGGACCGCCTTCTCCGGCGAGCTGCGCGACGGCTGCCTGCGCGACCTCGGCGAGGGTCACCGCGACGACGCCCAGATCACCCTGACCGTGAACAGCGACGACCTGATCGCGGTGACGGAGGGTCGACTGTCGGTGCTGTCCGCCTGGACGAGCGGCCGGCTGAAGGTGGACGCGAGCGTGCGCGACCTGCTCAGGGNCCGCTCGCTGCTCTGACCGCGCATCCCACGCCGACTCCCGTACGGCTACCACAGCGTCATCCTGGCCAACGCCTGCGGCCCGAGCTGCGGCCGCCCACCGATCAGGACCGATACGGTGCATGCACCGATACGGTGCATCGGAGGTAGCCATGACCATCGCCGTCATTGGAGCCGGCCTGGGCGGCCTGGCTCTTGCCCGTGTGCTGTATGTGAACGGTATTGACGCCGTCGTGTACGAACGTGAATCAGCGCGCGGCGCGCGGGGGCAGGGCGGCATGNTTGATCTGCATTCCGGGACCGGGCAGCGGGCGCTGCGGGAGGNCGGCCTGATCGACAAGTTCCACGCGATTGCCCGTCCCGAAGGCCAGGACCTGCGACTTCTCGAGCCAGACGGCACCCTGCTGTTGCAGCAGGACACGCCCGACGACGCCCCGCTCGAACGACCTGAGGTCGACCGTGTAGATCTGCGCAACCTGCTGCTGGACTCTCTGCCCGAACACGCGGTGCGCTGGGGCCGCGCCTTCACCTCCGCCGACGATGGCGTGCTGTACTTCGCCGACGGCAGCAGTGCGACGTATGACCTGCTGGTCGGCGCCGACGGCGCGGATTCCCGGGTCCGCGCGCTGCTCACCGACACCCGACCAGTGCACACCGGCCAGAACGTCGTCGAGCTCGGCATTCCCGACATCGACCGTACTCATCCCGATCTCGCGGCGATGGTGGGGCGCGGCAACTACTGGGTGCTCGGCAACGGGCAGTCCCTGTCGGCGCAGCGGAACGGCGACGGNCGCGTACGCATCTACCTCAGCTTCCACACCGCCGAGGACTGGTTCGCGGCCAGCGGCATTCCGTTCGGCGACCCGGCCGCCGCCCGGATGCGGCTGATCGAGCTGTTCNCCGGCTGGGACCCACGGTTCACCGCACTGATCGCAGCCTGCGACGACACGATCCTGCCACGGTCGATCACCACGCTCCCGGTCGGCCTGACCTGGCCGTCGAGGCCGGGCGTGACGCTGCTCGGCGATGCCGCGCACCTGATGCCGCCGGTGGGGCAGGGCGCCAACATGGCGTTGCTCGACGGCGCCCTGCTCGGCCTCGCGCTGGCCGCGCACCCGGACGACTTTCCCGCCGCCGTCCGGGAATACGAACGCGAGATGTTCGCACGCACCAGCGCCGCCGCCCAGCAGTCCGCGCGCGCCCAGGAAATCCTGATGGCGCCGGACGCCAGCCGGAAGATGCTGGCGTTCTTCCAACCGGACTGAGGGAGGGCGGACGGTGCCGCCGCGCTCGTGCTGCCGGGGTCAGGACGCGGCGGCGGGTGCGACCAGATCCGCGCAGCCCGGGGGCCGTTCGGCCGCGATCGCGTGGACGGCGATGCCCACGTCGGTGGCGGACCAGACCGCCGCGCACGCGGCCCGCAGCGCGTCGAGGCCGTCCCCCTCGTCCTTCTCGTCCTTCTCGACCTTCTCGACCCTCTCGGCCCGCTGGTCGCCCGCATCCACACCGTCCGCCGTCCAGCGCAGCTCGCCGTCCTCGACGCGGGCGACCCATCCGCCGCAGGCGGCAGCGTGCTTGCCGGCCGCCGGCAGCGCCCGCACCGGCGGCGCGGGCCGCAGCAGGCCCCGCAGGTCGGCGGCCAGGAAGGTCGGGCGGTGCTCCGGCGGCGCGGCGAGCAGCTCCGACGGCGTCGTGACCCCGGTGAAGACCAGCAGCGTGGGCGTGGACGACCGGGTCCCGGCTTCGATGTCGGTGTCGAGCCGGTCTCCGACGATCACCGGGGTGCGGGCGCCGCTGCGCCGCATCGACTCGCGGTGCATCGCCGCCTCCGGCTTGCCGGTCACCAGGGGCTCCTGGTCGGTCGCGGCGCGCAGGAACGCGGCGACGGCGCCGTTGCCGGGGGCGATGCCACGCTCGGTCGGCACCGTCCGGTCGGCGTTGCTCGCGACCCACCAGGCTCCGGCCCGGATCGCGTAGGACGCCTCGGCCAGGCGGGCGTAGGTGAGGTCGGGGTCGAATCCCTGGACGACGGCCACGGGGGCGTCCTCGGCGGAGTCGACCGGGGTCAGCCCCTCCTCGGTGAGCGCCTGGCGCAGCCCACGCCCGCCGAGCAGGAGCACCCGGGCGCCGGCGGGCAGCCGTTCGGCGAGGACGTGCGCCGCCGCCTGCGCGGAGGTGACCACGTCCGCGGCCCGCGCCGGCACGCCGAACCCGGTCAGCCGATCGGCGACCTCCGCCGGCGGGCGCAGGGCGTTGTTGGTGACGTAGACGGTGCGCAGGCCGCGGCGGCCCGCGGCGGCGATCGCCTCCGCGGCGTGCGGCACCGCCGCCGCACCGCGGTTCACCACCCCGTCGAGATCCATCAGGGCGACGTCGAACAGGTCGGCGAGCGGCCGGTCCGTGCCGCGCAGCGGGCCGGCCCCGGCCGCGTCGCGGGGCTCGGCCACCAGGCCGGCGGTCAGATCTGGGGACACGGCGAACTCTCCGGGGGTTGCGCTGGTCGCGGGCCTGCCGGCCGCGGGGGGCGGTGGCGCCGGACCGTCGCCGGCAGNCGATCGGTCATGCCCGGGCCAGGGCGGCGCGGGCACCGCGCAGCGCGATCCCGTAGTGCCGGATGTCCGGACGCATCGCCACCGCCAGCGCGAGGTGCTCGACGGCCGCGCGGAGGTCGCCGATCTTGCGGGCGGACAGACCGAGGCCGAACTGCGCGTAGTCGTCGGTAGGGTGACGGTCGACGATCCAGGCGAAGGTCTCCCGGGCGGCGACGTACTGCCCGGCGCTGAACTGGGCGCGGCCCAGCGCCTCGCGGACGCTCGGCGAGGCGGGCTCGGNCGCGACGGCGTGCGCGAGCAGCTGCACCGCGGCGTTGGCGTCCCCGTGGCCCAGCAGAGCCATCCCGCGGGTGTACCAGTCGTAGACCTCGCCTGCCGGCCCCGGGCGGACGCTGTCCGTCGGGGCGCCCTCGTCCGGAGTCTCTTCCGGGCGGCCGGTCTTGTCGACCATCTTCACCTCCACGACCTGGACGAACACCTACGCTGCCGCCGGGCGCCCGCACCGCGTCGGCCCTGCCGCGCCCAGCAGGTCCACCAACCGTGATTCCGAGACCCGGGAATCACGCTTCGTAACCACACCTCCCACCAGCGAGGATGGTGATGCTCCNGTCTCCAGTGTCGCCGCAAAGCCCGCCGGGACGCCCCCGGATCGGATAATGATCACTTCCGGTGGCCCGCGACCTCACCGTCCCGGCCGGACACACCACGCCCCGCGCCTCACGGCGACCGAGCCGGGCGGTTCGCGGCGACACCCACCTACGGGCCGCCGGCGCCACCCCACCCGGCCGGCGGGCCCCCCGCATCGGTCGGATGGCACCGGGCGGGTCCTACGATGCGGCTCATGCCGCATGCCGATCATCCCGTCCCCGTTCCCGCGGGACTCGTGCTCGTCCCGTTCCGGGCGGCGCGCTTCCCCGCCTCGGGGCCGGCTCTCGCCGCGCTGACCTCGNCGCCCTACGACGTGATCGACGACGCCGAGCGCGCCCAGCTGCAGGCCCGTGACGCCCACAACGTGGTGNGGCTCATCCTGCCCGGCGACGACTACGACGGCGCCGCCCGCACGCTGCGGGAATGGCTCGACGGCGGGGTGCTGCGCCGGGACGACAGGGCGTCCGTCTACGTCTGCGAGGAGGAACAGGACGGCCACGTCCAGCGGGGGCTGATCGGCGCCGTCGCCCTGGCCGACCCGGAGGCGGGGATCATCCTGCCGCACGAGAACACCATGGCGGGGACGGTCTCGGACCGGCTGGCGCTGACCCGGGCGACCCGCGCCAACCTGGAGCCCATCTTCCTGCTGTACTCCGGCGGCGGCGAGACCAGCCGGGTCGTCGGCGAACTGGTCGCGACTCCCCCGCAGGTCGAGACCACCACCGACGACGGGGTGACCCACCGGCTCTGGGCGATCGACGACCCGACGGTGCTCACCGCCGTGGCGGCCGACCTGNTGCCTCGGCGGGCCGTCATCGCCGACGGGCACCACCGCTACGCCACGTACCGGCAGTACCAGGCGGAGCGCCACGCGGCCGGGGACGGTTCGGGTCCGTGGGACTTCGGCCTCGCCTTCCTCGTGGACGCGACCGTCTCCGGCCCGCAGGTACACGCCATCCACCGGGCGGTGACCGGCCTGGACCTCGCCGCCGCGGTGCGCCGGGCCGCCGCCGCGTTCACCGTCCGCCGGCTCGCCGGCCCGGACGTCGCGGCCGCCGAACCAGCCGGCACCGAATCAGCCGACACCAGGCCAGCCGACACCAGGCCAGCCGGCACCGAGCAGGCAGGCACCGAGCAGGCGGGCACCGCCTGGTCGGCCTCGGGCTCCGCCGCCGGGCGCCCGGGTGGCCTCGACCCGGATCAGCTGCTCGACGAACTGGCCCAGGCCGGACAGAGCGGGCATGCCTTCGTCGTCACCGACGGCACCTCCGCCTACCTGCTCACCGAGCCCGCCGCGGACCTGCTGGCCCGCAGCCTGCCGGCCGGCCGCTCCGCCGCCTTCCGCCGGCTCGACGTCACCGTCGCCCACCTGGGGCTCATCGTGGACGTCTGGGGACTCGCGGACACGGTCGGCGTCGTCGACTACCACCACGACGCGCCGGCCGCGATCGCCGCGGCCGCAGCCGCCGGCGGGACCGCGCTGCTGCTCAACCCGACCCCCGTCGCGGACGTGACCGCGGTCGCCGAGGCCGGGGAGCGCATGCCCCGCAAGTCGNCGCTGTTCACCCCGAAGCCGCGCACAGGCCTCGTCCTGCGCCCGTTGGACGCCTGACCGGCGTCAAACCGGCCTGGGAAGCCGACTGCGGTGCGTTGTGCACGATCTGCGGGCCCCTACCGTGCTCAACGCGCCGCAACCAACCGGCCTGTGCGTCAACTGGCCTGTGCGTCAAACCTGTCTGTGCGTCAACCGGTTTGTGACGGGCCGTGTGTCTGCTCCACCGCCGCCGCCGAATCCGCTTCCACAGAGTCGTCCGGATTCACCACCACTGCGGCGGCGTCTCCCTCCTCCGTGTCGGTGGCGCCCGAGGTGGAGGAGTCGCCCGGACCGACAGGGCCCACCAGGCCCTGCTGATCGGCGGCTGTCGGCGCGCTTCCCAGCAGTTCGACGGCGTCAACCGTCTCGGAGTCGACGTCTTCCGCAGAGTCGACGTCTTCCGCAGAGACCGCGTCCGCGTCCTCGGGCATCGGCTGGCCGGTGACGATTTCGTAGGCGCGAGCGGCCGCGTCCGTCTCACCGTCGTCGACGGCCGCGGCAGAGGTGAACCACCGGGCCGCCTCCTCGGGACGGCCGGCGGCCAGCAGCGCCTCGGCGTAGGCGTACCAGAGCCGCGGAGCCCACGGCGCGGGCGCACCCTTCGCGGTGGCGAGGTCACGCAGCAGGACGACGGCGGCCTCCGGTTGGCCCAGGTCGCGTCGCGCTCCGGAGATCACGATCAGCATCTCGGCGCGGGCCGCCGGGTCCAGCTCGTCGGCCTGCGGGTCGCGCAGGTAGGCGATGGCCCGCTCGGGCCGGCCGAGGCCGCGCTCACTGTCCGCCATCAACGGCAGGTTGTGACCCGAACCGTCCATCCGCCGGGCCGCCCGCAGCTCGACGAGCGCCGTGGCGTACTCGCCGGCGTGGTAGGCCGCGATGCCGACCGCCTCACGCACGGCGGGAAGGCGGGGCACCCGATCGGCGGCGGCCTGTGCATGGGCGAGGGCCGCGGCCGGATCGTCGTCGAGCAGCAGCGCGGTCGCGACGAGATGCCGGGCGATGGTGTCCGCCAGATTCGTCGGCAGACCCCGCAGCGAGCGGCGGACGTCATGATCGAGCATGTCCGCGCGGGCCTCGTCGGGCAGCGGCGGGGTCTGCACCCGGGGCCGGCGGCTGCCGACGTCGGTGCGCTCCGGCCGGGCCGACCGATCCGGGCGGTCCCCTCGCCGATCATCGGGACGGCCAGGTCCACCCGGTCGCCCGCCGCGTCCCTGCGGGGCCCCGCGCCCCTGGCCCACACCGCGCGCCGCGGCGCCTCGGGGGGCACCGGTACCCCGCGCGCCCGGCGCACCGTCGCGTTCCCCACGACCGCCCGCGGCCCGAGCACCCGCCCCGCGAGCGCCGGCCCCAGCGCCTCGAGCACCTGCACCCGCACCTGCACCTCGGGCACCCGCATCGGGGGCGCCGGAGCCAGCCCCGGCGCGCCACGGCCGCTGCTCGCGGTACTCGCGTCGCTCGGCGCCGTCCGTCGCGGCTGATCGGGGCGCGGCTGATCGGGGCGCGGTCGGTGGGTCACGACGATCGTCACCGGCAGTGGCGTCGGCGGGCCGCGCGCCCGCCGGCCGGCCGGCCGACCACCTGTCGGGTCGGCCGTCACGCCCCGACGGACCCCGGTCCGGTGCCATCCGCTCCCGGCCGCGCTCCCACGGCCGCTGCTCCCGGCCATCGCGCTGGTCCTGGCCCTGACGGGGCGGCCGCTCGCCACCGGCGACCCGCGGCCGTTCGAACGGCGTTCGGGTCGCGGTGGACGGCCGCTGCCCGCCGGTCCACGAACGGGTCGCGGGCCCTCCGCGTCCCTGTCCGGACTCGCTTCGCTGCCACCCGCCGCGGCCGGCGGCGCCCTCGGAACGCGACGGCCGCTCGGCCTGCACGCGCCCGTGCGCCATACCCCGCTCCGGCGGGGTCTGATCCGGACCGCGCCGGTCGAGGCCGCGCCCGGAGGCACCGGCCGCGCCGTACCTGCGGGCGGTGTCATCACGGCGCCCGGCGTCATCACGACGGGCGGCGTCACCACCGCGGGACCTGTCGTCAGGACGGTCGTTGCGGTCCTGCGAAGGATCCCGGAACGGGCGGCGCCGTGCCTCCGGGGCACCGGTGCGGTGGCCGCCGGAGGCGGTCCTGTCGTCGGCACCCGGCCGGCCACGACGGGTCCGCCATGCCGACTCCGCCGTCATCCGTCCCGGGGCCTGTCCCGCACGGCCGGCGCCGCCCCCGCGCGTCGCCCCGCCCGCACGTCCGTCACCGTTACTACCCGCGCCTGCACGAAAGCCGGCACCCGGCCGGCCCCCGCCGGCCCGGTCATCACGGGGCCGGCCGGCACCATAGGACGCCTCGGCCGGCCCGCGCCGAGCGAAGCGGTCGCCGCCAGCCGAATCCTGCCCACCCTGCGGACGGTCACCCCGCGGGCGGTCGGTACGCGGGAAACGGGCGCCTCGGTCCGCACCGCCCGCGGAGTCGCCGGCAGCCCGCGGCCGCCAGGCCGGCGCGTCCCGGCGACCATGCCCACCGCCGTCGCCCTCCGCGCGGTCGGCCCAACGGCGGTCTGACCCGGTCGGGCGCGCGCCTCGACCGGGGGCGGCGTCGGTCAGCCGCCGGACCTGTCCGGACCTGGCTCGGCCCGCGCCGCTGGCGGCATCGCCGGACCAGCTGCCGCGGCCGGCGCCCTGCCCTCGGCCGGCGCCCGAACGCGGCGCTCCCGACCGCGACGCGGTGGCGCTCCGCCCAGGCTCCCGGTCGCGCCGCTGGGGCCGGTCGGAAGCGTGCGGCACCGATGCGCCACGCTCGTTCGCTGTGTCTTCCCTCGCCATGACCGGCCGTTCCCCTTCGTCCCGCCTGCGCCGCGGTCGGCGGCCGCGGATCTGATGTGTGCTGTGCCTGCAGGGCATGGGCCCCGCCGATCTGCTCCGGCGCGGCCCAGCCGCGGCATCGGAGGAGACCTCGACGGGAATCCGGCCGCGGATCCGCGGGATGGCGCAGCGATGTCCACAGTACGGGGTATGCCCCACGCGGAAGCTTCCAGCCGGACGCGTCACCGCGACGGCGCCGACTCCCTACCGACCGGACCACGACCGGCGCGGCGCCCGGCGGCCATCGAAGTACAGCGATCGGGCCTCAGCCGACCGCCGGGAGAATCCCCACGCAAAAAACAAGTGTGGGGTTGCCTCGAAAGGCAACCCCACACTTTGTGTAAGTCCGGNGGCGTCCTACTCTCCCACACAGTCCCCCATGCAGTACCATCGGCGCTGAAGAGCTTAGCTTCCGGGTTCGGAATGAGACCGGGCGTTTCCCCTTCGCCAAAACCACCGAAACACTATTCAACTATACAACCAGCACCCAGCCGGCCATACAGCTGGGAACCGCACAGTGGACGCGTAGCACCTTCGAAGACAAGCCCTCGGCCTATTAGTACCGGTCAGCTCCATGCGTCACCGCACTTCCACCTCCGGCCTATCAACCCGATCATCTAGTCGGGGGCCTTACCAGGCTACCCTGTGGGAGACCTCATCTCGAAGCAGGCTTCCCGCTTAGATGCTTTCAGCGG